>NZ_CP146101.1:2400454-2700909 GCF_037023745.1 Streptomyces sp. SCSIO 30461
GAAGGAGTGCCCCAGGCACGGATCGAACATCCGGTCCACTCCCACCGAGTGCTCGCCCGCCTTGGGGATCGCCATGGACCGCACTACCCACGCCCGGGCCGGACGGGCCTCCTCCGTATAGCTGGCGAGTGCCTCCCGCACCGGCATCCAATCCCAGGTGGAGCTGCAGACGAAGTGGTGCAGACTCTGCTCTGCGGCCGCTCCTCCGACCGCAGCGGCGATACGGCGGATGGACTTCCGTCCGTGCGCCCTCAGCAGCCCGTGCAGGTACTGCTCGCCCTTCTCCCGCTGGTCCTTCCTCGCGAACGAGGCGAACAGCACGGCAGCGAGATCCTTCACCAAGGCCGCTTCCCATCTGTCCGTGTCCGGCGTGGGCCGTGCGCCACCGGCGTCCCGTGACGCCTCGCCAGGCTGGTCGGCCAGCAGCCGCAGCCGGGCACGAGGCGGTCTCTCCCGCTCGGGTCCCTCCTCGGCACATGGCGCGATCACAGTGCTCCCTCCGGTACCACGCTCTCCACGGCGGCACCTGTCCGCCGGCTCCAGCCTCGCCGCCGCCGGACTCCGTGGCGAGGTGCGCCGGCCCCCTGGCTCGGCCTCCGTACGGTCGTCCCGCCACCACCCGGACCGAGGTGCCGGTGCGGATTCGTCGTGGCCCGAGGTGCCGGGGCGATTCCGCGTGGCCCGAGGTGCCGGGGCCCGAGGCGCCCGACCGAGTCGCCCGGCCCGCGCGCCGGCCCGGCAGTGCGTCGGTCCGCACGGCGTGCCCGCGGGGCGCGCACCGCTCAGCGGTACTTTCCTCACCGGTTATGGGTTCGGCAAAGAACGCAAGTCCGACCTATTCCGCACCACGCCTCGCGCGAAAGGATCACCCGGTACAACTCCACACCATCAGGGGAGGGTTCCAGGTGAGACGCACTGCAGTGCTGGGTTCGGCCGGCACGCTGGTCGCGGGCAGCCTCATAGCGGGCGCGATCATGGCACCGGCGGCCACCGCCGAAAGCCGTGGCCACGGAACGTCCGAGGCGCACGGTGTCCGGATCGCGGCGGCGCGCGCGGCAGCCAAGGGCATCGACTGGGCTGTCTGCCCGGAGGACTGGGGCTTCGCCAAGCCCATTCAGTGCGGCTATGTCAGTGTTCCGCTCGACTACGCACGCCCGACCGGCAAGCAGATCAAGATCGCTGTGAACCGAATCGGCAACACGGGCACCAAAGAGGAGCGTCAGGGCGCGCTGCTCTACAACCCCGGTGGCCCCGGTGGTTCCGGGATGCGCTTCCCGACCAGGGTCACCAACAGGAACCCTCTGTGGGCAAAGGTCTCGAAGGCGTACGACTTCGTCGGCTTCGATCCCCGTGGTGTCGGCCACTCCACGCCCATCTCCTGTGTCGACCCGCAGGATTTCGTCAAGGCTCCGAAGCCCGACCCGGTGCCGGACAGCGAGGCCGACAAGCGCGCACAGCGCAAGCTCGCGGCCGAGTACGCGGACGGCTGCGCCGAGCGCAGCGGCTGGATGCTGCCGCACATGACCACGCCGAACACCGCACGCGACCTGGATGTCATCCGGGCCGCCCTGCACGAGAAGAAGCTCAACCTCCTTGGTGTCTCCTACGGCACGTACCTCGGCGCGGTCTACGCCACGCTCTTCCCGAGCCACGTTAGGCGTATGATCGTCGACAGCGTGGTCAACCCATCCCGCGAAAAGGTCTGGTACCAGGCGAACCTCGACCAGGACGTCGCGTTCCAGACCCGCTGGGACGACTGGAAGGCGTGGGTCGCCAAGAACGACTCCGTCTTCCACATCGGGGACACCCCGGAGAAGGTCGAGCAGCAGTGGATCGGGCTGCGGGCAACCGCCAAGAAGAAGCCCCTCGGTGGGGTGGTGGGCCCGGCCGAACTCATCGGCTTCTTCCAGAGCGCTCCGTACTACGACTCCGCCTGGGCGCCCATCGCCCAGACCTGGAGCAAGTACCTCGCGGGTGACACTCAGGCGCTGGTCGCCGCCGCCGCCCCCGACATGTCGGACACTGCGGGCAACATCTCGGCGGAGAACAGCAACGCCGTCTACACCGCTGTCGAGTGCGCCGACGCCAAGTGGCCCACCAGCTGGAAGAAGTGGGACCGCGACAACACCCGTCTGCACAAGGAAAATCCGTTCATGACCTGGGCCAACGCCTGGATGAACCTGCCCTGTGCCACGTGGTCGACGAAGCAGCACACCCCAGTGCAGGTGCGTACCGGCAAGGGCCTGCCGCCGGTGCTCATCGTGCAGGCGGAGCGCGACGCCGCCACCCCCTACGACGGCGCCGTCGAGCTGCACAAGCGCCTCAAGGGTTCGCGTCTGATCACCGAGAAGGATGCCGGCTCGCACGGGGTGACCGGTCTGGTCAACCCCTGCGTCAACGACCGCGTCGACACCTACCTGCTCAGCGGCAAGCTGGACAGCGCCGATGTGACGTGCACACCGCACGCCACACCCAAGGCGACCATGTGACGCCTTGAAATCGGAGGAGGGGCGGGTCCTTATCGGGCCCGCCCTTCATTTCTTCCGTTCTTCCGTGTCTTTCGCCGCCCGGCCGCGTCGCGGCGGGAGCCACGGCAGCGGACCATGGACCATGAGGCCGGGACCCTCGTGGGAGGAGCGGACGATGCGCGAGATTCTGCCGGCGCTGGCCCGGTGGTACGCGGCGGGCCGGCCCTTCGCCCTGGCCACCGTCGTCGCCGTGAACCGCAGCACACCGCGTGGACCCGGCGCGGCGATGGCGGTAGGCCCTGACGACGAGGTCCTGGGCAGTGTGTCCGGAGGATGTGTGGAAGGGGCGGTGTTCGAGCTCGCCCGCGAGGTCATCGCCGACGGTGAGCCACGGCTGCGGACCTTCGGCTACAGCGACGACGACGCCTTCGCCGTGGGACTGACCTGCGGCGGCGAGATCACCGTGCTGGTACGCAGGGTGTCCCGGGAAGCCGAGACGGTGTTCGGCGCCGTGGCCGAATCCGTACTGTCCCACCGCCCGGTGACGCTGGCGGTGGTGACGGACGGTCCGGCGCAGCGCGGTGCCGCGCTGGCCGTCTGGCCCGACGAGGCCGCGGGCACGCTCGGTACGCCCGGCCTCGACACCGCCGTCACCGCGGACGCCCGCGGAGAGCTCGCCCAGGGTGCCACCGTGACGCGGCACTACGGTCCGCAGGGGCAGCGCCGCGAGGACGGTGTCGCCGTGTTCCTGGAGTCGTTCGCGCCGCCGCCGCGGATGCTCGTGTTCGGCGCCATCGACTACGCCGCCGCCGTCGCCCGTATCGGCGGCTTCCTCGGCTATCGGGTGACCGTCTGTGATGCGCGACCCGTCTTCGCCACGCCCAGGCGCTTTCCCGAAGGCGTGGAGGTCGTGGTGGACTGGCCGCACCGCTATCTCGGCGCCACCGAGACCGACTCCCGCACAGTCATCTGCGTACTGACACACGATCCTAGGTTCGACGTACCGCTGCTGGAGGAAGCCCTGCGTCGCCCCGCCGCCTACATCGGCGCGATGGGCAGCCGTCGCACCCACGACGACCGGCTGGAACGTCTTCGCGGAACCGGTCTCGGCCAGGAGGCACTGGCCCGGCTGCGCTCACCCGTCGGACTGGACCTGGGAGCCCGTACACCGGAGGAGGTGGCGGTTTCCGTGGCCGCGGAGATCATCGCCCTGCGCTGGGGCGGCAGTGGTGCGCCATTGACGGCGACGTCGGGGGCGATCCATCCCTGACCTGTTCATGATGGGCCCCCGACCGCCCGGGACGCCCCCTGGGAGGGTGGCGCCCCGTGTATCTGCTGCAGCGCGTCCGGGGCAGCCTGCCGGGCTCGCTCGGCTTCGCCTCGATCGACCCGGACCAGGCTTTCAACCTCGTCTCCGCGGCCGTGGCCCTGGTACGCGACCTCACCCGGTCCCGCTCCGGTGAACTGGGCAACTTCTGGGCCGATCCGGTGCGCGGCACCGTCCCTGCCCTGCTTCCGGTCTCGATCGTCGGCGCGATCGTGCTGGTCGCGCTCGGCGCGATCCGGAGCTTCGCCGGCATCCACGAGGTCGGCCGGTTCATGGGCGGCTCCCAGCGGTGGAACGGCGGTGCGGTGGCCTCTCAGGAGGCCGTCAGGGAGAAGCAGGCCAAAGCTGCCTTAGGGCGTGTTGCGAAAGTAGCTCCGTCCGCCCGCAGGGCGGGGCCTGCGGCGTCTGGTGCGTGCGATCGCAAGGCGGAGGATCATCCTCGTACTGGACGTACGTGGATGACTCCGACAACGCAGCGAGCGTGCGTGCCAGGCGTCGCGGGTCAGGAGGGACTTTCGCAACACGCCCTAGAAGATCACTGAAAATCTCGGGTTTGGGCCCCGCGGGTGGCCCCGCGGGGCCAGACTGCTGTGTGTGCAGGGGGAATGGGCCGGGGAGACGGTCGGGCCGGATGTGTGGGAGACCTGCCGGGAGCTGATCCCGGCAGGGAGTGTGTTCGCGTTCCTGGCCGAGCACCGCGAGCGGCTGCTGCCGCCGGAGATGTTCGCGGACATGTACCCCTCGGCCAACGGGCGGCCGAGCCTGCCGCCGCAGGTGCTGGCGACGGCGGTGGTGCTGCAGAGCCTGTTCGGGACCTCGGATGTGGAGACCGTGCTGGAGCTGCGGTGCGACCTGCGGTGGAAGGCGGCGTGCGGACTGGGGCTGAACGACACGGCGTTCGACCCGTCGCTGCTGACCTACTTCCGGCGCCGCCTGCAGCGGTCCTCGGATCCGGGGCGGATCTTCACCCGGGTCAAGGAGGTCGTGGCCGCCACCGGCATCCTGCGCGGGAAGCGGCGCCGCGCGCTGGACTCCACGGTGTTCGACGACGCGGTGGCCACCCAGGACACGGTCACCCAGCTGATCTCGGCGATCCGCCGGGTGATCCGCGAGGTCCCCGGCGCCGGCCGCGTCGCCGCCGGGCATTGCACCGCTCACGACTACACCGACCCGGGCAAGCCGAAGATCGCCTGGGACGACGAGCAGGCCCGCGCCGGGTTGGTGGACGCGCTGGTCACGGACGCGCTCAACCTGTTGGGCCGCCTGCCCGAGCAGGAGCTGGGCGAGCGGGCCGCGAACGCGGTCGGCCTGCTGGCGCTGGTCGCGGGCCAGGATGTGGAGCCCGCCGAGGGCTCCGACGGGCGCGACGGGCGCTGGCGCATCACCCAGGGGACCGTCCGCGACCGCGTGGTGTCCACCGTCGATCCCGAGGCCAGGCACATCCACAAGAACCGCACCCGCCACCAGGAAGGCTTCAAGGGCCACGTCGCCGTCGAGCCGGAGACCGGCTTATTCACCGAGGTCGCCCTCGCCGCGGGCTGCGGCCCCGAGAACCACGAGGCGAAGATCGCCGAGGACCTCCTCGCCGCCGAGGACGAGCCGTGCGAGGTGCTCGGCGACTCCGCCTACGGCACCGCCGACCTGCGCGACCACCTCGAACAGCAGGGCCACGACGCCGTCCTCAAACCACCCCCGCTTCGCGCGGCCGTGCCCGGCGGCTTCACCAGCGACGACTTCCACATCGACACCGAGAACGGCCAGGTCACCTGCCCTGCCGGGCACATCGTCCCCCTCGGCAAGCCCCGGAAGACCGGCTTGCGGCAGGCTCAGTTCAAGAAGCTGTGTGCCGGCTGCCCGCTGCGCGAACGCTGCACCACCTCCAAGACCGGCCGCGTCCTGCAAGTCCACCCCCAGCACCAGCGCCTGGCCGACGCCCGTGCCCAGGCCACCGACCCCGCCTGGAAAGACACCTACCGCCGCTGGCGGCCACCCGTCGAACGCGGCATCGCCTGGCTGACCACCAAAGGCAACCGCAGACTGCGCTACCTCGGCACCCTCAAGAACGACACCTGGCTCCGCAACCGAGCCGCCGCCCTCAACCTCCGACGGCTCGTCAACCTCGGCCTCGAAGTGGCCGCCGACGGCACCTGGACCCTGACCCCGGCCACACCGTGAAGCACGGAGGGCGGCCCCGCCACCGGCGGACCGCCCCCACAACAAGATTTTCAGCAGCCTTCTAGCCGAACATCGCGTTGAAGCAGATCATGGCGAAGTGACGAACCGACGAGCGGACGAAGTGGTGTGGCGACAACCCGTGTCGGAGTTGGGCCGAACGGGTGAGGGGCGCCAGGATGGTCCCCATGAGCAGGTACGAGAGGTACGACGTCACCGACGAGCAGTGGGAGGGCCTGGCCCAGGTCGTCCCACTGCGCGGTCGCAACGAGTGGCCGTCGCGAGTGGACCACCGCACGATTCCGCGGGGCTACGAGGAAGCCTATGTCGCGGAGGCCGAGCAGCGCCGCATGGTGGTGCTCAGGGTGCAGGTGTTCGCCGACGCGCGGGAGGTCGCCGAGCGCCTCATTGCGCAGATCCCGGTGCTGCTGGATCTGACGAGTGCCGACCCCGACGTGGCCAAGCGCATTCTGGACTTCAGCAGCGGCGTGGTCTTCGGGCTCGGTAGCGCGATGCACCGGGTCGACCGCAACGTCTTCCTGCTCGCTCCGCACGGCACGGAGGTCGACGGGGTGGCTGCTGCGGCCGTACCGCACGGATAGGCGGTCTCCGCCTGCTGTGGACGGTTGAGCGGGCACGGTCCCTGGTCGAGCGTGCTGAAGGTCTGTGACTCCTTCCTCACCTGAGGGGCGGGGGCTTCTCGCTATGCCGGTGCGGCTTCGCGACGGACCAGCCCGGCCCGTAGAACGTTGAGTGCCCCGACAACGTCGGCGTGTGCCTGGTGGCCACAGCCCACGCAGTGGAACTTCTCCTGTGTGGGCCGGTTCCTTGGCGATGTGCCCGCGTTCGGGGCAGGTTCGGGAGGTGTCGCGGGGGTCCACGGCGATCACTTCCCGTCCGGCACTCTCAGCCTTGGCATTCAGGATCGCGAGGAACACCCCCCCAGCCGGCAACCGAGATCGAACGGTTCAACCCGGCCTTGGCGGCGGACCCGTTGGGCAGGAAGCCGCCCGGCTGTTCGGGGTTCGGCTTCGGCGCGGCGTTGGCGACGTGCTCACCGTTGGACGTGGTGAGGAACGAGGCGATGCCCATGTCGATGCCGACCACGCTGCCGGTCGCGGGCAGGGGCTGCTGTGAGGAGAACGACCAGCGGCCCTGACGCTCCGGATCGAACGCCCGGATCTCCTTGAGCTGCGCGGACTGCTGCCCGTACTTGATACTCGTCTTCGAGGCGTGCCGGTAGGCGTCTCGACGTTCCCGCAACGCGCCGTTGTAGAGCGAGCAGTGATCGCGCAGCATCTCGCCGAGCGCGGCGGCCTGGCCCACGGTGGGCAGCATCAGGCATTTGCACGCACGGATCAACGCGGCCCACCCCCTTCCGCTGCACCGTCTCGGGCGTGGCGGGCCCTGTCCGGCTTGACCTCGCGGTGCAGGCCGAACCTGAACCGCGCATCGTCGGCGAGCGGTTGGCCTGCTCTTCGTCTCGTGGGTGCGGTGAGCGGGAGCGGGGCGTTCGCGCGGGAGCTGGAAGGGGTGGCGGTGGTAGACCTGTGCCGTGACGGAACTGGACGTGAAAGCACTGCAACGCCGGCTGGTGGAGTTCGCCGCGGCTCGTGACTGGGGGCCGTACCACACCCCCAAGAACCTGGCGGTGGCCCTTACGGTCGAAGCGGCGGAACTCGTGGAGATCTTCCAGTGGTTGACACCGGAGGAGTCCGCGGGGGTCATGGACGACCCCGGGAAGGCGCATCGGGTGGCCGATGAGGTCGCGGATGTCCTCGCCTATCTGCTCCAGTTCTGCGAGGTGCTCGGGATCGATCCGCTGAGCGCGCTCGCCGCGAAGATCGACCGGAACGAGCTGCGTTTCCCCGCCGCGGAACGGTCGACCACCGGGAGTTCCGGTGGTGAGCGTTCCGATGGTGTGGGTTCGGACGGCGAGGGTACCGGTGCCGAGCGCTCAGGCGACGGTTCATCGGGAGCTTGATCGTCACTCTACGGAGTGAATGATCTATCCACAAGCGGTCTCCTGTCCACAGATTTCCGAATTCCCCTGGCGTTTCCTTTGGAGTGCCTTCACTCTGGGTAGTGACTCAGTGGAGGGAAGTCGTATGAACGGGGGCGGCGTACATGGAAGCGGAGCGACTCATCGCGGCGGGCCGACTAGCGCTCGCGCATTGCCGGGACGCTGCGGAGGTGGTGGCGGAGGCATGGCAGGCAGAGGCCCTCGCGCAGGCGATCGGCAGCCAACTGGCCTTGTGCGGCCCCAAGGAGCTGAGAGGGGAGGCACGCGCACTCGGCGAGGGCGGTGGACGCGGAGGCAGTCCGCCTGACGTGCGGCTTTTGCACACCGCCGGCCCCCGTGCGGCGCAGCTCACCGCAGTCTCCGATCCGCCGCGTGCGCTGACGTTGCTGAGCACCCTGCTCGGTGAGGTCGGCATAGCACTGGTCGGGGTCGCCTGCGCGACGGATGAGGAGGGCCTGTACTGGCAGTGCATCGAAGCCATCGACGCCACGGACGAGTCGGGTGACCGGGTGCAGGCGATGCTTCGAAGACTCTCCCCGCAGGAGCGCGGCCGGGTCGGTCCCGACTCGGCCACCAGACCGCCGTGATGCCGCATGCCGCGGGGACGCACCCGAGGGCGGCACGGGGCCGCCGGAAGGTTGAAACGCGGACGGAGGTGCAGGATGGAGGCATGGATCTGCGTATCTTCACCGAGCCCCAGCAAGGGGCCTCCTACGACACCCTGCTGGCCGTCGCCAAGGCCACCGAGGACCTCGGATTCGATGCCTTCTTCCGCTCCGACCACTATCTGAGCATGGGCTCGGCCGACGGACTGCCTGGGCCCACCGACGCCTGGATCACCCTCGCGGGCCTTGCCCGCGAGACCAAGCGGATCAGGCTCGGCACCCTGATGACGGCAGGTACGTTCCGGTTGCCGGGGGTGCTCGCCATCCAGGTGGCCCAAGTGGACCAGATGTCCGGTGGACGGGTCGAGCTGGGACTGGGGGCGGGGTGGTTCGAGGAGGAGCACAAGGCATACGGCATTCCCTTCCCCAAGGAGAAGTTCGCCCGGCTCGAAGAGCAACTGGCCATCGTGACCGGCCTGTGGGCCACGGAACCCGGAAAGACGTTTACCTACCGGGGAAGCCACTACCAGTTGGAGGACTCGCCCGCACTGCCCAAGCCCGCCCAGGACAAGATCCCGGTGCTCATCGGCGGCCACGGCGCGACCCGCACACCGCGGCTGGCCGCTCGCTACGCCGACGAGTTCAACGTCCCCTTCGCTTCGATCGAGGACAGCGAGCGCCAGTTCGGCCGGGTGCGGGCCGCCGCCGCTGAAGCCGGTCGTGAGCCGGACGAGCCGCGCTGTTCCAACGCCCTCGTCGTCTGCGTGGGCAGGGACGACGCGGAGGTCGCCCGCCGTGCCGCCGCCATCGGGCGCGAGGTCGACGAGCTCAAGACCAACGGACTCGCCGGATCGCCGGCCGAAGTCGTGGACAAGCTCGGCCGGTACGCGGAGATCGGAACCTCCCGGGTCTATCTCCAGATCCTGGACCTCCATGATCTCGACCATCTGGAACTGATCGCCTCCCAGGTCCAGAGCCGACTGGGCTGAGCGTCGGTGAAGCCCGTCCGCGCCCTTGCCGCCGCCCTCGCGGAACGGCCGCTCGTGCTCGACGGAGGCCTGTCCAACCAGCTGGAGGCGCAGGGCTGCGACCTGTCCGACGAACTCTGGTCGGCGCGGCTGCTCGCAGACGGCCCCGAGCAGATCGAGGCCGCGCACACGGCGTATGCGCGGGCGGGCGCGGACGTGCTGATCACCTCCAGCTATCAGGCGACCGCCGGGGGCTTCGACCGCCGTGGCCTGAGCCGTTCCAGAGCAGCCGCACTGCCGGCCCTCAGCGTGGAACTGGCCCGCGCCGCAGCGGCCGGTGTGCCGCGCGAGGTGTGGGTGGCGGCATCGGTGGGTCCGTACGGCGCCGCGCTCGCGGACGGTAGCGAGTACCGGGGCCGCTATGGGCTCACCGTGCGGGAGCTGGCGGACTTCCACCGCCCCCGTATCCAGGCCCTGGCCGCAGCCCGGCCCGACGCCCTCGCCCTGGAAACCGTGCCCGACACGGACGAGGCCGAGGCCCTGCTCGCCGCAGCCGGTGACACCGGGCTTCCCCTGTGGCTCTCGTACACCGTGGCGGGCGAGCGCACCCGGGCCGGCCAGGACCTCGCCGCCGCCTTCGCCCTGGCCGCCGGGAACGACCAAGTGATCGCCGTCGGCGTCAACTGCTGCGATCCCGCCGACGCGGAACGCGCTGTGGAGCTGGCCGCCCGCGAGACGGACAAGCCGGTCGTCGTCTACCCCAACAGCGGCGAGCGCTGGGACGCCGCGGCGGGCCGCTGGTACGGCCGCGCCACCTTCGACCCGGCCAAGGCCCGCGGCTGGCAGTCGGCAGGTGCCCGGCTCATCGGCGGCTGCTGCCGCGTGGGCCCGGAGCTTGTCGCCGTGCTGGCGGGCGTCGTCGGAGGCCGGTAGGGCCCTGCGCCTGACCGTCAGCTGCGACGGCCGCGACCGCATGATCGCTCCTCGCGGCTGTACCGTGGAAAACGCCTGGTGGGCCGGCTCCGAACCGACAATACTCGGACACGTGTTCCTGACGATCTCCACCACCGGCACCCCGGAGCGTCCTGCCACCGACCTGGGCTTTCTGCTGCACAAGCACCCGGACAAGGCGCAGACGTTCTCGACCTCCCACGGCACCGCGCACGTCCTCTACCCCGAGGCCACCGCCGAGCGCTGCACGGCGGCGCTGCTGCTGGAGGTGGATCCCGTGGCGCTGGTGCGGCGCGGCAGGGGGAAGGGGCGCGGGGGCGCGCCGGATTCCGCGCTGGCGCAGTATGTCAACGATCGGCCGTACGCCGCGTCCTCGCTGCTGTCCGTCGCCATGAGTACCGTCTTCAAGAGCGCCCTGCGCGGGGTGTGCTCGGCGTTGCCGGAGCGGGCCGCGACTCCACTGCCGCTCCGGATCGAGGTGCCGGCGCTGCCCGCGCGCGGCGGGACGGAGCTGGTGCGCAAGTTGTTCGGGCCGCTCGGCTGGAGCACGGTCGACGCCGCCCCCGTACCGCTGGACGAGAGATTCCCCGAGTGGGGCGACTCGCGTTACGTGCGCCTGGTGCTGGAGGGCGAGTTGCGGCTCGCCGACGCACTACGGCAGTTGTACGTCCTCCTTCCGGTGCTCGATGACGCCAAGCACTACTGGGTCGCCCCCGACGAGGTCGACAAGTTGCTGCGGGCCGGTGACGGCTGGCTTGCCGAGCACCCCGAGCAGAAGCTGATCACCAGCCGCTATCTGTCGCGGCGCTGGGGTCTGACCCGTCAGGCCATGGAGCGCCTCGAACTGGTGCGGCTGGCCGAGAGCGACGACCTCGAGGTCGAGGACGTCGACAACGCCGTGGACGAGACCACCGACACCGACGAGCGTCCCGTCCCGCTGGCCGAGCAGCGGCGTACGGCGATCCTGGGGGCGCTGCACGAGGCGGGCGCCGCCACCGTGCTCGACCTGGGCTGCGGACAGGGCCAGCTGGTGCAGGCGTTGCTGAAGGACAGCAGGTTCACCCGGGTCGTGGGTGTGGACGTGTCCGTGCGAGCCCTCACCATCGCCGCGCGCAGGCTCAGGCTGGACCGGATGGGAGAGCGCCAGTCGGACCGGATCAGCCTGGTCCAGGGCTCACTCACGTACACGGACAAGCGGCTCGCGGGCCATGACGCCGCCGTGCTCAGTGAGGTCATCGAGCACCTGGACCTGCCGCGGCTGCCCGCACTCGAGTACGCGGTCTTCGGTTCGGCCCGCCCCCGTACGGTGATCGTGACGACGCCGAATGTCGAGTACAACGTGCGCTGGGAGAGCCTGCCCGCCGGGCATGTCCGCCACAGCGACCACCGCTTCGAGTGGACCCGCGAGGAGTTCCGGCAATGGGCGGCCCGGGTCGCCCACCGGCACGGCTACGAGGTGAGCCACCTCGGTGTCGGTGACGACGATCCCGAGGTGGGCGCACCGACCCAGATGGCGGTGTTCACCATGACCACGCAGACGGAGAAGAAGGAGGTGGCGGCATGAACATCCGTGACACCGGAAGTACCACCGGCGCGGACGACGGCAACAACAGCAGTGCGGACACGGGCAGCACCTCCCGCGCCCTGTCCGTACCCGACCTCTCGCTCGTGGTCCTCGTCGGCGCGACCGGCTCCGGCAAGTCCACCTTCGCCCAGCGGCACTTCAAGCCCACCGAGGTCATCTCCTCGGACTTCTGCCGGGGCCTGGTCGCGGACGACGAGAACGACCAGAGCGCCAGCGGCGACGCCTTCGACGTGCTGCACTACATTGCGGGCAAGCGCCTCGCCGCCGGTCGGCTCACCGTCGTGGACGCCACCAGCGTCCAGCGGGAGAGCCGCCGCCAGCTCATCGCGCTGGCCCGGGCGCACGACGTGCTCCCCGTGGCCATCGTGCTGGACCTGCCGGAGGACGTGTGCGCCGAGCGAAACGCGGCGCGCCCCGAACGGGCCGGCATGCCACGCCATGTCGTCGCACGCCACCGCCGTGAACTGCACCGCTCCCTGCGCGGCCTGGAGCGCGAGGGCTTCCGCAAGGTGCACGTCCTGCGCAGCGTGGCCGAGGTCGAGTCGGCGCGGGTCGTACCGGAGAAGCGCTACAACGACCTGCGGCACCTGACCGGACCGTTCGACATCATCGGCGACATCCACGGCTGCCGCTCCGAGCTGGACGCCCTGCTCGCCAAGCTCGGCTACCAGGACGGGGAGCACCCCGACGGCCGCACGGCCGTGTTCGTCGGCGACCTGGTGGACCGGGGACCCGACAGCCCCGGTGTGCTGCGTCGGGTGATGGGCATGGTGGCGTCGGGCAACGCCCTGTGCGTGCCCGGCAACCACGAGAACAAACTGGGCCGCTGGCTGAACGGCCGCCAGGTCCGGCGCACTCATGGACTGGCCGAGACCATCGAGCAGTTCGAGCGCGAGGACGCGGTGGACCCGCAGTTCCGTGAGCAGGCGCGCGAGTTCATCGAGGGACTCGTCAGCCACTACGTCCTGGACGAGGGCCGGCTCGTGGTCTGCCACGCCGGTCTGCCCGAGAAGTACCACGGCCGCACCTCAGGCCGGGTGCGCTCGCACGCGCTCTACGGGGACACCACCGGTGAGACCGACGAGTTCGGCCTGCCCGTGCGCTACCCGTGGGCCGAGGACTACCGGGGCCGGGCGGCCGTGGTCTATGGCCACACTCCCGTGCCCACGGCGTCCTGGCTCAACAACACCATCTGCCTGGACACCGGCGTCGTCTTCGGCGGCAAGCTGACCGCCCTGCGCTGGCCCGAGCGTGAACTCGTGGACGTGGCCGCTGAGCAGGTCTGGTACGAGCCGACCAGGCCGCTCGCCGGCGAGGCACCCGGCGGACACCAGGGCCGCCCGCTGGACCTGGCCGATGTGCACGGCCGCCGAGTCGTGGAGACCCGCCAGATGGGCCGGGTCGCTGTGCGCGAGGAGAACGCCGCGGCCGCGCTGGAGGTGATGAGCAGGTTCGCGGTCGACCCGCGGCTGCTCGCCTATCTGCCGCCGACCATGGCACCGACCGCCACCTCCCAGGAGGCGGGCTACCTGGAGCACCCGGCAGAGGCGTTCACCCAGTACCGGGCCGACGGCGTCGGGCGGGTGGTGTGCGAGGAGAAGCACATGGGTTCGCGCGCGGTCGCGCTGGTCTGCCGTGACGCGGACGCGGCCCGTGCCCGCTTCGGTGTGGAAGGCGCGACCGGCGCACTGCACACCCGCACCGGCCGCCCCTTCTTCGACGACCCCCGGGTCACCGAGGAGGTGCTGGCGCGCCTGCGTGCCGCGATCGGCGACGCCGGTCTGTGGGACGAGCTGGAGACCGACTGGCTGCTGCTGGACGGTGAGTTGATGCCCTGGTCCCTCAAGGCGTCCGGTCTGCTGCGCAAGCAGTACGCGGCCGTCGGCGCCGCCTCGGGCGCGGTGTTCCCCGGGGCCACCGCGGCCCTGGAAGCCGCCGAGGCACGCGGAGTGGACCTCGGCGGGCTCCTCGAGCGGCAGCGTGAACGTGCCGAGGCGGCCGAGGCGTTCACGGATGCCTATCGCCGCTACTGCTGGACCACGGATGGCCTGGAGGGCGTGCGCTTCGCTCCTTTCCAGATACTCGCCGCCCACGGCCGCTCACTGGCCGTGGTCCCGCACGACGCACAACTGGCCTGGCTGGACCGCCTGGCGGCGGCCGACGCCGCCACCGGCTCCGGGCTGCTCCTGACCACCCGGCGCATCGTCGTCGACACCGCTGACGAACAGTCCGTACGCGCCGGTACCGACTGGTGGCTCGAGCTGACCGCGGCCGGTGGCGAGGGCATGGTCGTCAAACCCCTCGATGCGCTGGTGCGTGACGACAAGGGGCGACTGGTCCAGCCGGGGATCAAGGTCCGCGGACGGGAGTATCTGCGGATCATCTACGGCCCCGAGTACACGCGCGAGGACCAGCTGACCCGGCTGCGCGGCAGGACACTCGGCCACAAGCGGTCGCTGGCGCTGCGCGAGTACGCACTGGGACTGGAGGCGCTGGACCGGCTGGCCGATGGGGAGCCGCTGTGGCGGGTCCACGAGGCCGTGTTCGCGGTGCTGGCGCTTGAGTCGGAGCCGGTGGACCCCCGGCTGTGAGCCGCGCACGGGTCCGGGGGCGGGAAACCTTTCCGCCCCCGGACCCGTCGACTCGTACTGATCGACAAGAATTCCGCGAGTTCACGTGCCCTGGGGGCGCAAACCAAAGCCGTCTGGGAACGTTTCCTCCATGGGATTCCACGTCGACTCCGAGACCGGGCGGCTGCGCCGGGTCATACTCCACCGCCCCGATCTGGAACTGAAGCGTCTCACTCCCTCCAACAAGGACGCGCTGCTCTTCGACGACCTCCTGTGGGTCCGCCGCGCGCGCCAGGAGCACGACGGCTTCGCGGATGTGCTCAGGGACCGCGGTGTCGAGGTCCATCTCTTCGGCGACCTGCTGTGTGAGTCGCTTGAACTGCCGGCTGCCCGGAAACTGGTGCTCGACCGTGTCTTCGACGAGAAGGAGTACGGTCCGCTGGCCACGGATCATCTCCGTGACGCGTTCGACGCGATGGACACGGCCGCCCTGACCGAGGCGTTGATCGGCGGAATGACCAAGCGGGAGTTCCTCGCCGGGCACCGCGAGCCTTCCTCCGTCCGCTTCCATGTGATGGACCTCGACGACTTCCTGCTCGGCCCGCTGCCCAACCACATCTTCACCCGCGACACCTCTGCCTGGATCTACGACGGTGTGTCCATCAACGCGATGCGTTGGCCCGCCCGCAGACGGGAGACGGTCCACTTCGAAGCGATCTACAAACACCACCCGCTGTTCACCGGTCCGCAGGCGGGCCCCTTCCACCACTGGTCGGAAGGCCAGGACGACTACCCCTCCACCATCGAGGGCGGGGACGTCCTGGTCATCGGCAACGGTGCGGTGCTGATCGGCATGAGTGAGCGGACCACCCCGCAGGCGGTGGAGATGCTGGCGCGCGGGCTGTTCGCCGCGGGTTCGGCGCGCACCATCGTGGCGCTCGACATGCCCAAGGCCCGGGCGTTCATGCACCTCGACACGGTGATGACGATGGTCGACCGCGACACCTTCACCCAGTACGCCGGGCTCGGCATGCTGCGCTCGTACACCATCGAACCCGCGGAGGGTGAACACGGGGTGGGGCTGCGGGTCAGCGACCATCCGCCGGAGCAGATGCACAGTGCGATTGCGGCGGCCCTGGGGTTGAAGGACATCCGGGTGCTGACCGCGAAGCAGGATGTGCACGCAGCGGAGCGTGAGCAGTGGGACGACGGCTGCAATGTGCTCGCAGTCGAGCCGGGCGTCGTGGTGGCGTACGACCGCAACGTGACGACGAACACCCATCTGCGCAAGCAGGGTATCGAGGTGATCGAGATTCCCGGTTCGGAGCTGGGCAGGGGGCGCGGGGGCCCGCGCTGCATGAGCTGTCCCATCGAGCGGGACGCAGCGGACTGAGCCGACCACCCGGGGCCCGCATAGTGATGCGAGGTATCGTATAGACTTCCAATGTAATACCGTCCCTCGTATGCGCGACCCAGGAGCAGGCACCATGGCGACACACCTTGCAGGCCGCCACTTCCTCAAGGAGCTCGATTTCACCCCGGATGAGTTCCGCGGTCTCGTCGAGCTTGCCGCCGAGCTCAAGGCCGCCAAGCGGGCCGGTGTCGAGGTGCAGCGACTGCGCGGCAGGAACATCGCCCTGATCTTCGAGAAGACCTCGACCCGCACCCGCTGCGCCTTCGAGGTGGCCGCGGCGGACCAGGGTGCGTCCGCGACGTATCTCGACTCGTCCGGCTCCCAGCTGGGCCACAAGGAGTCGATCAAGGACACGGCCCGGGTGCTCGGTCGGATGTTCGACGGGATCGAGTATCGCGGGGACGGCCAGGCGGCCGTCGAGGAGCTCGCGGAGTACGCGGGGGTGCCGGTCTACAACGGCCTGACCGACGACTGGCACCCCACGCAGATGCTGGCCGACGTCCTGACCATGACCGAGCACTGCTCCAAGGGCGGCGGGGAGCCCATCGCCTTCGCCTATCTGGGCGATGCCCGCTTCAACATGGGCAACTCCTATCTGGTGACCGGCGCACTGCTCGGCATGGACGTCCGCATCGTCGCACCCCGGTCCTACTGGCCCGCCGACGAGGTCGTCACCCGGGCCCGCTCCCTCGCCGCCGCGAGCGGCGCGAAGGTCACTCTCACCGAGGACATCCCGGAGGGCGTCGCCGGAGTCGACTTCGTCGCCACCGACGTATGGGTCTCCATGGGGGAGCCGAAGGAGGTCTGGGATGAGCGCATCGCCGCCCTCGCCCCGTATGCGGTGACCATGGACGTGCTGCGCGCCACCGGCAATCCCGAGGTGAAGTTCCTGCACTGCCTGCCGGCCTTCCACGACCTGGGCACACAGGTCGCCCGCGAGATGTACGAGCGGCACGGTCTGGCCGAACTGGAGGTCACGGACGAGGTGTTCGAGTCGTCCCACTCGGTGGTGTTCGATCAAGCGGAGAACCGTATGCACACCATCAAGGCGGTGCTGGTGGCCACGCTCGCCGCGCCCGGCGAATGACCCGCGGCAATCCCGGCGTCTGATGCTCGCGCCGCCTCTGGCGCCTTCGCCGGGCTGTTTCCCGGCCCCGATGACGGCGGTGCGGAAGTAGTGGCCGCGCTGTCGCCGGGCCCCGTGGAAGGCTGCACGCCCGGCAGGGCTCGGTGGCCGGCTCGCGGTGCGGCTACGACCCGGTCGGCGGAGTGCGCGGCGACGGGACCGACGGTACGACCGGGGTCGCCGCGGGAGCGGTCGGGAGGGTGAACCAGACCGCCTTGCCCTGGGCGGTGCGGCGGTGGCCGCAGGCGGCGCTGAGGGTGCGGATGAGGAACAGGCCGCGGCCGTGCTCCTGCCAGGGGTCGGGCTCGCGCTCCGGGGCGGACAGGCCGCCGGGAGGTACGGGGTCGGGGTCGTGGACCTCGACCTGGCAGCCGGTGGAGCGGAGCTCCACGACCAGCTCGATGGGCTCGTCGCCGGAGGTGTGCTCCACCGCGTTGGCGACCAGCTCGGCGGTGAGGAGCTCGGCGGTGTCGCGGTCGGCCGGTGTGTCGGAGTCGCCGAGGAGAGAGCGGATCAGCGCACGCGCCAGCGGCACGGCGGCCGTCGAGTGCGGGAGGGCGAGCCGTCGGCAGACGGCGGCCGTGGTCTCCGCGGTGGCGGGGGCGTGACGCAAGGCAGGGGTCCGTTCGCAGTGCTCCGTACTGCTGATGCAGCAGTCAACATACGGAGGCCATACAAGAGCCTGTGACCCGTATGGGCGTTTTGCCCATGTCTCGTGCCTGAGCTGATACGGGACCTTTGCCGAGTTGCGACCATGTGACGGCATGTCGGGCCCTCCCCTATCGCGCAGTCATGACGGAAGTCACGCATGAGTGATAACTTCGACGGGCAGGCAACCGCCCGGCAGCCCCGAGGGAGGCCACCCCATGAGCCCCTTTGCCAGCTCAGCGCCACGCACAGAGGAATGGCACCATCTGCGGCTGACCAGGCAGGACGGGGTTGCCACCGTCACCCTCGACCGCCCGGAGAAGCTCAACGCGCTCACCTTCGGCGCCTACGCCGACCTGCGCGATCTGCTTGCCGAGCTCTCCCGGGAACGCTCCGTACGGGCCCTGGTGCTCGGCGGGGAGGGGCGGGGCTTCTGCTCCGGGGGCGATGTGGACGACATCATCGGCGCCACCCTCGCCATGGACACCGCACAGTTGCTCGACTTCAACCGGATGACCGGCCAGGTGGTCCGGGCTCTGCGCGAGTGCCCCTTCCCGGTGATCGCCGCCCTGCACGGCGTCGCCGCGGGCGCGGGAGCGGTCCTGGCGCTGGCAGCCGACTTCCGGGTGGCCGATCCGACGGCGCGGTTCTCCTTCCTCTTCACCAAGGTCGGTCTTTCCGGCGGTGACATGGGCGCCGCGTATCTGCTGCCACGCGTCGTCGGCCTCGGCCACGCCACCCGGCTGCTGATGCTGGGCGAGCCCGTCAGAGCAGTCGAAGCCGAGCGCATCGGCCTGATCAGCGACCTGACCGCGGAAGGCGAGGCGGACAAGGCCGCCGCGGCCCTCGCCCGCCGGCTCGCCGACGGACCCACCCTCGCCTACGCCCAGACGAAGGCGCTGCTGACCTCCGAGCTCGACATGCCGCTGGCCGCCGCGATCGAGCTGGACGCGGCGACACAGGCACTGCTGATGAACGGCGAGGACTACGCGGAGTTCCACGCCGCCTTCACCGAGAAGCGCGCCCCGAATTGGCGGGGGTGCTGAGCATGGGCACACCGGCCGGACCGCCCGGGCCCGCCGCACCGCTGCGGATCGCCGTCGTCGGCGGTGGACCCGGCGGGCTGTACGCGGCGGCGCTGCTCAAGCGGCTGGACCCGGCCCGGGAGATCACCGTCTGGGAACGCAACGCGCCCGACGACACTTTCGGGTTCGGCGTCGTCCTCTCCGATGAGACGCTCGGCGGCATCGAGCATGCCGATCCCGCCGTCTACCGCGCGCTCCAGGGCGAGTTCGTCCGCTGGGACGACATCGACATCGTCCACCGCGGCCGGACCCTCACCTCCGGTGGCCACGGCTTCGCCGCGCTCGGGCGGCGGCGGCTGCTGGAGATCCTGCACCAGCGCTGCACCTCACTCGGTGTACGGCTGCGCTTCCGGGCGGAGGCGCCGCCGGTGGCCGAGCTGACCGCGAGCCATGATCTGGTCATCGCCGCAGACGGTGTCAACAGCCTCACCCGCGCCGCGCACGCCGAGGTGTTCCGGCCCTCCATCACCCACCACCGCTGCCGCTACATCTGGCTCGCCGCCGACTTCGCCTTCGACGCCTTCCGTTTCGAGATCGCCGAGACGGAGCACGGAGTGATGCAGCTGCACGGCTACCCGTACGCGTCGGCCGAGTCGACCGTGATCGTGGAGATGCGCGAGGAGGTCTGGCGGGCCGCCGGGCTCGACGAGTGCGACGAGCAGCAGTCCGCCGAGCGCTGCGCCAAGATCTTCGCCGATGCACTCGGCGGACGTTCCCTGCGCGGGAACAAATCCGCCTGGATCGCCTTCCGTACGGTCGTCAACGAACACTGGTCGCACGGCAGCACGGTGCTGCTCGGGGACGCCGCGCACACCGCGCACTTCTCCATCGGGTCCGGTACCAAACTCGCCGTCGAGGACGCGCTCGCGCTCGCCGCCTGTATCGAGGAGCAGCCCGGCATCACGGAGGCGCTCGCGGCGTACGAGGCCGAACGCCGCCCGGTGGTGGAGTCGACCCAGCGCGCCGCGGCCGCCAGTCTGCGCTGGTTCGAAGAGCTGGGGACGTATCTCGACCAGCCTCCCCGCCAGTTCGCGTTCAACCTGCTCACCCGCAGCCGCCGTGTGACCCATGACAACCTGCGGCTGCGTGACTCCGGCTTCACCGAGTCCGTCGAACGGGACTTCGGCTGCCCGCCCGGCACCCCGCCGATGTTCACACCCCTGCGACTGCGCGGGCTCACCCTGCGCAACCGGGTGGTCGTCTCACCCATGGACATGTACTGCGCCGAGGACGGCATGCCCGGGGACTTCCATCTCGTGCACCTCGGCTCGCGGGCGCTCGGTGGCGCAGCGCTCGTGATGACCGAGATGGTCTGCGTCAGTGCCGAAGGACGCATCACCCCCGGCTGCACGGGCCTCTACACCGATGAGCAGGCCGCGGCCTGGCGCCGGATCACCGACTTCGTACATCACCGCTCACCCGGTACCGCCATCGGTGTGCAGCTCGGCCACTCCGGGCGCAAGGGCTCCACCCGTCTGATGTGGGAGGGCATCGACCAGCCGCTGCCCGACGCGAACTGGCCGCTGGTCGCCGCCTCACCGCTGCCCTACCGGCCGGGCGTCAACCAGACCCCGCACCAGCTGGACCAGGGCGGACTGGCCGCGATCCGCGACCGGTTCACCGAGGCCGCCCGGCGCGCCGCCGACAGCGGATTCGATCTGCTCGAACTCCACTGCGCCCACGGCTATCTGCTGTCCGGATTCCTCTCGCCGCTCACCAATCAGCGCACCGACGGCTACGGCGGCACGCTCGCCGGACGGCTGCGCTACCCGCTGGAGGTCTTCGACGCCGTACGCGCGGTCTGGCCCGACGACCGCCCGATGACGGTCCGCATCTCCGCCACCGACTGGGCCCCGGGCGGTACGACCGCCGAGGACGCCGTCGAGATCGCCCGCGCCTTCGCCGCGCACGGCGCCGACGCCATCGACGTCTCCACCGGGCAGGTCGTGCCCGATGAACGCCCCGAGTACGGACGCTCGTACCAGACCCCGTACGCCGACCGGATCCGCAACGCCCTGCGCGTCCCGGTCGTCGCCGTCGGCGCCATCTCCTCCTGGGACGACGTCAACTCCCTGCTGCTCGCAGGACGCGCGGACCTGTGCGCCCTGGCCCGGCCCCACCTCTACGACCCGCACTGGACCCTGCACGCCGCGGCGGACCAGAGCTACCAAGGGCCGGCGGCGCCCTGGCCGCTGCCGTACCGCGCCGGCAGCCGCAAACCGCCCACAGGGCGTACCGACGCGCCGAAACCGCGCCTCACCCTGCCGTCGTAGACCGCGCCTCACCCCGCCGTCGTGGACGGCGGCTCAGCCTGTGTCATGAACCGCGCACCGGCGTCCCTCAGCCGTTCGTGCAGACCCATGAACACCGCGGCCGAGCGGCCGCCGGGCCACTCGGCCGGCAGTAGCTCGTCGGGCAGCCCGGGGTCCGCGTAAGGCAGTCGGCGCCAGGAGTCCAGGGCCAGCAGGTAGTCCCGGTAGGCCGCGTCGGGCGGGGTGTCCAGCCGCGTCTCCCAAGCCCGCAGCACCGGGCCGTGGGCATCGAGGAACTCCTCGTGCTGCTTGGCGATCGCCGCCAGGTCCCACCAGCGGGCAGCGGCGTCGGCCGTCGCGGCGAAGCCCAGGTGCTCGGCCCGGAACAGATCGACATAAGGGGCGAGCCCGAGCCGCCGCAGCGTGTGCGCGGTCTCCTCCTGGAAGCGGGCGGGTGCGATCCAGACGCCCGGGGCGGCCGTGCCGAAGCCCAGTCTCGCCAGCCGGGAGCGCAGCAGATGCCGCTTGTGGCGTTCCGCTTCCGGTACGGAGAACACCGCCAGCACCCAGCCGTCGGCGAGCTTCGGCGCCGACGGGTCGTAGATGCGCCGGTCGCCGTCGTCCAGCAGCTGGCGCGCATCCGGCGAGAGGGCGTATCCGGCTGCCCCGCCGGCCGTGCGCTCGGCCACCAGCAGCCCGCGCCGCTTCAGCCGGGACACCGATGAGCGTACCGATGGCCCGTCCACGCCGACTGCCGCGAGCAGCCGGATCAGCTCGGCGACGGCGAGCGAGCCCGCTGTCTCGCGTCCGTACGCGCCGTACAGGGTGACGATCAGGGATCGGGGGGTGTGCTGTTCGGCCACGTGATCACTCTAGTTCCGACTGGCCCCGTCCGATGAAGCACGCCTACCGTCGCCGGAGTACCGCTTCCACCGGAGCACGGCTCACGGCGCCGGGTCCCGCAGCCGGAACCGCTGCAGTTTGCCGGTGGGGGTACGGGGCAGGGCGTCGAGGAAGACGATCACGCGTGGGCACTTGTACGGAGCCAGCCGGTCCCGGACGAAGTCGCGCAGTGCCGTCTCCATGCCGCCGCCGCTCTCAGCACCGTCGCGCAGCACCACGTATGCCGCCACGATGTGGCCGCGCAGCTCGTCGGGCCGCCCGACCACCGCCGCCTCCACCACGTCGGGGTGGTCCAGCAGAGTGTCCTCCACCTCGGGCCCGGCGATGTTGTATCCAGCCGAGATGATCATGTCGTCGGCGCGGGCGACATAGCGGAACCATCCGTCCGGCTCGCGGACGTACGTGTCTCCGGTGAGGTTCCAGCCGTCGCGCACGTACACCTGCTGGCGAGGATCGGACAGATAGCGGCAGCCGACCGGACCTCGCACCGCCAGCAGCCCCGGCTCGCCGTCCGGTACCGGCACACCCGTCCCGGCGTCCACGACCCGGGCCTCCCAGCCCGGCACCGGCAGCCCGGTCGTGCCGGGGCGGATGTCCCCGTCCGCCGCCGAGATGAAGATGTGCAGCAGTTCGGTGGCGCCGATGCCGTTGATGATCTGCAGACCCGTGCGTTCGTACCAGGACTGCCAGGTGGCCGCGGGCAGGTTCTCCCCGGCTGACACGCAGCGGCGCAGCGAGGACACGTCGTACCCGGCCAGCTCGTCCAGCATCACCCGGTACGCGGTCGGAGCCGTGAACAGCACGGACACCCGGTGCTCCGCGATGGCGGGAAGCAACTGCTTGGGACCTGCCTGCTCCAGCAGCAGTGCCGATGCCCCTGAGCGCATCGGGAAGATCACCAGGCCGCCGAGACCGAAGGTGAAGCCCAGCGGCGGACTGCCCGCGAAGACATCGTCGGGCGTGGGCCGCAGCACCTGCGCCGAGAAGGTGTCGGCGACCGCCAGCACATCCCGGTGGAAGTGCATGCACCCCTTCGGGCGCCCCGTCGTGCCGCTGGTGAAGGCGATCAGCGCCACGTCGTCGGCCGCGGTCGCGACGGCGGTGTACGTGTCCGGCATCCCGGCCGCCAGCCGCAGCAGGTCGTCCGGTGCGTCCCCGCCGTACGTGGCGATCCGCAGCCCCGGCACCTCCGCCTTCACCAGCTCGTCGACGCCGCGGACATCGCACAGCGCGTGCTCCACACGGGCGATCTCGCAGATGGTCGCGAGCTCTCTGGCCCGTTGCTGCGCGAGTACGGTGACGGCGACCGCGCCCGCCTTCATCACGGCCAGCCAGCAGGCGGCCAGCCAGGGCGTGGTCGGCCCGCGCAGCAGCACGCGGTTCCCGGGCACCACACCCAGCTCAGCCGTCAGCACCTGTGCGATCCGGTCCACCCGCGTGCGGAGGTCGGCGTAGGTCCAGACTGCGCCAGAGGCCCCGTCGCGGAAGACGGGCCGGTCGCCTCCGTACCGGTCGATCGTCGCGTCGAGCAGCTCCGCACCGCAGTTGAGCCGCGCCGGATACTGCGGCCCGGGCGCTTCGGGCGGGTCGTCCGACCCGTCCGTCCGGTGCGGTCCGGGTGCGTCCAGCAGCAGCCGGGGCCACTGCTCCGCGGGCGGCAGATGGTCGCGCGCGAAGGTGTCGAGGTGGGCCGAGGGTGACAGCTCCATGTTCGCCCCTTGTCGTGGTGGGGTCGCGCATCGAGCGTAGCGTGTGGGTGACGACAGTCAACAGTCCGCGATACTGTGCTTTCCCCGGGGACGGGCCGCACGGTGCGGCGCGGTCGTACCGGGCTCTGGGCCAAGGCCGCAGGAAGTAGGCGATCGGATGTCCGCATTCTCGCTCGATCCGGCACAGCGTGCTTGGTGCGCCGAGCTGCGCACACTCGCAGCGGAGCGGCTGCGGCCGCTCGCCGAGCAGGGGGAGCCGGGACGGGTCAACCGCCCGCTGATCGCCGCACTCGGCGAACTTGGCCTGCTGAAGCGACTGTTCAGCGACGCGGGTGCGCTCGACCTGTGCCTGCTGAGGGAGTCACTGGCACATGGCTGCACGGAGGCCGAGACCGCCCTTGCGCTCCAGGGGCTCGGCAGCTATCCGGTACTCCAGACGGGCACACCGGCTCAGCGTGAGCGCGTTCTGCCCGAGGTCGTCGCGGGCCGCGCGGTGGCGGCCTTCGCGCTGAGCGAGCCCGATGCCGGCTCCGACGCCGCGGCACTCGCCCTCGAAGCAGCGCCGGACGGGAACGGCTGGCGCCTCACAGGGGAGAAGCGCTGGATCTCCAACGCCCCCGAGGCGGATTTCTGCACCGTCTTCGCCCGAACGGGTGAGGCGCCCGGAGCGCGCGGCATCAGCGCCTTCCTCGTGCCCGCCGACCGGCCCGGGTTCAGCGGCAGCGCGCTGGAGATGCTCTCCCCGCACCCCATCGGCGCCCTGCGCTTCGACGGCGTACCCGTCAGCCGCGACGACCTGCTCGGAGAACCGGGCGGCGGTTTCCGGGTCGCCATGAACACCCTCAACCTCTTCCGGCCCAGCGTCGGGGCCTTCGCCGTCGGCATGGCCCAGGCGGCGCTCGACACCACCCTCGAACACACCGCGCACCGCACGGCTTTCGGCGGCCCGCTCAAGGATCTCCAGGCCGTGTCCCATCAGGCCGCCGAGATGGCCACCCGGACGGAGGCGGCCCGGTTGCTGGTGTACGCGGCGGCCTGCGCGTACGACTCCGGCGCCGCGGATGTCCCGCAGCGCTCGGCGATGGCGAAACTGTTCGCCACCGAGACCGCGCAATACGTCGTGGACACGGCGGTCCAGTTGCACGGCGCACGCGCGCTCCAGCGCGGTCATCTGCTGGAGCATCTCTACCGGGAGGTCCGCGCACCGCGGATCTACGAGGGCGCGAGCGAGGTCCAGCGCGGCATCATCGCGAAGGAGCTGTACCGGCGCAGCCCCGGTGAGCCGTAGCGAAGAGGGGCGCGGAGAAGAGGGGAGCGTGGTAGCGGTGACCTGTAGAAGAGTCATACCGATGATGACGACGAAGGGCACTCGATGAGTCTCGAACGCATCAACCCGCCCGGTCTCTCCCCGGCCACCGGCTTCTCGCACGCCGTCGCCGCGACCGGTTCCCGGGTGGTGTACCTCGCCGGTCAGACGGCCCTCGACGCCGATGGCAGGATCACCGGCGCCGGGATCACCGAGCAGTTCGAGACGGCCCTGGCCAACCTGCTCGCCGCCCTGGCCGCCACCGGTGGCACACCGCACGATCTTGCCCGGGTCACCGTCTATGTCACCGACGTGGCCGACTACCGCGCCCACGCGTCCGAACTCGGCCAGGTCTGGCACCGGTTGGCCGGGCGGGACTACCCGGCCATGGCGGTGATCGGGATCGTGCGGCTCTGGGACGAGGAGGCGCTGGTGGAGATCGACGGGATCGCGGTGCTGCCGTAGTCCGGTGGCGCGCCCCGTCCCGGGTGCCGTGTCGGGCTCAGGCTTCGAGCAGTGAGCCCATCCACTCCTCCACAGCGTCCGGTGTGCGCGGCAGCGCACCCGACATCAGCCTGGCCCCTTCCGCCGTGACGACCAGGTCGTCCTCGATGCGTACGCCGATACCGCGCAGTTCGGCGGGCAGGGTCTCGTCGTCCGGCTGGAAGCAGAGTCCGGGCTCGACCGTGAGCACCTGCCCCTCCGCCAGGAGTCCGTCGGGATAGGCCGAGGCGCGCGCCGACGCGCAGTCGTGCACATCGAGCCCGAGCATATGGCCGCTGCCGCACAGCGTGTAGCGGCGGTGCAGATCGCCGTCGGAGTGCTTGAGCACGCCCCATTCCGCGAGGCCGTCGGCGATCACCCGCATACAGGCGCCGTGGAAGTCACGGAACCGCGAACCGGATCTGAGCGCGGCGATGCCCGCCCGGGGAAGAGTGCGGAGAGCCGCTCCCGCCGTGCCGGGGTGACGTCATGGGCGGGTACCCGAGCATCCACGGGCAACGGGCTCGGCGCCCATCCCGTACGCATGAGAGCGACGAACTCGGGTGACACCGCGAGATCGTGACTGCCCGTCGCCGGGCCGAAGCGGGTGCCGGCGGGGACGCCGGTGCGGGTATTCGGGGCCGGGGGCGCCGGGGCGGGGGACGTTCTCGGACATACGGGCTCCCTGGAAACAGAGTCGCACTGAGGCCTTGTCAGTGCAATTTCACATTACTATGTTACGGGTCACATCGCGCCGTCCGGTTCGGCCAATCCCCTTCCACGCCACGGCGGTTCGCGGTGACCGCACTGCCGCACGCCCCATCACCTCCCACATCAGGAGCTCTCGGTGTCAAAGCCAAGATCCGTGCTGCCCATATCCGTGCCCGCGGCCCTGCGCGGGCCACTGCTCACCGGCGCCGTCGCCGGTGGCCTCGCCATCACTCTGCTGGCGCCCACCGTCCCGACCGCCGCCGCGACCCAGCTCGGTCACCCGGCGGCGGCGCGTCCCGCTCCTGCCCCGGCGCCCACCCGCGCCCCGAACCCCCATGACGAGGTCGAACGCCTGGTCGAAGCACCCAAGCGCTCCGTGGCGCCCGCCTCCGCGCCCGGCGAGCTCGCCGATGGGCGCGTCCCGGGACGGCAAGGCATGGGGAGCGGAGTGAGGTCCCGTGCGGCGACGGCCCGCACCGCCGCCGGGGTGCCCTGCACGCTCGACGGCGTCACCGGGCTGAACCCCCAGCAGTTCGCCGATTTCCTGGCCGATCCCGCCGTCACGGCCGACGGCTGCCTCCGCGACCTCGTCTGGACCTGGGACGCCCGACTGGTGCCTGTCATGTCCGACGCCCATGTCCAGACCGTCGGCCGCCGGATCTCCTGGCTCGCCGCCCGCCACGACGGCCGCAACGGCACGCATCTGCTGGAGATGTTCACCTACCTCCACGCGGTCGCCTACCACGACTTCTCGCGTCCCGAGATCGACATCACCGACATCCCGACCACCGAGGTCCTGCGGCGTGCCGTCAACGACTTCGGCACCGCGTCCCGCACCTTCCAGGTCACCCGCACCAATGCCGAGACCCTGCGCGAAGCGCTGTACGCGGGCAGTGCACCGGGGCTGCGGCACAGCCAGCTCGGGCTGGTCAAGAAGGTTCTGGCGACGATGGACAAGTACCACAAGGGGCAGTACGACGACCCCTCATGGGGTGGTGCGGCGCTGGCCGCGCTCTCCGTGAACTACCTGGGTGTCTACCCCGGGAACAACGACACCGCGTTCCACAACGTCGTCATGCAGAACGCCTCCTACCGGGCCGCCTTCCGCGCCTTCGCCGACTACACCCATCTCAAGGGCACCCCCAATGAGTGGGTCGTACGCGACGCGCTCAGCGAGTACGGACGCTTCGGTCAGGTGGCGGCGCTCAAGGAGCGGATCGTGCCCGACCTCGGCTCGCTGCTCCCGGTCGCAGAGTCCAACTTCGGCAAGGGCGGCCGCCCTTGGGCGGCACTCGTCGGCTGGCTGGGCTTCTACCAGGCCTGCAAACCGTATGGGGTGTGCAAGGAGGACATCGAGCGGCGGATCTTCCCGAACACCTTCAGCTACGACAACGGCGCCATCAAGGTCCGCACCGCGCTCGACCGGGCGACCGTCGACCAGCTCTACTACGCGAGCAAGCAGGTGAAGGCGCAGTTCCACCGGGTGCTCGGCACCGAGCAGCCGCTCGCGGGCGACACCAACACCTCGCTCAACATCGTGTTGTACGCCTCGCGTTCCGACTACGAGGTCCACCACCCGATCCTCACCGGAATGGGCACCGAGAACGGCGGCATCTACATCGAGCGCGGCGCCACCTTCTACACGTACCAGCGCCGGGTGCCGCAGGACTCCTCGCTCACCCTCGAGGAGCTCTTCCGGCACGAGTACACGCACTACCTCAACGGCCGTTGGGCGGTTCCCGGCTACTTCGGTGAAGGTGATTGGTACAGCGGCGACCGCACCACCGCGATGGACGAGGGCACGGCGGAGTTCTTCGACGGGGCGACCCGCGACAACGGCATCGCGGTCCGCAAGTCCCTTGTGCAGGGCGTCATCGACGACACGGCGTCCGGTGGTCCGCGAATGAGCGTGAACCAGCTGCTGCACGCCACCTACGACGGCGACGGCTTCCGCTTCTACGACTACGCGGGGACGTTCTTCGAGTTCCTGTGGACCGAACGCCCCTCGCTGCTGCGGGAGATGTACGGGTATCTGCGGAGGAACGATGTCGCAGGGTTTGACTCCTGGCGCAGCCGCCTCGGTGGCGACCCCGCCGTCCAGCGGGCGTACGACGCCTTCCTGGACGCGCAGATCGCCAAGGTGGACGACCTGTTCGTGCCCGACACCTCGTACATCACCAACGACCGGCTCGCCCAGACCTCGGCGGAGGCGGTCCGCACGGCCCTCGCCACCGCCATGTACGGAGACCCGGCCTGTACCGAGAACGGCGACCCGGGCAAGCGGCGCTTCACCTGCACGGGCCGGATCACCGCCAATCTCTCCGACGCGGGCAACCCGGACCTGGTGTTCAAGGACATGTCCGAGACGGTCGACTACTTCATCCTCGACCGCTCGGCGCCGGCTTCGCCCAACCTCGCCGATATGAACTGCTCCTTCGGACCGGTGGAGATCTGGTCCAACGGGCGTGCCGGTACCTCGGCCTACCAGTGTGAAGGGCCGCTGCGCAGCTGAGTGTTGGTCGGCGGCATCTCTTCCTCGCGCGCATGACATGTGACATATTACTGTCGTGTCCAATGCCCAGTCCCATGGCCTCCTGGACGCCGTCATCATCGGTGCCGGTGTCGTCGGCGCGGCCTGCGCGTACTACGCCGGCCGCGCCGGTCTGGCCGTCGCTGTGGTCGACCGCGGATCGGTCGCGGGCGGCACCACCGGTGCGGGGGAAGGGAACCTCCTGGTGTCCGACAAGGAGGTGGGACCGGAACTCGATCTCGCGCTGCTGTCCGTCAGGCTCTGGCGTGAACTGGCCGAGGTCCTCCCGCCGGACACCGAGTACGAACCCAAGGGCGGTCTCGTCGTGGCTCCCGACGAGACCGCCCTCGGCGCATTGCGTGCCTTCGCCGAACGGCAGCGAGGTGCCGGTGTGACCGCGTGCGAAGTCCCCGCCGACCGGCTCCACGAGCTGGAACCGCATCTCGCACCCGGACTCGCGGGCGGCTTCCACTACCCCCAGGACGCGCAGATCCAGCCCGCCAGGGCGGCGGCCCGGCTGCTCGCCGCGGCACGTGAACACGGCGCTGTCATCAGGCTGGGCGAGGAAGTCACCGGAGTGCTCACCGCACCCGACGGCGCCGTCCGGGGGGTACGCACCGCCCGCGGCGGGCTGCTCGCCCCCGCCGTCGTCAACGCCGCGGGCACCTGGGGCGGAGCCGTCGCCAGGATCGCGGGCACCGAGCTGCCCGTACTGCCCCGGCGGGGCTTCGTCCTGGTGACCGAACCACTGCCACGCGTCGTACGCCACAAGGTGTACGCCGCCGACTACATCGCCGATGTCGCCAGCGGCTCAGCGGCTCTCCAGTCCTCCGCTGTCGTCGAGGGCACCCCGGCGGGACCGGTCCTGATCGGCGCGACCCGTGAACGGGTGGGCTTCGACCGGAGCCTGTCCCGAGA
Source organism: Streptomyces sp. SCSIO 30461 (assembly GCF_037023745.1). Taxonomy (NCBI): domain Bacteria; kingdom Bacillati; phylum Actinomycetota; class Actinomycetes; order Kitasatosporales; family Streptomycetaceae; genus Streptomyces; species Streptomyces sp. SCSIO 30461. The sequence goes on from NZ_CP146101.1 coordinate 2,430,209, forward strand.
AGCACTGCGCCGACTCGCCGGACAGGCGCGGGAGTTGTTTCCCGTACTCGCGGACCTTCGGGTGCTGCGGGCCTACCACGGCTTCCGGCCCTATCTCCCCGACCATCTACCGGTCATCGGACCCGACCCGCGGGTGCCCGGCCTGCTGCACGCCTGCGGACATGAGGGTGCCGGCATCGGACTGGCGCCCGCCACCGGGCTGCTGATCGCCGGCGTCTTGGGAGGCGGACAACAGGAACTGGATCTCAAGCCGTTCCGGCCGGACCGGTTCAGCGAACGGGCTGCGCCCGGCTCCCGCCGACCCGGCCACCCCGACGACCCCGGCCACCCCGGCGACCCCATCAGTCCGGATCGGCCGGATCGTCCCGACGACGAGAGAGGAGCGGCGCTGTGACCAGAACCCCGGCGTCCCTGGTGCGGGCGGAACCCGGCGCCCCGTACGAGATCACCTTCGACGGACGCTCCGTCCGAGCGCTTCCCGGGCAGACCGTCGCGGCGGCGCTCTGGGCCGCGGGCATTCTCTCCTGGCGTACCACCCGTGTGAACGGCGCGGCGCGCGGGGTCTTCTGCGGCATCGGCGCCTGCTACGACTGCCTCGCCACCGTCAACGGCCGCCCCAACCAACGGGCATGCCTGGTGCCCGCGCGCCCGGGCGACGCGATCACCACACAGGAGGGCACCGGCCATGACGACCTCGCCGTGTGACGCCGGAGGTCCATACGAGTCGGCGGTCGTCGGCGCGGGGCCCGCAGGTCTGGCGGCGGCTGTCACAGCCGCCGAGCTGGGACTGCGAGTGGCGCTGCTCGACGCGGGAGAGCGGCCGGGAGGGCAGTTCTACCGTCAGCCCGCAGCCGCACTCGGAGCCGGACGCCCGGAGGCACTGCATCACGGCTGGAGCGCCTACGCCGATCTGGAACGCAGGCTGCGCGCGCTGCGGGAAGCGGGCCGCATCCGGTACTTCCCCGCCCATCACGTCTGGACGGTGGTCCCCGAGGGCGCCGGCGGGGACGGCGGTATGCCTGGCTGGCGGCTCCACGCCCTGGCGGGTACCCGTGTGGAGGAGGAGCGGCCCGTCCTGATCCACGCTCGTGCCGTACTTCTGGCCACCGGAGCCTATGAGCGTCACCTTCCCTTCCCCGGCTGGACCCTGCCGGGAGTGATCGGCGCCGGAGCCGCGCAGGCCATGCTCAAGTCGGGTCTGGTGCTCCCCGGTCGGCGCGTCGTCGTCGCGGGCAGCGGGCCACTGCTGCTCGCCGTCGCCGGATCGCTCACGGCGGCCGGGGCCAAGGTCCCCGTAGTCGCCGAGGCGTCGTGCTACGCCGCCTATGCCCGCCGATGGCCCACACTGCTGCGGGTCCCCGGGAAGCTCGCCGAAGCGGCGGTTCACGCGAGTGCCCTGCTGAGACGGGGTGTGCGGGTGCTCAACCGGCACGCCGTCATCGCGGCCCACGGCGCCGAGCGGGTCGAGGCCGTCACGCTGGCGAGGCTCGACCGCGGCTGGCGTCCGGTGCCGGGCAGCGACCGGCGTGTTCGCTGTGACGCGGTTGCCGTCGGGCACGGTCTCGTGCCGCAACTCGAACTCGCCATGGAACTCGGCTGCGCCACCCGCCCCACTCCCGACGGCGGTGTGGCGCTGCGTGTGGACGGTGGACAACGCACCTCGGTGGCGGGGGTGTGGGCGGCGGGCGAGACCGGTGGCATCGGCGGAGTCGAACTCGCCCTGGTGGAAGGAGAATTGGCGGGACGCTCGATCGCAAGTGACCTGCACGGCACTCCCGATGGCCCCCGGCGGGACATCGCGCGGGCGGCCGTACGCCGTGCCCGGCTGAGGGCCTTCGCGGATCTGATGGCCGCCGCTCACCGTCCGGGCCCCGGCTGGACCGGGTGGCTCACCGACGCCACCGCGGTGTGCCGTTGCGAGGAGGTCCCGGTCGGGTTGATCAAGGAGGCGGTCGGCGGGCTCGGAGCGCATGACACCCGGACGGTGAAGCTGCTCACGCGCGCCGGGATGGGCTGGTGCCAGGGGCGCATGTGTGGCCCTGCCGTGGCCTGTCTGACCGGTTCCGGCCTGGCGGCGGAGCCCGGTGCGCACCGGCGCCCGCTGTCGTGTCCGGTCCCGCTGGGCCATCTCGCCGAGCCACCGGATCCACCCTGACGCACGCCGGTGTACGCGTAGCACCCGCACCCGTATCGACCTGAGCGAATCCGCTGACACCGACAACCGCCCACCTATGCAATGTCACACCGTACAAGAGGAGTTGGATATGGCACTCGCACCTCGTACCCGCCCCTGGCACGGAATCATGGTCGCCACCGCCCTTCCGCTGCGCGACGACCTCTCCATCGACTACGACGCCTACGCAGACCATGTGGCCTGGCTGATAGCCAACGGCTGCGACGGGGTCGTACCCAACGGTTCCCTCGGCGAGTACCAGACCCTCACCGACGACGAACGCGCCCGTGTGGTCCGTACCGCCATCGACGCGTCCGGAGATGGAAGCCGTGTGATGCCGGGGGTCGCCGCCTACGGCAGCGCCGAGTCGCGCCGCTGGGCCGACCAGGCGGCCGAAGCCGGCGCCGGTTCCGTGCTGCTGCTGCCGCCCAACGCCTACCGCGCGGACGAGGCGACGGTGCTGGCGCACTACGCCGAGGTCGCGCGCTCAGGAGTGCCCGTCGTCGCGTACAACAACCCCCACGACACCAAGGTCGATCTCACCCCCGGACTGCTCTCCCGGCTTCACACCCAGCAGAGCATCGTCGCCGTGAAGGAGTTCAGCGGCGATGTGCGGCGTGTTTACGAGATCGCCGAACTCGCACCCGGGCTCGACCTGCTGATCGGTGCGGACGACGTGCTGCTCGAACTGGCCGTGGCCGGTGCGGTCGGCTGGATCGCGGGATACCCCAACGCGCTGCCCCGGGTGTGTGCGGACCTTTACCACGCCGCCGTCGGCGGGGACCTGGAAGTGGCGCTACCGCTCTACAAGTCCCTGCATTCACTGCTGCGCTGGGATTCCAAGACCGAGTTCGTGCAGGCGATCAAGCTTTCCATGGACCTCGCAGGGCGCCCCGGGGGCCCGACCCGTCCGCCGCGCCGCTCCCTCGACCCGGAGCAGGACACGGCCGTGCGGGCGGCCACCGAGAAGGCGCTCGCCGAAGGCCACCGCTGATCGGTCGGCCGGCTGGACCGACGACCTGCCGATGCCCGCAGCTGTACCGAGGAGAAGAAGGGACCGTATGCGCACCCGCCATGTCTTCCACGCCGTCGACTCGCACACCGAGGGCATGCCCACCCGGGTCGTCACCGCCGGTGCCGGGGTGATCCCGGGTGCCACCATGGCCGAGCGGCGGACGTACTTCACGGAGCACCTCGATCACATCCGCACCCTGCTCATGTACGAACCGCGCGGCCACTCCGCGATGAGCGGCGCGATCCTCCAGCCCCCCACCCGGCCGGACGCCGACTACGGTGTGCTGTTCATCGAGGTGTCCGGGGTGCTTCCGATGTGCGGACACGGCACCATCGGTGTCGCCACCGTCCTGGTGGAGACGGGAATGGTGCCCGTCAGCGAGCCGGTCACCACCGTCCGCCTCGACACTCCCGCCGGACTGGTGACGGCGGATGTGCGGGTGGAGGGCGGGGCGGCCCGGTCGGTCACGCTCACCAACGTGCCCGCGTTCTGCCTCGCCCTCGACCGCAAGGCCGAGGTGCCCGGCCACGGCTCGATCACCTACGACATGGCGTACGGCGGCAACTTCTACGCCATTGTCGCCCTGGACGCCCTCGGGCTCCCCTTCGACCGCGCCCACAAGGACGAGTTGCTGGCCGCCGCACTCGCCGTCATGGACGCCGTCAACGCCACCGACCGCCCCGTCCACCCCGAGAACCCACTCATCGCCGGGGTCAAGCACGTCTATCTCGCCGCCCCCGGCTCCGACGCCGTACGGTCCCGGCACGCCATGGGCATCCATCCGGGCTGGTTCGACCGCTCCCCGTGCGGCACGGGCACCAGCGCCCGGATGGCTCAGCTCCACGCCAGGGGTGAGCTGCCCGTCGGCCGTGACTTCGTCAACGAGTCCTTCATCGGAACGGAGTTCACCGGCCGGCTGGTCGGGGAGACCACCGTCGGCGCACTGCCCGCCGTGGTACCCACCATCACAGGCCGGGCCTGGATCACCGGCACGGCCCAGTACTTCCTCGACCCGTCCGATCCGTTCCCCGGGGGCTTCCTCCTGTGACAGCCACGACAGCGACGCCGGCCGTGACAGCGATGCGTGCCGGACAGCAGTGCAGGCCATGGCAGGGCCCCGCCGAGCAAACGTCACATTGTACTCTGGCTCTTCGCGGATTCACGGAGGCATGCCATGGGCGACCCAAAGCAGTTCACCCTGATCACGGCCCAGGCGCGGCTGCGTGACCAGGTCGCCCACGCACTACGTGCCGCTCTTGTGGCAGGCGAGCTCCGGCCCGGCCATGTGTACTCCGCTCCCGGGCTCGCGGCCGATTTCGGCACCTCCGCCACACCCGTGCGCGAGGCCATGCTCGACCTCGCGCGCGAGGGCCTGGTCGAACCGGTCCGCAACAAGGGATTCCGGATCACCGAGGTGAGCGAGCGGGACCTCGACCAGTACACCGAGCTGCGTGCGCTGATCGAGGTGCCGACCATCGGAAAGGTCACCGACATCGCGACGGTGGAGCAGCTCGAAGAGCTGCGGCCGGTGGCCGATGAGATCGTGACGCGTGCGCGGGAACACGATCTCATCGGGTATCTGGACGCGGACCGCCGCTTCCACCTCGGCCTGCTCTCCCTCGCGGGGAACGAGCGACTGGTCGAGACGGTCGGAGACCTCCGCAAGCGTTCCCGGCTGTACGGGCTGACCAGGCTGGACGAGCGCGGTCAGCTGGTCGCGTCGGCGGAGGAGCACGTGGAACTGCTCGATCTGATGCGCGCCGGTGACGCGGTGGGAGCGCAGGAGTGCATGGCCCGCCACCTCGGGCATGTCCGCTCCCTCTGGGCCCAGGCCCGGGACGAACCGGTGGAACCCCGGCCGCGGCACCTCCGCGGCAGCCGCTGACCCGATCCCGGCGATCACAGGCGCTCCACCCGCGAAGACGTCGGCAAGACAGCCGCCGACTCGCGGCGGCCCTTGCCGCGGCCTACGGTCGAAGTGACAGGCGCGGGGGCATCCACCGGCTCCCGGCCTCTCACCGGTAGTCGGCCGGGAGCCACCGGCCCCGCCCGCCGACCCCGGCCATGCACGCCCGCCGGGCCCCGCACCACGCCATGACCAGCCCGAGATCCGCCCCAGCAGCGCGGTCCACCGCCCCGGCGCGGGACGGTGGGAGCGCCTTGGCGCTGCTCGTCATCGCGTCCTGCCAGCTGATGGTGGTGCTCGACATCACCATCGTGAACGTCGCGCTGCCGCACATCCAGAGCTCGCTCGGCTTCTCCACCACCGACCTGTCGTGGGTCGTCAGCGCATACACCCTCGCGTTCGGCGGGCTGATGCTGCTCGGTGGCAGGATGGGGGACATCCTGGGGCGGCGCAGGGTCTTCGTCTGTGGAGTGCTGCTCTTCGTCGCGGGCTCGCTGGCCGCGGGGCTCGCGCAGAGCGCGGGGGCGCTGCTCGCCGCCCGCGCCTTCCAGGGATCGGGCGCCGCCGTCGCCTCCCCGACCGCCCTCGCCCTGATCAGTACGACCTTCTCCGAAGGCCCCGAGCGCAATCGGGCCTTCGGTGTCTTCGCCTCCGTGTCCGCCGCCGGGGGAGCACTCGGTCTGGTGGCGGGCGGTGTGATCGTCGAATGGCTCGACTGGCGCTGGGTGTTCTTCGTCAACGGGCCGATCGGAATGCTCGCCGTCCTCGCCGCGCCGCGATGGATCAGGGAGTCCGGGCGCCAGTCCGGCACCTTCGACATCGCGGGCGCGCTCACCGCCACGGTCGGGATGGTGCTGCTCGTCTACGGTTTCATCCGGGCGGCACGGGGCGGGTGGTCGGACTCGCTGACGATCGCGTCGTTCGCGCTGGCATCGGCGACCCTGGGTCTGTGCGCCCTGGTCGAGCGCCGTTCCAGACGGCCGGTCATCCCGCTTCGACTGTTCGCCGACCGCAACCGCCGCGGGACCTACGCGATGATGCTGAGCTTCGCGGCGGCGATGTTCGGCATGTTCTTCTTCCTCTCCCTCCATGTGCAGAACGTGCTGGGATTCAGCCCGCTCCAGGCGGGGTTCGCCTTTCTGCCGGTCAGCGCGATCATCGTGGTCGGGGCGCGGACCACGGCGCGGCTGCTGCCCCGGTACGGGCCCAAGCCCTTCCTGGTCGCCGGTGCCCTGCTGGCGACGGCCGGCCTGATCTGGCTGACCCGTGTCGACGCCCATTCGACATACGCCGGTGCGTTTCTGGGGCCGATGCTGGTGTTCGGCCTGGGCATGGGCCTGCAGTTCGTGTCGATCACCGTGACAGCGCTCTCCGGCGTCGCGGCCGGGGAGTCCGGTGCGGGGTCCGGTCTGCTCAACGCGCACCAGCAGGTGGGCGGCTCGCTCGGGCTCGCCGTACTGGTCACGGTGTTCGGTGCGGCCGCAGGCCGGGAGGCGGCCCTTCAGGCTCCGGTCTTCCTCAGCCGGGCCACCCCCGCGGAGAAGCTGGGTTACGCGCACACCGGCCGACTCCCGGCGCCCTACGCCGACGCGGTCCTCACCTCCGGTGCGACGGCCGTCTTCGCCGTCGCTGCCGTCTTCACGGCGGTAGCCGCGCTGATCGCGCTGTTCGTGGTCCGCTTCGGCCCTGCCGACATCGAACGCCTCAACGGCCGCGGCAGCGGAAGCCCATGAGTCAACCGGTTGAGCTGTCGGCCACCATCCTCGACGCCTCGAACATCGCCGCGGCCTGCGGCAGCGGCTTCGCGGCCAACGCGGGTACACCGGTCCAGGGTGTGTTGCGAAAGTAGCTCCGTCCGCCCGCAGGGCGGGGCCTGCGGCGTCTGGTGCGTGCGATCGCAAGGCGGAGGATCATCCTCGTACTGGACGTACGTGGATGACTCCGGCAACGCAGCGAGCGTGCGTGCCAGGCGTCGCGGGTCAGGAGGGACTTTCGCAACACGCCCCAGCCGGCGGCCCAGCACCGGGAACGCGCCTCGCGCCGGCCGCCGGTGGATGGCGGTCGGCCCCGCGTGCCGGGGCGACCCGGCCGGGGGTCAGGGGGTGACGATGGCGAAGTGCATGTCCGGTTCGTCCAGCACCGCCATCAGTGTGACCAGCAGCAGCGGATTGCCCGTCATGGTGATGCCCTTGGTCGACTTGGTGAGCAGCATGACGAGCAACTGGTCCCTGGTCATCGTCATGGTCAGTCCGGCGGCCGGGCCGGGCTTGGTGCCGCTGGTCCAGGTGAGCACTCCGTTGGTCAGCACCAGGTGCCAGTAGTCGTCGCCGATATGCCAGTCGACTGCCAGCTTCAGGCCCCATGCCTTGGGGCCGTTGATCCGGACGGCCATGCCGTCGATGAGCTGTCCGATCGTGAGTGACGCGTACACGTCCGGGCCGAACGCCTGCCCCTTCGCTTTGCCGACGCCCTTGGTGAGTTCCTGCGCACCCGTCAGATAGAAGTTGCGCCACACGGCGTTCTCGGACGCGTGGCCGAGTCTGGTGTAGACCTCGGCCAGCTGGCGCTTTGCCCGGGTGTCCTTGGGGTCGTTGAACACGGCGTGGTTGAGCAGGGTGACGGCGAATCGCAGATCGCCCTTGCGCGCGTACTGCTCGGCGCGGGAGCGCACCGCGCCCTGACCGCCCATGCAGGCGACATACCGGCGGGCTTCCTCGACGGGAGGGTGCCTCCACAGGTTGGCGGGGTTGCCGTCGAACCAGCCCATGTAGCGTTGGTAGATCCCCTTGACGTTGTGGCTGACGGAGCCGTAGTAGCCGCGGACAGCCCATGCCCGCTCCAGCGCGGGCGGCAGCCTGAGCGTCTCCGCGATCTCCGACCCGGTCATTCCCTTGTTCATCAGACGGACCGTCTGATCGTGCAGATAGCCGTAGAGGTCCCGCTGCTGGCCGAGCAGCTCCACGATGCTGTCGTTGCCCCATGTCGGCCAGTGGTGCGAGGCGAAGGCGACATCGGCTTTGCCCCCGTACAGGCTGATGGCCTCGGTGAGATAGCCGGCCCAGGCGTGGGCGTCGCGGACCTGGGCTCCGCGCAGGGTGATGATGTTGTGCATGGTGTGGGTGGCGTTCTCCGCCATGCACACCGCGCGCAGATCGGGGAAGAGGAAGTTCATCTCCTCCTGGCACTCGGTCCCCGGGGTCATCTGGAACTGGATGCGCACCCCGTCGACGGTGACTTCCTGACCGGTGGCGCTGATGTACTGGGTGGGAGGGATCAGATTGACCGTTCCGTCCGAGACGGTGAGCCCGAGTCCACAGCCGACCTGGACGTCGGCTCCCTTGGGCAGCAGGGTGCCGTACATGTAGGAGGCCCGACGGACCATGGCGGGACCGGCGTAGACGTTCTCGCTGACCGCGTGCTCCATGAAGCCCCGGGGCGCGAGTACGGGAATCCCGGGGCCGCCATCAGGCAGCACCCCGCGGCAGCCGCCGAAGTGGTCGAGGTGCGGATGGGTGTAGATCATTCCCTTGACGGCGCGGTTTCCCCGGTGGGCGCGATAGAGCGCCAGTGCTGCGGCCGCGGTCTCGGCTGAGATCAGCGGATCGATGACGATGACGCCGGTCTCGCCCTCGACGATGGTCATGTTGGAGATGTCGAGACCGCGGACCTGGTAGATCCGCTCGGTGACCTTGTACAGGCCCTGCCTGGCCACCAGTCGGGCCTGTCGCCAGAGGCTCTTGTCGACGCTCTTGGGCGGTGTGTCGCCCGCTTTGGAGAGGAAGGCGTAGGCGTCCGTGTCCCAGATGGTGGCACCGGCCTTGTTCTTGATCGCACCACCGGTGAACGCCGCGATGAAGCCGCGGTCGGCGTCCTTGAAGTCCTGCCTGTCGTCGTGGGGGAGACCGTCGGTGCGCGTCGCCGAGACGGCGCCTGCGTGAAGTTGCCCGGAGTACGCCTGGGCGGTCTGCGGGTTCAGTGCGACGGCCGCAGTCGCGGCACCCGCTGCGGCGACGAAGCCGCGCCGGTCCATCGAGGTCATGGTGCACGTTCCCTTCTCGCAAGGATCAGGCCAGGTCCCCGGTGGGCGAAGCCGGACCGTAGTGCAGTAGGACTGCAACAAGAGCGGGGCGCCACTATTGCAGTTGGAGTGCATCAAAAGAAGATGTGTGACGCAGGTTCTGCCTGTGAATCACCGACTGTGCCGCTCAGGGCGTCGACGCCGGGGCCGCTGCCGCGTCCGGCGGGTCGCCGAGCAGCGCACGCAGGGTCCGCTCCATCGCCGAGCGGGTCGCCGCCTCGCCCAGGCCCCGCCGACTGCGCAGATGGTCCCAGGCCGCCCAGGACAAGGCGGCCTCGAGGGAGTCGAGCAGTCCGCCCGCCCGGCGTGCTCCCGGCATCCGCCGCAGCTCCGGCTCGAAAGTCCGTGCCAGGTCGTCCCGCAGCCAGGTGTCACCCCGGCTCATCACCCGGCGCAGGCCGGCCCAGTCCGGCTCAAGGGCCAGTCCCACCTTGCGGATCGGCGTCATCCGCTCGTACATCCGGCCCCGCTGTGCCACGAGGACGCGCACTTTGTACGCCGTGGCGTGCCCGGGTGGCACCGGTTCCGCCAGCGCCCGCCAGCGCTCCGCCTGCCGCTCAGCGGCTGCCGTGTACAGCGCCTCCCGGTCGGCGAAGTGGACGAAAACGGTGCGTTCCGACACTCCTGCCCGCTCCGCGATGGCCTTGCCGGTGGGCTTGCGCACACCCTCTGCCACCAGGTCCAGCAGCGCGTCCAGCAGCAGCGCACTGGTTCGCTCGGGGTCGCGCCGCCACCGGGGCCGCCGTCCCGTCCCGCGTGTGGCGCGGGCTCCGGTGGGCGGTTCGTCTCGCTCGTCTCGTGCGTTCACGTGGCACATGGTCTCAGCCGCTACACTCCCGCCGTCCGAGCCCGCGCCAGGCCCCTCCCGCGGGTCCGGCGTCATGCGTCGGGCGTCGGTCGGCACCTTTGGAGGCAGCTACGCCGAACGGTTTACAAAACTCCCGATGCACCGTCATATTGCTTCACTCGTAGGCAAGTTCATCACCGCCACGGTGATGAGCAGGCAGTGTTTGCTCGTGTCAGCATCCGTTCCGGAAGCATTCCGGCGGAAAACCCCCGAAGGGCAAGATGGTGTCCAGACTTCGTACCCAGCGCAGAAGCGCCGTCATCGCCGTCGCCGTGGTTTCGGCGGCAACGGCCATGGCGACGATGCCCGCGGCGCAGGCCGGTGCTTCGTCCCAGTCGGTGACCGGCACGTTCAACGTCCTCACCTACAACGTCGCGGGCCTCCCCGAGCCGCTGTCCGGCAGCAATCCGGACAAGAACACGAAGCTCATCTCGCCGCGGCTCAACGCCTACGACGTGGTGAACGTCCAGGAGGACTTCGCCTATGACGACGACCTCCGCAAGTACGACGAGCACCCCTACCGGACCAAGGCTTCGGCCAAGGGCTGGATATTCGGAGTGCCGTTCTCCGACGGCCTGAACTCGTTCACCGATTTCAAGCAGAGCAACCTGGACCGCGAGGGCTGGGACAAGTGCACCGGCACCAACTGCCTGACCCCCAAGGGGTTCAGCTATGTCCAGCTCGAACTGCCGGGTGGTGCGAAGCTCGACCTGTACAACGCCCATATGAACGCGGGGTCCGGCTCCGAGAAGGAACTGCGCGTCCGACGCGACAACACGCGGCAGCTCTCCGAGTACATCCGGAAGCACTCGGCCGGCAACGCCGTCATCGTCATGGGCGACATGAACAGCCGCTACACCCGCTCCGGCGACATCATCCGCGAGCTCCGGGACGACAACGGCTTCACCGACGCCTGGGTGGAGCTGATCAACGGCGGCAAGACCCCGGACGTCGACGACAACGCGAAGACCTGCAAGACGGAGACCTCCTGCGAGGTCATCGACAAGATCTTCTACCGCAGCGGGTCTGGTATCGAGCTGAAGGCGACGTACTACAACAACGAGTACGCGTCCTTCCTCGACTCCGGCGGTGATCCGCTCTCCGACCACCACCCGGCGACCGCCCGGTTCACCTACACCCTCCGGTAGCCGACGAGCCGAGACACCACGGGCTGTCACGGAGGCGGGCGGTGAACCCCGGAAGGCACCGCCCGCTTTCGCTGTCGGTTGACCCAGGACCGAGTCATTCCGGAACATCCCTCGGTCATCGCTCTCCCGATTCCCGCGGTGCCGCCCCTCCGTGTGGTGAACCCCTTCACCAAGTGTGGAGTGCCGACCTGTTGCCATCGACGAAGACCGTTCCGGGCAGTGCGAGACGTGGATGCGCCAGACATCTCGAGATCGACGAGGGGATCACCACGGACGCCGAATCCGTCCTGGTGACCGCTGGGTGCCAGGAGGCGATGGTTCTGGTGATGCGCACGCTGTGCAAGGACTCTCGTGACGTGATCCTCACCTCGTTCCCCTCGTACGTCGGCTTCCTGGGCGGCGCGCACCTGGTGGGGATGCCCGTCATCGGCGTACGCGAAGGCACCCGGGAATCGGCGTGGAGCATCTGCTCCTCCGTGCTGCCCGGACAGGACGAACCGCCGACTGGCGTCCGTCACATGATTACGGGATCGTCGACACCGGGGGACGGACGGATGCCGATGCGAACCGGGAGGCGTCGGCCAGTGCTGTGGTAGGCCACAGGAAGGCCGGCCATGGTCTGAGGAGAGAGACAGTTCTTGCCGTCCACAATCATCGCGGGGGCGGCGAGCTGGGTGACAAGTTCACCCCAGTCGGCTTCGATGATCTCGGGCCATTCGGTGAGTACCACCACCGCCCGAGCGCCCTGGATCGCGCTGCGCATATCGGTGTATGCCAGAGCGCCGGGGAAGAGCCGGCCGAGTTCCTCCCCGGCGATGGCGGGCTCCCAGATCCGTACACCTGCCGCCCTGTCGACGAGCTGAGGGATGATCGTGCGGCTGGGCGCGGCGAGCATGCCATCACTCCAGGGCTCGTAGCGTGCTCCCAGGACGGCGATTTGGCTGCTGGCGAGGTCGGCACCGAGTTCGGTGCACAGCGTGTCGATGACGAGCAGGGGCTGGGTCCGGTTGATCTCGATGACCGCGTCCAGCAGCGGGGTCGCCACGCCAAGGTCGTCGGCCCATCGCTGAAGAGCAGCGGTGTCCTTGGGCAGGCAGGAATCCCCGAAACCCAGGCCCGGCTGCAGGAAGGCATGCCCGATCCGCGGGTCGCAGCCGGCGGCGCGTAGGACGTCGTCGACGTTCGTCTCCGGCCCCCCGCACAGCCGCGCCACCTCGTTGGCGAAGCTGAATTTCATGGCGAGGAAGGAGTTGCTGGCGTACTTGGCCAGCTCCGCGCTTACTGGCGTGGTGATCACCCAAGGGCAGGCTGGCGACCCGTAGAGCTCGCGCAGCACCCGCACCACCGGCTCGTAGCAGACTCCGGCGACAACCCTCGCCGGGCTGCTCCAGTCGTCCAAGGCGCTGCCTTGGTTGAGGAACTCAGGGTTGTAGGCGTAGCGCTGCCGTAGCTGTGGGAAGGCATCGAGGAAGGCGTCACTGGTACCGGGGGGCACGGTCGACTTGAGCACCACGATCGGCGCGGGCAGCAAGGCGGCGGCCTCCGTCACCGCTGCAGTGACCTGCGACAGGTCCGCGGAGCCGTCCTCGGCCGGTGGGGTTCCGACGGTGATCAGCACGACGTCGAACGGCTCGTGTGCGTGGGCAGAGGCGAGACTCTCGGCAAAGCGCAGGCGCCCCGTCTCCAGCGCCAGGGACAGCTCTTGCTGCAGGCCAGGCTCCACCACCGGGGCGCGGCCGGCATGAAGAGACCTCAGCCGTCCCGGCTGCTGCTCGATGCCCGTCACCCGATGACGGTGTGAGGCAAGAGCCACCGCTCCGGTCACGCCCACGTAACCCTGTCCGACAACCGCGACCCGCATTCCTGCCTCACAACCCGCTGGACCAAACCCATGCCCCCACGCCAATACGCGCACCTCAATCTCCCGTGGAACTGACAGAGAGTCCAATTCCTACCGCTCATACGAGTGAGCCGCGCCCCTGTCCATCAAGGGTGCCGACCGGCGAGTGGACGCGTCACTCACCCGTACCGTGCGGGGCGTTTGCATCTCCGCGCCTCCCGCCGGAAGCCGGCTTCTGATTGCCTTGCCCCGTGCCGGTGCCCGTCCAGAGGAGTACGGCGGTTATCCCGCAGAATGCCGCGCCGACACCGACGCCGAGCCGACTGCCGTCGATGAAGTCCTGTCTCGCCGCACTCACGATCTCCTCGCGTTGGGCGGGCGTGGGTGCGGGAAGCGGCCTTCGGGGGCTGACCTCGGCCGTGTAGGCGTAGGGGTCGGCCTCGTCGACGATCTGGCTGACGACTGCCCGGCGAACTGCGGCCTCGGGGATCGCCTCGCGCAGGGACGCGTCGAGTGTGCTGCCCACCCAGGTCGCCAGGATGGTGCCGGTGACCGCGAATCCGAAGGTGGTGCCGACGGCCCGCTGGGCGCTCATGATGCCCGACCCCATCCCGGCCCGGTCCGCTGGCGTTGCGGTCATGGCCAAGGTGGTGATCGGCGCGACGACCAAAGCCCCACCCGCGCCCGTGAGCAAGAGACCCGCTGCGACTACGGAAGCCGAGATGGGCATGCCCAGGGCGATGGTCGTGAGCCCCACGAACAGGAGGGGCTGCCCGATCCTGGCGACCGGCAGGGGACCGAATTGCTGGGCAAGGCGACCGGCGATCGGTGACAACACCATCAAGCTCAGGGCTGACGGCAGGATCAGCAGCCCGGTCAGTTCCGGTGAGTAGCGCTCGATGTTCTGGAAGTACTGCGTGATGATCAACAGCATTCCGTACACGCCGAAGAATGCTGAGAAGATCGTGACCATGGACACGGCATAGATCCGGTTGCCAAAGAGCCTGACATCCATCATCGGGCTGGGCATCCGGAACTCGTACCAGGCGAAGACTGCCAAGCAGGTCGCGCCGATGGTCAGCAGGGTCAGGATCAGTGTCGACCCCCAGCCATCCTCCTGGCCCTGGATGATCCCATAGGACAGTGATCCCATGGCCGCGATGAAGAGGAGCTGGCCACCCCAGTCGAATCCGCGCTGACGCTCTCCGCGGGACTCGGTGACACGCCAGAACGTCAGAGCCAGTACGAGCACGGCAATGGGTGCGTTGATCACGAAGACGGCCCGCCAGCTGAGGGTCTCCGTCAGGACACCACCGACCGTGGGTCCCAGAACGCCGGCTACGTTCGCCACGCCCATCCACAAACCGATGGCCTTCGCCCGCTCGCCCTTCTGGGGGAAGGCCGCGCTCACCAGGGCGAGCGATGTCACGCTCAGTGTCGCGGCAGCGACCCCCTGTAGCGCCCGGGCGAGGGTCAGGCCGGTGAGGCTTGGGGCCAGACCTGCCGCTAGGGAGGTGAGGGTGAACGCGGTGAGACTCAGGATGAACAGGCGTTTTCGCCCGAAGCGATCGGCCGCGGTGGCTCCGGCCATGATGAAGGTGGCCATCCCGATGGTGTACGCGGTGACCACCCACTGCAGGCCGGACTCACCTACACCGAAATCCCGCTGGATCTCCGGCAGTGCCACATTCGCGATCACCCCGTCGAGGAGCACCATGAACAGACCGATCCCGGTGGCTACCAGCGTCGCCACCTGATCTCGCGTCCACGGAGTACGCGCCTGTTTCCGTTGGTAACGCACCATCACATCTTATTGATCGGAAACTCATGGGGTTCGCGTCCAGGATGTGGCGGACCTGTGGGCCGCCTATGCCGTCTCACTCTGATTGAACCTCTTTCATCCTGTGCTGGAGGGTGAAATGGGCTGGTCAGCGGGTGTGGTGACGGGGCAGGGACCCTCGGGCCCCGCCCCGAGGCCGGGTAGTTAGCCTGTTCGTGCTGGTGGCGGGGGGCTGAGGTCCAGGCTGTGGCTGCATAGAGGCCGGGGCCGAGCTTGTGGATGAGACCGGTGTTGTCCCATCGGGACAGTTGCTCACCCTCGCCCGTCTGCGGATGGGACACACCTACGCCCAGCTCGCCGCGGGGTTCGGCGTCGGCACCACGGCAGCCCTTAGGCAGGGGCCGTGCCGCCGGCGGAGACGATCCGCAAGACCGGACTTGAATCAGGCGATATCCACCGCGCTCGCCCCGTGGCGCAAGCCGCGGGCGGTTCACGGCCCGGGGAAGGTCCTCCTGGACGTCGCCCTCGCGGTCGCGCTGGGCGGGGACTGCCTGGGGGCGTGGGCATGCTGCGTGCGGAGCCGGACGCGTTCGGGCCGATGGCCTCCGATCCGGAGGTCTCCCGGCTCATCGACACGCTCGCCCAAGGCGGGGAGCGGGCCCTGACCGCGCTGCGCAGGGCCCGGTCCGGAGTACGCGAACACGTATGGAAGCTGGCTGGTGACGCGGCGCGATCGTCCAGATCGCCCTGGACCTGCTGGCCTGGATGCCGATGCTCGCCCTCACCGGCCATGCCCGCCTCTGGGGCCCGCCGCCTGCGGCTTCGTCTCTTCTCCGCCGCCGCCCAGCTCATCACCACCGGGCGACGCCGCATCCTCCGTCTCGCGGGGCACTGGCCCCCGGACCGACGTGATCACCGAAGCCCTGCAACGACTCACGGCCCTACCGAACCCCGGCTGACCAGCAGCATCCCGTCCCCACGAGCAGCACCACCCGACCGGAGCGGTGGAACCCGGCGCCCACCCGACGCGATAGCCGGGCAATCAGCCTGCCCACCTGCACGAGCCTCCGCCCCGAACGAGCCGAAAGGGTCCGTCAGCAAGCTGACGGACCCTCATGCAAGATCGAGGTCAGGGTGCAGCGAAAGCAGGCTTTCGGGCCACGAGCCATGTGCTGACCGGCCACAGCGGGTTGTTGCGTACCGCAGCCCAGTGCAACGGGTGCCAGCGCGATGCGGGGACCGGCCGAAAGCGCAGCCCCAGGCCGGTGATCGGGATGAGGGTGAGGTTTCCCCAGCCACCGACCTCGACGGGCTCCGCGATGTCCTTGCACAGCAGGCGGAGTCCGTCCGGCGTGAACCTCCAGAAGTCGCCGGGTGCATAGTGAATGGAGTTGAAGAAGCACGTCGTGTGGATGATGTAGCCGCCAGGCCGCGCCACTCGGACACTCTCACGGACGGCGACGAACGGGTCGCCTGCCACATGTTCCAGAACCTGATCGCTGAGCACCACATCGAAACTGTCATCGGTCATCGGCAGCGAGAGGATATTGAATTCCGGATAGTCGGCTTTCGTGATGCCGGCGGCACTGAGACCTAGCTGGTGAGCCAGCTGCAACGAATCCCCGATGGCCAGCACAGACATCCCGGCAGCATCGTGCTGGTCGCTGACGTCGGCGATCACGGACCTCAACCGCTTGTACATGCTGTATCGGGTAATATGCGGCATACTTGCGGTTCGCGAGCTACCGCGAGTCTTTGCCGGCTTGCTGTTTCTGGCGCTGGCCAAGACGAGGACCCCCTTGACATGTGCGATGCGATTGGGGTTTTCCTTGGTGGGCGGCAACCGGACCCACGGGATGTGGTTCGCGCTGCGTGAGTTCGTCCTTGACGGCAAGCTGACAGTCGACATTATTCGATGCGGCAAAGTTCGGCAGTTTCGTACTCCATTGATTACTGCTTTGAAGTGCCGACCGCAATGCCGTAGAACTTCGATAGATGCTCGTATTATATGTTACAGCCTCAGCCCGGATCCGTCGGCCAGGGAACTTGATCAAGCCCTGGGTCTGCGCTGGTCAGCGGAGTCCGAGAGCTACAGCCGGAGATCTTGAGGGTTGCTGATCGGTGGGGTCGGTTGGCAGGGCTGTTTCAAAGTCCTGCCGGGCGGGTGAAGATGCTGGTCACGGCGTGGTGACGATGTACTTGAGGACCGCTACGAACAGATCGGGGCTCCCGTTGTGGACGGATGGCCTTGCCAGTCGCCGTTCAGAACCGGAGCCCCGATGTGCCGTCAGTCTGCCACCGTATGTCTCGTCAAGTCGCCTTCGATGGCAGTGTGTTCGGGGATGTCGCTGGCTGAACGGCTGGTCAGACTTCCGGCCCCGCGCCATCGCCGGGGAGTACGTCACCCCTTCGTGGCGGTGCTGCTGACGCTGGCGTCCGCCGTGGTGGCGGGCGCGCGGTCGTACGCGGCGATCGGGCAGTGGGCTCGCAGTGCGCCGCAGGGGACACTGGCCCGGCTTGGCGCACGTCTGCTGACCTCACTGAACGCACGGATCGCACCGGGCGGGTCGACGATCCGGCGGATCGTTTCCACCGTCGATCGCGAGAACGACGGAGCCCCGGCCCTGCGGCTCCTCCCGGCGCGGTCCGCGCATGTGGGCCGGGATCCGTCGAACCGGGTCACGCACTCCGCAGAGCAGCCGCACAAGCCCTGCCCGACCATCCGGCAACCTCCCAGGACAGAAAACCGAAAGCTTCGAGAGTCACCCAGTGGCCCCTTTCGGGCTCACCTCGGCGATCCCCATCTTCCTGCTGCCCGCCTTACCCGGCGTGGACCCCGTCGAGGGGGCGGGGACCCACGTCGAACGCGGTGCCGGCCGGTTCGAGGGGCGTGGCCTTCCCGGTCAGGAGGGCGAAGGCGGAGTCCAGGCAGGCGGCGGCGCGTGCGGGGTCGGGGTCGGCCTTGCGGATGATCTGCACGCCCTGGATCAGGGTGAGCAGGAGCCGTGCGCCGCTGTGCGGGGTGATCGCCGTGGAGAGTTCGCCGTCGTGCGCGGCGCGTTCGAGCTGCCGAGTGAACGCCTGCTCGGCGAGGCTCAGGCTGCGCTGTGCGAGGCGTGCGACCTCGCCGTCGTGAGGGAGCAGTTCGGCGATGCTGTTGACGCTGAAGCACCCTGCGGGGCCGCAGACCTCGTCCGTAGCGAGCAGTCGCCCGAGGAGATCGCGCAGCTGACCGAGGGCGGGGCCGTCCGCGTCGAGGGCGGTGGCGAGTAGGGCGTCCTGGCGGTCCAGGTAGCGGGTCAGCGCGCGCACGAACAGCTGGTGTTTGTCGCCGAAGGCCGCGTAGATGGAGCTGCGTCCCAGGCCGAGATCCTCCACCAGGTCGCTCATGGCTGTGGCCTCGTAGCCCTTGCGCCAGAAGAGGAGAATCGCGCGGTCCAGGATCGCTTCTTCGTCGAACGTGCGTGGTCTGGCCATGGCTCCACCGTAGCGAACGGGGCGCGACGAGGCAGCAAGTATTGGACCGTCCGTTTCATAAGTGCTAAGTTACGGAACGATCGGTCCCGAACTGTCGGAGAGGCAGGGGTGGGCGACCCGTAGGAATCTTGTCAGGAGCAACGTGAAAGTCGAGATCTACTCAGACCTGGTGTGCCCGTGGTGCTACATCGGAAAGCGCCGGTTCGAGCAGGCCTTGGCCGCCTTCCCCGGCGCCGACCAAGTCGAGGTCGTCTACCGTCCGTTCCAGCTCAACCCCGATGCCCCCGAGACGACGGAGCCCTCCGCTCAGGTCTACGAACGCAAGTTCGGGCGCCCGGCGGACACCATCTTCGGCCCCCTCACCCAGGCCGCCGCCGCCGAAGGCCTCACCTTCCGCCTGGAGGAGGCCCTCGCCACCAACACCTTCCAGGCACACCGGCTGCTCTGGCACGCCGCGCGCCACACACGCCAGGTGGAGGTGAAGGAGGGTCTGCTGGCCCACTACTTCACCAACGGCGGCGACCTCGGCGACCGCACCACCCTCGCGGACGTCGCCGCGGCGGCCGGACTCGACCGCGACGCCGCACTGGCCTTCCTCGCCTCCCGGGAGGGCACCGAAGAGGTCCGCGCCGAGCTGGCCCAGGCGGTGGAGGTGGGTGTCACCGCTGTGCCGACCTTCGTCTTCGACGGCAAGGTCGTGCTCCAGGGAGCGCAGAGCCCGGAACTGATCCTCGAAGTCCTCACCAAGGTCGCCGACGGAACGATCTCGGCCGCCACCGTCTAGCAGCACCCCGACCCGCCTCGACGCCACGTCCCGGGGTACGGCACCACCGCCATGGGCTCGGCACCACCCAAAGTAATGATCAAGGAGTTCGCCATGAAGGCAGCGGTCATCAACCAGTACGGCCCGATCGACGACGTCGTGACGGTCACCGAGGTCCCCACACCCTCCGTCGGCCCGCGCGACGTGCTGATCAAGGCCCGGGCGGCCGGCGTCAACCCGGTCGACCACCTGATCATCAAGGGCTTCATGCGCGCTGGCGACCTCACCCAACCCCTGGTCATCGGCAACGAACTCGCGGGCATGGTGGCCGAGACCGGCGCGGAGGTGACCGGGTTCGCCGTCGGCGACGAGGTCTTCGCCCGGGTCGACCCTCGCATCGGCGGGGCCTTCGCCGAGTACGTCGCCGTGGACCAGTCCCTGGTCGCCGCCAAGCCGCAGGCCCTCTCGTTCGAGGAAGCGGCCTCGCTGCCCCTGGCCGGCCTCACCGCCTGGCAGGCACTGACCGAGCAGGCGCAAGTCGGGCCGGCCACCCGCGTCCTGATCCACGGCGGCGCCGGCGGCGTGGGCTCCGTCGCGGTCCAGCTCGCCAAGCACCTCGGCGCCGAGGTCGTGGCCACCGCGGGCGCCGACAGCATCGAACTCGTCCGCCGCCTGGGCGCCGACCAGGTCATCGACTACCGCGCCGAGAACTTCGACGAGATCCTCTCCGACATCGACGTCGTCTTCGACACCATCGGCGGGCCGACCCAGGACCGCTCCTTCCGGGTCCTCAAGCCCGGCGGAACGCTCGTCTCGATCGTCCCCATCACCGACATCGAGGCCAAGAAGACCGAGTGGAACGTCGACGCCCGCACCTTCTACATGCGCCCGCACGGCGAGCAGCTGGCCCACCTGGCCGACCTGGTGACCTCCGGCAAGCTCCAGCCACTGCTGGAGACGACCTTCCCCCTCGCCGAGACCGCCGACGCCCTGCGCAAGGTGGAACGCGGCGGCGCCCGCGGCAAGACCGTCATCCGCATCCCAGCCTGACCCGCGCCCGAACAGGGGCGAGCAGTGGCGAGCAGCCCGCGTACGTAGTCACGCATGCGGCGGCGGAGCTCGACTCGGCCGACCGGTGTCCGATAGTCAGGAAGAAGTCGTCCAGTTCGAGGTCCCACTACTCGGCTGCATACTCGGTGATCACTCTCGGTGGTTGCCTCGCCGCTGCCATTACCTGCGACGTTGTCGTACGCCCGAGGAGCGGTCTCCGTGAGACCGACCCCGCACGATCGAAGTCCCGCCGCACTCCCGCCACCCGGCGAAAGAGAACACCCTGATGCGGGGCCCCTCGCGGTTGGGGCGTCAATTCCTTTCGCTCAGGTGTGTGCGGATCGCTTCCGCTGCGCGTAGGGCGGCGGCCCGGAAGCGGGGGCCCAAGGCGTAGAAGTTCAGGTACCCGTGAATGAGGTCGTCCATCCGGTCCAGGGTCACTGTTGCCCCGGCTTTCTCCAGGGCGGTCGCGTACGCCTCCCCTTCGTCGCGCAGGGGATCGAAGCCCGCGACGAAGACATGGGCGGCGGCGATCCCGGGGGAAGCCTCCCCGAGCAGCGGGGACAGCCGGGGATCGGAGCGGTCGGCGGAGGCTGGCGCGTAGTGGTTCTCGAACCACTTGATGTCGTCGTCGGTCAGCATGAAGCCGTTCGCGAGCCGTTCACGGGAGGGATAGCGCCGAGTGAGGTCGGTGGCCGGATAGAACAGGAACTGGTGTGAGGGGCGGGGGCCCTGCCGTTTCATCACGGCCTGGGAAACGGCTGCCGCGAGGTTGCCTCCGGCGCTGTCGCCGCCCACGGCAATCCGCTGGGGATCGACGCCCAGCTCGGCGGCGTGGGCGTGGGCGTGCTCGAAGGCGGCGAGTGCGTCGTTGAAGGGGGCCGGGAAGGGGTGCTCCGGGGCCAGCCGGTAATCGACGGACAGCACGCGCACCCCGGCGTGGTGGGCAAGGAAGCGCGTCAGGGGAGCGTATTCGGCACGACTGCCGATGACCCAGCCGCCGCCGTGGAAGAACACCAGCAACGGGGAGGGGGCGGGGTAGCCCGCGGGAGTGTGGAGGGTGGCGAGGATCTCGCCGTCCGGGGTATCGATCTGGATGTCGCGGTCGATGACGGTGCCGTAGTGGGGCCCGGCGAGGATGTGCTGATGGCTCCGGACGGCTTCGCGGGTCTTGTCCGGGGAGTCGCCGACCACCAGGCGGACGGTGCCCTGCCGTTTGTTCAGCGCGATCAGGAGTTGGGCGTCGAGGGCGAGTTCCCGGCCGTCGATCCGCACGGCAGGGCCGGCGATTCGGCGCTTGACGCCCTCCGGCAGCCGGAACAGCAGGCGGAGGACTCCCTTGCGGAGTCGGGTCGCCGGGGAAGCGTCGACGGAGCGGCTCGATAGTTGAGGCATGGTGCTGTTCCTTCTACGGTGAATGAGGACCGCTACGAACAGATCGGGGCTCTCGTTGTGGACGGATGGCCTTGCCAGTCGCCGTTCAGAACCGGAGCCCCGATGTGCCGTCAGTCTGCCACCGTATGTCTCGTCAAGTCGCCTTCGATGGAAGTGTGTTCGGGGATGTCGCTGGCTGAACGGCTGGTCAGACTTCCGGCCCCGCGCCATCGCCGGGGAGTACGTCACCCCTTCGTGGCGGTGCTGCTGATCGCTGGCGTCCGCCGTGGTGGCGGGCGCGCGGTCGTACGCGGCGATCGGGCAGTGGGCTCGGAGTGCGCCGCAGGGGACACTGGCCCGGCTAAGGGCTGTCCCTGCGAAACTCCTCCGGATACGGAGACTTCCGTCCCATCTGGACATCCCTTCCTGGACCAACAAGATCCATTCTCAGGGTGTCCACTCCGCGGCGAGAACCTCAGACCAAGTTTCACCTTGGGGCCAGGGCACGGAAACGGAAATGATCACACAGGATCACGGGCAACTTGCGTCCACGGCCAAGCTGCCCGACCCCACGCGGAGCGTGACGTCGCTTCAGCAAGCCGAACCAGCACCGCTCAACTTTGAAGACTCGCCTTTCGTCCGGACGAGTGTGAGCCGACCACCCCGTACAACTCGTAGGCCAAACGGACGAATCGCGCCTGAATCCTGATGGAGCCCAGTCAGAATCGACTACATGACGGAAGCCGTCCCTCTGATGACGAAACACCAGAAGATGACTGTCGCGGCAACGGGACTCGGAATTTTCATGGTGTTCATAGACGTCAATATTGTCAATGTGGCGCTGCCCAGCATCCAGGAGGCGTTCAAGACGGGCGAGGAGGGACTTCAGTGGGTTGTCGCCGGGTACAGCCTCGGAATGGTCGCCTTGCTGATGAGCACTGCCTCACTGGGTGACCGCTATGGCCGCCGGCGCGGTTTTCTCGCCGGGGTTGTGGTGTTCACCGTATCCTCTGCGCTCTGTGCACTTACGACGAGTCTTACGGCACTCACCGCGTTGCGGGTCATCCAGGGTGTGGGAGCAGCGTTTGTCACCTCCTTGTCGCTTGCCCTACTGAGCGCGGCGTTCCCCGATCCGAAGGGAAAGACGAAGGCGATCGCCGTATGGATGGCCGTGGGGATGGTCGGTGCATCCGTGGCTCCGACGCTGGGGGGTGTCCTGGTCCAGTTCTTCGACTGGGGGAGTGTGTTCACCGTGAACGTTCCCGTGGGTGCGGCTGTCGCCGTGCTCACGTGGGTTTACGTCATGGAGTCGCGGGATCCAGAGGCGCCCCGGCTGGACTGGCCCGGACAGGTGACTTTCATCCCGGCGGTCGCCTTGCTGGCATTCGCGGTCATCCAAGCACCACGGGCCGGGTGGACGTCTGCGGCGATCTGGGCAGGGCTCCTGGGCGCATCGGCGTGCATGGGATTGTTCGTCCACTTCGAGCGCCGGGCCGCGGTCCCGCTGATCGATCTCAGCCTGTTCGGCGACCCCGTATACAGGTCGGCCTTGGTGGTCTACTTCCTCGTGATGTCTTGCTTCTTCGGGGTGTTGATCCTGATGACGCAGTACCTCCAAAATGTGCAGGGTTTCTCCCCACTGCTGACAGGGATGTTGATCCTCCCGGTCCCGGTGGCCTTCGGGTCGGCCTCGCTGCTCGCGGGCGCGGCCGTGGCTCGGTGGGGTCCCCGCTGGCCGACACTGGCCTGTCTGGGAGCCGTGACCGCGGGACTGCTCGTAACCGCGGCGGGTTTGGGGAGTATGTTGCCCGTGATGCTGGCCGGTCTGGCACTGTTCGGCGCAGGATCCGGCGGTTGTGCCACGCCGCTGCTGGTTCTCGGTATGACGCATGTCCCCGAGCATCGCGCCGGCATGGCGGCGGGCCTCGTCAATCTACAGCGGTCAATGGGGTGCATCTTCGGCGTTGCCTTCCTGGGGTCAATTCTCGCAGCCTGGCTGAGCCTGTCGCTTCCGGGCAGCCTCACGGCCGAGGTGCCTGATCGCGCGGTACGCCGGGCGGTCGCGTCAGCGATCATCGACGGCGCGAACCCGCATGCCCATCCGGCCTTCATCGGGCCTGGCCGCCCGCTTGCGTATCTCCTTCCTGGTCAGGATCGTGCGATCGTCCGTGCTGCCGACAAGGACTTCATCGGCGGCATCCGGATTGCTCTGGGAACCGCCGTGGTGCTTTTGGCAGGAGCATTCGCCCTCAGTTGGAGACGCTTCCCCACGTCAGGCCAGGGCTGAGAAGCCGAATTTCATCCGATCTTGGAATTTGCGAGTCGAACGGAGTTCCTCGTCGGGTGACAGGGAGCTGTCGATAAATAACTCCTCGGTTTCTGAGGGGGCGTTTGATCTAGGTGGATTGCCGCTTATGCCCTGGTAGGTTCCTCGCCAGGTCGGTGTGGTCTCGACCGTTATGCGTTTGCTGAGGTTGTCGATGGAGACGATGTGGATCACGGCCTCGGAGCTGGCGGTGAAGGTCTCGTAGTCGCGGGCGAGGCGGCGGTGCATCGTGATCGGTACGACAACGGCTTCTCACGCGCCAGCGCTCATGAGGAGGAAGGAGACGACAGCGGACAAGGCGGCCAGCATCGCACTCGCCTTCACTCCCGGCGATCGTCCCAGGATCCTCGTGAGCGCGATGAACACGACGAGGGAAGAAACGGTGTAGAGGGCAACCCATGTCACGTGGAATTCGGAACCGGCCATACCTCCGAGAATCGACCCGATCAGAGCCCCGCCGACAAAGATGCCTGCCGAGATCCACTGGATTTCAAGCGGGCTGGGGGCTCCCTCCGGCGGTCTGCGCTTGCGGGACGTGCGGTCGCGGACCTCCGCTGCGATGAACAGAATCGCTGCCAAGAGCCAGGGCAGTATATAGATGAATGCGGGTGCTGGCATGTGAATCAGTCCTTGGGTCTTTCTATGTACCGCCTGCGAGAACTCTTCGATGGCGTGCCCTGATATGTGGCTTTTCCCGGCGGGAGGCGCGGACGCGCCTCCCGCCGGGAAAAGCAGTGTCAGGCTAGATCATTGGCGCGTGATGGAGATCCTTCCGTAGACCCAGACGGTGATCTTGACTCCACGATTCGGGTAGGACGAGAGAACTCGTTGGATGTTGACCGCCACCCAGGTGGCGACGCCCGCGAGAATCGACATCACGGCAGCCAGGATTCCGGCACTGGCGATGCCGAGCAAGGCCGCGGAAACGCCCCAGGCAGTGGCTCCTCCGATGATGTCCCAGGAAGCCTTCCAGGCGCGGGTCCTGCTCATCTTGATTTCGCACTTGCCCCGCCAGACGGAACAACTCCGAGAGTTCTTGTTGTACTTGGCCTGAACCTTCCGGCCGTCGAGGTCGTACTTGTTGACCGGGTCCGCCGGGTAGCCGTAGGCGTTGGCCCCGCCGCCGTAGACGGGGTCGATCGAGAGGAAGCGTCCCGTGGTGGGGTTGTAGAGACGAACGCCCATGAGAGTGAGGCCGGTGAGGGTCTCGGAGGAGCGCTGCTTGGCGCCGAGCCAGTTGTAGCGGGTCGCCGCTTGGCCGATCCGGGGGGTGCCGTACTCGTCGGCATCCAGAACGACGGGCGCCTTGCTGGTGTCCAGCGGGAGCTGGAGGGCCACGCCTCCATGGATGGTGGTGAACTGCAGGACGATGTCGCCGGTCTTGCCGGTGGTGGCGGCCAGGCCGCCGGACACCGAGGCGACATTGCGGGTCAGGGCGCCGCTGGCGGTGTCCTCGACGATCCAGCGGGGGCTGTCGCCGTCGCCGGAGTAGTGGTTGAGCTTGGACGCGGTCTGCGTCCAGGTGCTGCCGCTGCCGGTCTCGACCTTCCAGGAGCGGAAGCGCATGGCCGAGTCGAGCTGCCAGATCTGGCGCTTGCCGCCGGAGGTCTGCTGGTGGGCGAGGTCGTTGGCGTAGTAGCCGACCGTGCTGCCCGGCAGGGAGGTGGTACGGCCAAGGGCGTCGTAGACGTATCCGGCGTCGACGAGGCGGTCGGCACTGTCATAGGTGTGGTTGGTGGTGGTGCCTCCCGCAGTGGGGCAGTCGAGGCCGGGGACACCGGCCGCGGTGATGAGGGACTTGCGGTTGCTGCGCGCGTCGAAGGTGTACGTACGGCGCGTGCAGACCGTGTCCACCGTGTCCTGGACCGCGGTGAGGCGACCGGCGCGGTCGTAGCGGTAGGTCTGGTCGGACCAGCCGGCGTGGCTGGTGACCTGGCCGTGGACGGACTCGGTCACGGTGTCCGCGTAGACGACCGTGCCGTCGCTGTCCCGCGTGTAGGTGCGGCTGGTGGTCGCACCAGTGGTGTCCAGGGCCTGCTTGAGGGTGTAGCCGCCGGGCAGCTTCTCGCTCGTGACGGAGCCGTCGGCGTCGTAGCCAGCCTGGAAGGCACCGGCGACGGAGTCGGTGGCCTTCGTGAGCAGGCCGCGCGGATCGACGGTGTGGTCGTAGGTGTACGTGACGTTCGAGGGCGCGTTGTCGGCGACCTTGGCCGGCCTGTCGAGCAGGTCGTACTCGGTCGTGGTGACACCGCCGTCAGCATCGATGTAGGAGATCTGGCGGCCGAGCCTGTCGTAGGCCTTGGTGATGGTGCCGCCGGTGGTGGACGTGGTTTTGGCGACCAGACCCGTGGCCGGGTCGTACTCGGTGGTCACGTCGGGCACGGCCTGGCCGGGGCCGGTGATCGTGCTCTTCGCCTCGCGTCCGGCGCTGTCGAACGTGGTGACCGTGGTGCGGGTGGCGTTGTTGGCCGTCTCGGTCTTCTTGGTGACCTGGCCGTAGAAACCGTACTCGAAGGTGGTGTCCGGCAGCTCGGCCGGGTTGGTGCCGCCGCCGGTGATATCACCGGCGGGGCCGGTCCAGCAGACGGCGTCGGCCCACTCGGGACGGCCCTGGCACCAGCCGGTGCCGGTCGCGGACCAGTGGGTGGTGATCCGGGTGGCGGCGTCGTTGCCGGTGCTGCCGGGCAGGCTCTGGCTGGTGACGCGGCCCTGGTCGTCGTAGCCGGTCGAAGTGGTCAGGTTGAGGCCGCCGGAGTCCTCGATGGACAGAGTCGGCAGGCCCTTGGTCCAGTCGTACTGGGTTTCGTTGACGCGCTTCTCGCCCATGGCCGAGTCGTAGCTGCGGACTCGGACACCGGTCACGGCGATGGTGACCTGGTCCTTGACGACGGCGGTGCCGTCGGTGGGGCGGCCCTCGTCGTACTCGTGGACGGTCCACTCGCGGCCCGGGACGGAGGAGCCGCCGGCCACGAGTACGGTGGTGCCCTCCTTGAGGTCCTCGGTCAGCTCCACGCGGTGCAGCGGGCCGAAGGTTTCCAGCTCGCGGATGCCGTTGTCGCTGAAGAGGGACAGCGAAGACAGTTCTTCGGCGCGCTCGGCTCCGGAGAGCGAGGCGATGCCCAGGTCGCGCAGGGTCTCGGCGGCGCCGGGGGCGGTGCCGAGGGCGAGGGCGCGGTTGCCCGCGCTCAGTTTGCGGACGGTGTTGCCGAAGCGGTCGTACTCCTGGGTGGTGATGTGTCCACCCGGCTCGGCTGTGTTGACCTCGCGGCCGGAGACACCGAGGTAGTGCACGCTGGCCCGCTTGTAGTCGGCGGAGGTCAGCGCGGAGCCGGAGTTCGACGCGGGAACGGAGTCGCCGGGGAAGACCGCGGTGGCATCGGTCGGGGCGTCGGTCTGGCCCCATGCCTTGACGTCGCTCGCGCCCAGCTTGTGCGGGGCGGCGGTGCCGGTCAGCGGCACGTCGTAGACGACGCTCGTGGTGTTGGTGCCCGACGCGACATCGGCCGTGCCCTGTTGGAGGCCGGATCGGGACACCTTGAGCAACATGCCGTCACCGGCGGTGGCGGCGTTGCCCGCCTTCCCGTAGGTGAAGTTCCACGGCAGCTGGCCGGGCGTGGTCAACTGGGTGACGCGGCCGGCGCTGTCGTAGCCGTACTCGGTCTTCAGCGCGGGGCTGATCTGCGGGTTCCAGGTCTGGCGCAGTCGGCCCGCATCGTCGTAGAGGTAGTTCTGCAGCGTCTTGGCCGTCGCCGCGGTGGCGCCGGCTTCGGTGGACCACAGGCGGATCTCCTTCACCTGGCCGCTGATGTCGCCGAAGGCGGTGGTGGCGGTGGTGGCGGTGGCGTAGACGAACTCCAGCGAGCGGCAGCCGCGGGTGGACGGTGTGGACGCGCAGATGGCCGTGGTGGCCGCGGAGGTCGGGGCGACGATCCGCTTCGGCCGGGCCAGGACCTTGCCGTTGACCGTAACGGTCTCGGAGACCACACCGGTGGTGCTGACGGTCAGGCCGTTCAGCTTGGACTGGTCGACGACCCAGGTGGTCGCCGTCGGTGCCGGCTTGGCGAAGACGGTCTCGGAGCCCTCGGTGTCGGTGAGGGTGAAGGTGCCGGTGAAGGCGCCCTTCAGGGTCAGCTCCTCGGCGCCCGTCTCCGGGATCCAGGAGGTCTTCGCCGCGTCGGCGGTGAAGCCGATCGAGCTGCCGTCCTGCTGGACGACCGACAGGGCGGTGTCGGAGACCTTCACGATCTCGACGTATCCGGAGTTGCTGGTGTCGGCGACGACACCGCTGGTCCACTCCTTGCCGAAGATCGGGAACTGGCCCTCGGACTGCACGGCGGGCCTGCGGGAGGAAGCGGTCCGGCCGGCGGAGAGGCCGAACGCCGAGGCGTCGGCGCCGGACAAGGTGTAGTCCCCGGTCAGCAGGTTGACTGAACCGGGACCGATCTCCTGGGCGGCGGCGCCGGAGGCGTTGCGGTCGACGACCACGTTCAGCGGCTGGGTGCCCCCCGTCGCGGAGTTCGGGCCGGTGAAGTCGGCCTTGATCTGGATACTGCCGTCGGGATTGACGGTGTCGGTGGTGTTCCACACCAGCGGGGCGTTCTTGCCGCCGGTCAGCGGCACCGGCCACGCGGTCAGCGCCGTGCCGCCGGAGGTCACCTGGCCGGCCGGGATCGGCTGCCAGGGATCGGCCTCGGAGCGGCGCCAGGAGAAGGACACCGCGTTGTACTTCGCTCCGTCAGCCTCGGCCACGAGGGGCAGTCGGCGCGCGGTGCGCTCACCGGCGTCCGGCTGGACGAACCCGCCGGGCCCGGCGTGGAAGGTGTACTCGATCGCCTCCGACTTGTTGTCGGCCTTGTCGACCTGACGCACCTGAAGAGTGTGGGTGCCGTCCTTGGGCGGGCTGATGCTGATGGCCCTGGCGGCGGTGGAGCCGCCGGTGGCGACCTTGCTCCAGGTCACGCCGTCCAGCGACCATTCGAGCCAGTTGTGGTCCGTGCCGTTCGGGGTGGCGGTGAACGTGCCGGCCTGGCCCGCGCCCTTGACCCACGCGTTCGACGGGTAGTCCGTCGACGTGATCGACGTCGGGGCGGACGGCGCGGCAGCGTCGACCGTGAAGGTCTTCCACGCCGACCAGCCGAGGTTGTAGTGCGCACCGTCATACGGCGAGGTGCGGAACTTGTACGTCTTGCCGTTGGTCAGCACCCCGGCCGGCACGGTCACCGAGGCGGCCTGGCCCGAGGGGACGTACGGGGAGACCAGGTAGTTGCCGACCTGGGTGTCGGTGACGGAGTCGCGCACCTCGAAGGTGCCGTTGACCTTGTCGCCGTCGGCGTCGACGAACGTGTCCCGCAGCGTCGGCGTCACCGTGTTCACCACATCGTCGCCGCTGTAGGAGAAGTACGGCGGACCGGCCTCCTGCTTGGTGCCGGTCTTGGGCCGGTAGTTGTAGGTGACGACCAGCTTCGGCGGATTCGACGCGGCGTTGGCGGAGTTGACCCGCTTCCACTGCGCGACCACCGTCTCGCTGGAGGCGCGCAGGCCCATGTGGCCACGGGTGGCCTTCGCGGAGGCCCACTCCTGTACCAGCGCGGTCACATTGGCGTTGATCCAGCCGTCCGGGGCCGAGGTGCAGGCGGGGTTGCCCTTGGTTTCGGTGGAGGTGGCCTTCTTCGCCGTCCAGGCCGGCTGCGCGGTCCACCGGGAGGACGTGGAGGCGGCTCCGGTGGACCAGACCTCCCACGGGTAGGCGACACAGTCGGTGTTGGCGGAGTGGAAGTTCCACAGGGACAGCTTGGCGTCCGTGATCAGCGCGTCCCGGATCGGCTCGGTGTTCCAGGAGATGAAGGACCGGGCGGTGCGCGGTGTGCCGTTGCCGTTCACGGTGCCGGGGTTGCCGAGGTCCAGCTCGGTGTCGGTGGACCAGTCGACGGTCTCGCCCTGCTGAACGTAGGTGTCGAACACGTTGCCCAGCGACGAGGTGGACGGGTCCACCGTCACCGGGTACTTCGTGGCCGGGTCGGCCAGGAACTTCGCGTCCGGGGTGATGACCAGGTCCACGCCGCCCTTGGTCTTGACGACCTTCATGGCGACCTTGACCCGGTTGGTGTGCTCACCGGAGACCTTGTCCACGGTGGCGTCCCACATCACCGGTGCCGGCATGACGGCCTGCTTCTTGGACTTCTTGTCCGTGAAGAGCACGCTGCCGTCCGTCTGCTGCTTGACCTTCAGGCCCTTGGTCTTCAGCGGCAGGGTGTAGGTGTAGCCCTCGGCGACAGGCTTCTGCCTGATCTCGACGAACTGCTCGAAACCGGTACGCGTCGCCTCGACGACGACGTCAGCGCCGGGCACGGCGTTCACGTATTCCGCGCGCGTGCCGTCCAGCTTCGGTGCGGGCAGTCCGCCCTTCCACTGCAGCGTGATCTGCTCATCGCCCTCGCCGAGGGTGACCAGGTCGACGGCCTTGGACGCCTGGGCGGCCTTGAGGGATGCGGCCCGAGTGCCACGCTTGCCCGCCAGCTTCAGGCCACGGGGGTGAGCTTTGGGCTCCACACCATCGGTATGGCTGACCAGGTCCAGGTCCACATCGCGCCAGCCCCCGACAGTCGTGTCGTCCTGGAACCGGACAGGGCCGGCGGTCAGCTCGGTCGTGAGCGAACCGTCCTTGTTCGCCCAGGTCGTGGATGTCTCCGTGCGCTCCGACAGCGCCTCGACCCGCTTCCCCGACAACCGCGCCGCGACACGGGCTGACGGGATGTCCGCCGCCTGGGTGGCGGCTGGCTTCTTCGGTGCGGCCGGTGCCTGGGTTCGTGGTGCAGCGGCGGCACCCGCGCCGTCCAGCAGGGTGACGGTCAAGGCCAGGGTGAGGCTGCCCGCTATGTAGCGCAGATTCCCCCCGGACCAGAGCCGCCCCCGCCCCACAGGCGTGGGTCTGTGAATCGTCATGATTTCTCGGTCTCTTCTTCACACATGGGCACTACCTGTGCAGTGCCTGTGTGAAAGTACAGAGATCGAAAAGGCCCTAAATCATCTCAAGCGCGCTTGTTACCGGCATGGACGACCTTCGACGGAAGGGCATCTACATCATTTCGTGATGCGAATCCGGAGGTATCTGCCCCTATGGGCCCGTGCTGCACACGTTCTCCATCGCCAGCTCACACACTTCACCCGCGAGGGTGTATGTTTTCGCCAGACATCGGGTGGGGTGTCTCAAAATCGTGCCCCAGTTGTGCGCTTTTGAGTCAACATGAGGGGCGGGCAGTGTGAAGCGGCGTCGGATGGGGATGACGGCTGCCGCGGTTGGTGCGGCAACGGTTGGAGTGCTCGTCTTCCAGGGAGCGACCGGCTACCCCGAAAGCGGAATCCAGCACGATCGCAAACCGGCCCCGGTCAAACCGCATGCCCGCACAGCCCAGTTGGCAACGAGTGACGACGGCCTGTCAGCGAGCTTGGCTCAGCGAGAGGCCGACCCGTTCAGCATGGTGGGCGTGACGTGGACCGATCCGTCGATGCGCGTCACCGGCAAGGTCGAGGTCCGCACACGCTCGACCAAGTCAGGGCAGTGGTCGAACTGGCTGCAGCTCGAAGGCGACACCGGTCAGGGCGAGAGCGGCGCCGCACGTGGTGGCACCGAGCCCGCATGGGTCGGGTCCTCGAACGGCGTCGAGGCCCGTATGCGCGCGGGGGACGGGGCGACGTCGGCCAGGCTTCCCGCAGGTCTGCGCCTGGACATGATCGACCCTGGCAGCGGCAAGGTCACCGGCATCGAACCGGCGGCGTTCGCCGTCGAAGAGACCACCCAGCCGACGCCCACGGGATCGCCGTCCGAAGCAGTCGAGCCTTCTCAGGGCACGACAACGCCCGAGGCTTCGCCGAGCAGCGAAACTCCCACCGAGCCTGCCACGAGCGAGCCGCCGGCCGCGTCCGAGACGCCGAGCGATTCCCCCTCGCAGTCTCCTTCCGGCTCCGCGGCGACGGTGAGTCCCACGCCGACGGTCAGCGTGCCGCCGGCACCTCCGTCCACGATGCCGCAGCCCCCTGTCACGTCGCGTGCCGGCTGGGGTGCGGATGAGTCGATCAGCCCGGAGGAGCCGGGCTATCTGCCCGGCGGGAAGGTCAAGGCGGTGGTGGTGCACCACACCGCCGAGTCGAACTCCTACACCTGCGAGCAGGCCCCGGCGGTCGTGCGCGGCATCTACGCGTACCACGTCAAACAGCTCGGCTGGAAAGACCTCGGCTACAACTTCCTCGTCGACAAGTGCGGCACGATCTACGAGGGCCGCAAGGGCGGCGTCGACCGGCCCGTGATGGGCGCGCACGCCTACGGCTTCAACTCCGAGACCACCGGCATCTCCGTCCTGGGCACCTACACCGACACCGCACCCTCGCAGGCCGCCATGACCTCCGTCGCTCGGATCGCCGCGTGGAAGCTCGGCCAGTACGGTGTCGACCCGACCGGCACCACCACGCTCACCGCGGGCGCGGGTGGCCGGAACTACTCCGGCAAGACCTGGGCCGGCGGTGCGCGGCTGTCCTTCCCGACCGTCCACGGCCATCGCGACAGCTACAACACCCAGTGCCCCGGCAACGCCCTGTACACCCAGCTCGGCACGCTCCGCTCCTGGACCGCCGGGCCCGTCACCGGCCTGGCGATCAAGTCGATCACCGGCGCCGGGGTATCCGGCACGACGTACTACACCAAGGCCTCCGTCACCGTGAACTGGTCGGCCACCACCCCGACCTCGCTCATCTCCCGCTACGAGCTGCTCGTCGACGGCAAGCTAGCCGCCACGACCGCGGACACCGCGACCTCCGCCAAGGCCACTCTCGCCGCCGGCTCCCACAAGATCAGCGTCCGGGCCGTCCACCAGTCCGGCAAGACCGCCATCTCCACGGCGGCCACCGTGATCGCCGAGACCACCGCCCCCACGTTCACCACCAAGCCGTCCCTCGCCCTGCGCACCGGCACCGTCAACACCGCCGCCGCCCCCATCACCCTGAAATGGAGGGCGACCGACAGCGCATCGCTGAAGGAGGTACGCCTGACCGCACCGGTGGCCAAGACGTACGGGCCGACCACCACCAGCGCCACCCACACCGCGAAGTCCGGCGAGGCCGCAGCCTGGAAGATGACCGCCTACGACCGGGCCGGGAACACCGCCACAGCCTCGGTCACCGGCACCCCGGCCATCCTGCAGGAGACCTCGGCCACCAGGTCCGGCACCTGGTCCACCAGGTCCTCCGGCAGCTACCTGGGCGGCAAGTCGTACTCCAGCTCTTCCAAGAACGCGAGCCTGACCTGGACCTTCACCGGACGCTCGGCGGCCTGGGTGGTCTCGCGCGCCTCCGGCTCCGGACAGGCGTACGTCTATGTCGACGGTGTCAAAGCCGCCGTGGTGGACTTGAAGTCGTCCACCACCAAGTACCGCGACGCGATCTGGACCAAGACCTGGACCACCAGCGCCAAGCACGCCATCAAGATCGTCGTGGTCGGCACCAAGGGACGCCCGACCATCACCACCGACGGCCTCGTCTACCTCAAGTAACCGACAGGCCCGCCCGGGCCGTTTCCGCGAGTGCCGCGGATATCAGACACGGCAGCGGCGCCGGTTGAGGGGGTGGTGGGTGACGCGGCATGGAAAGATCGCGCAGGGCTCGGCCGTGGTAGGCGGCGTCCGAGGCCATGTCAAAGCGGCGCCGGTGGTGGCAGGCGGCCAGGAAGCCCGACAACACCGGCAAGTGCCTGCTGCCCGGGGCGTGGGTCTGTGCGGTGAGGTCCGGGCCCAGCTCAAGGGCGCATCGCGGTCGTTCGAGGGCAATCAACTCGATCGAGGCCGATACGCGTCAGAAGAGCGCACTGGGCAGGTAGGGTCCCTTCGGTGTTTGGTACATACCGCTGCTCATGAGGGTGTGAAGGTCGCCAGCGCGGAGTCCGCGTTCCAGGCACCATTGAGTGAGATCTCCGTTGCTCAACGGGACCAGTATTCCGGGATGTCCGAACGACCCTGCGCTCGACATGAGGGCCTTCATGCTGGTGTTGTCCTCGCCCACCGCATGACCCCGGAAGCTCAGATCCGTGGCATAGCCCGTGATTCGACCGCCGCGTTCCACGACCACTGCGGTGCCCTGTCGAACGGCCTCGTCCAGTTCCCGTGACCGGTCGTGCCCATGGGTGCGCCGGCACAGGGCGTCGCAGGACTCCCGGTCTGCTTCGGTGGCAGACCGCACGTCGTGGCCGGATACTTTGGCCTTCGAGCAGGTCCCCCGCATACACGCGAGCACGTCGCGCACGCGGAAATCAAGCTTGGTATACAGCGAGAACGATCTGCTGTGGTAGGCAGTCTGCGTCAGCCGCATTCCCGCGGCTCCGGATTCCTTGGTGTGCCGCGCGGCATCGACCAGAAGACTTCTTCCTATCCCTTTGTTCTGCATATCCGGCACCACTGCGAGCGGACCCACCCCGAAGACTGTCGATCGCTCGTCGAGGAAGTTGCAGGCGACCACCCGGCCCTTCGCCTCGGCAACCACCGTAAGAAATTCTGGATGCCTGACTCGATACTCCACAAGGGACAGTGCCGAATCGACGGTCGGGTAGTCCGACGGGAAGTTGTGCGCTTCGGAAATGGACAGGAACGCGTCGTAACAGAGATGCGCGCATGCGGCAATGTCTTCCGGATTCGCCGATCTCAGCGTGATGTCCATGACGGGTTCTCCGTCCGTTCGATCACCGAGGTGCCATGTGTCATCGTACTGCGCCCGGACCGGAGCTTGTCTGAGATGGGATTCTCACCAGACCTCGGTGTCCAGAGGGCGGGGCAGGTCCGGGTTTCCCTCCGCGGTGAAGACAGGATCCCGACCTTCGCGACGGGAGCGGTCGAAGTCCCGGAGCAGCCCGAACGCCCAACCTCCCAGCAAACCGATGGCCAGCAGGTTGATCAGTGTCATCACCGCCATCGCGACATCTGCGAGTTCCCAGACCACGTCGAGGGCCAGGATCGACCCGATGCCGACCGCCGCCAGTGTGATCAGGCGGAAGGAGGTCAGTGCGACCTTTCCCACGTGGAAGAGTGACAGGTTGACCTCTGCGTAGGAGTAGCTACCGACGATCGAGGAGTAGGCGAACACCGTGACCAGCAGGGTCGTCAGCCATGTCGCGGCAGTACCGAACTGGGATGCGATGGCGGCCTGTGTGAGCGCCGCCCCCGTGAGTGTGCTGTCCTGACCGGGCACGTACACCTCCTCCCCGCCCACCATGATGATCAGCGCAGTGGCCGTGCACACGAGCATCGTGTCCACGAACACCCCCAGGGACTGGATCAGCCCCTGCCGGGCGGGGTGCGGCGTGGTGGCGGTCGCGGCGGCGTTCGGGGCACTGCCCATGCCTGCCTCATTGGAGAACAGCCCGCGCTTGGCCCCGTTGAGTAGTGCCGCGCTCAGCCCTCCTGCCGTACCGGCCAGCGCCGGATCGAGCCCGAACGCGGACCTGAGGATCTGGCTGAACACACCGGGAATCTCTGCCAGGTTCATAGCGATGATTGCCAGGGCCAGAATGATGTAGACCGCGGCCATCGCAGGGGCGAGGTACGCCATGGCGCGGGCGATCCGCCGAACACCGCCGAACAGGACGGGAGCGGCGAAGACGATGAGTACGAGCGCGGTCCACTGGGCACCTACCGAGTGACCGCCTCGGAGCACGTCGCTGACCGTGTTGGCCTGCACCATGTTGAACAGAGTGAAGGTGACGATGAGAACGACGGCGAACAAGGCTCCGACCCGCCGGGCACCCAGGCCGCGGGCGATGTAGAACGCGGGGCCTCCGCGAAACGAGCCGTCCTCTGCGGGCACCTTGAACACCTGGGCCAGGGTGGCCTCCACGAACGCGGTCGCCATGCCGAGAGCGGCCACAACCCACATCCAGAAGATGGCTCCAGGACCGCCGAGCGTGAGGGCGATACCCACGCCGGCGATGTTCCCCGTCCCCACACGCGTCGACAGCCCGACGCAGAATGCCTGGAACGAGGAGATGCCTCCGTCGGCATGCCCGCTGTGAAATAGTTGGCGCACCATCAGAGGGAAGAGGCGGATCTGGATGAATCGGGTGCGGAAGGTGAAGTAGAGACCTGCGCCAATCAGCAAGTAGACCAGAAGATACGACCAGAGAAACTCGCTGATCGGCCCGATGAGGCTCTGCCGGATGAAGTCCATGACGCCTATTGGATGCAGCGAACCACCCGAGTCGGCTCATCGACACGTACCACCCGGCGCCGTACGGATTGCGGCTCACGCACGGTTTGAACCGCCCCGAGTTCGGTGGAGATCTCAGGTTGTGGTCGTGACCTGGGGTTTCGTGGGTTCGGTGTCGTAGCTGGCTTCGTTTCGACGGGTGGGACATGGCCTATCTCACCGTGGCGTCTTCGGTGGTGTTGTACCAGTCGACCTATTCGGTGGTGGCCAACTCGACCTGGGAGAGCGTCTTCCGGGGCCGGTGGGGTTTGATTAACTAAGGGCTCGTAAAGAATCAACACGTTGCTTCGCGGTCGCTCCGTCGTTGGTGTGGTCTGCGCATACCGAGCGAGGTTCGTGACCAACTTGCCCTGAGATTTGGTGTGTTGTTCCCTCATCTGAATGAGCGGCAGCAGCGGCTGGCGCTGGCCACCGAGGCGCGGCTGCTGGGGCACGGCGGGGTCCGGGCCGTCGTGCGTGCCGCAGGGGTGAGCGAGACAACGGTGCGCAAGGGGGTCTTCGAGCTGGAGGGCGGTGAGGACCCCCTGCCCGATGGCCGGATCCGGCGGGACGGCGGCGGTCGCAAGAGCGCCGAGGAGCTTGACCCGCTGCTCGTTCCGGCTCTGCTGGCCCTGGTCGAGTCGGACGAACGGGGCGATCCGATGTCGCCGCCGCGGTGGACGACCAAGTCGCTGCGATGCCTGGCCGGGGAGCTGACGCGGCGGGGGCATGCCACCTCGGCGCCGACCGTGGGCCGGCTGCTGCGGGAGAACGGCTTCAGCCTGCAGGCCAACGTAAAGACCCTTGAGGGGGCTCAGCACCCGGACCGGGACGCGCAGTTCCGGTACATCAACGACCAGGCCAAGGAGCATCAGGCGGACGGAGAGCCGGTGGTCAGCGTGGACACGAAAGAGAAGGAGGTCATCGGCCAGTTCAAGAACGCGGATCGCCAGTGGCGCCGGACGGGCGATCCGGTGCGGGTGGACACCCATGGCTTCCCCGATCAGGAGCTCGGCCGGGCCGCCCCTTACGGAATCTACGACATCACCGCGAATACCGGCTGGGTCAGCGTCGGATGCGACCACGACACCGCCGCCTTCGCGATCGAGTCGATCCGCCGCTGGTGGAATGAGCAAGGACGCCTCGACTACCCTGGCGCCACCCGACTGCTGATCACCGCCGATGCCAGCGGCTCCAACGGCTACCGCACCCGGGCCTGGAAGACCGAACTCGCGGCCTTCGCCGCCGAGGCCAGCCTGGCCGTCACCGTCTGTCACCTGCCTCCGGGCACATCCGGGCACATCGAAATGGAACAAGGTGGAGCACCGGCTGTTCTCCGCGATCACGATGAACTGGCGCGGCTGCCCGCTGACCAGCTACGAGGTCGTCGTGCAAAGCATCGCCGCGACCACCACGCGCACAGGGCTCACGGTCCATGCCGAGCTGGACCCCGGCCGCTATCCCACGGGGGTGAAGGTGAGCGACGCCGAGCTGAACGCGGTGCCGCTGACCGGCCATGCCTCCACGGGGAGTGGAACTACACCGTGCACCCCCGGCCCATCGAGCCGGCGAACCCCGGCGGACCGACCGTCGGCCTCGACCGTGAGGCCCTGTCGCACCCCGCCCTGACCGGCATGACCAGCACCGGGCACTGGCCGGGCTGACCGAGGCCCTGACCGCCCCCTGGCAGGCGCTGCACGCGCCGGACCGCACCATCCGGCGCGACGGCGGCATCCGGCGCCGGGCGGCGGCCGCAAAGCCAAACCGGACCTGGCCGACCGCGTCCTGGCCACCGTGCTGCACCAAC
Organism: Streptomyces sp. SCSIO 30461; assembly: GCF_037023745.1. Lineage (NCBI taxonomy): Bacteria > Bacillati > Actinomycetota > Actinomycetes > Kitasatosporales > Streptomycetaceae > Streptomyces > Streptomyces sp. SCSIO 30461. The sequence goes on from NZ_CP146101.1 coordinate 2,468,012, forward strand.
GCCTTGGCTTGTCACCCGCCGTGCTCGCCCGCCTGTTCACCGTCAGCAAGGACACCATCCGCGAGGCCACCGGCGAGATCCGGCAGCTGACGGACGCTCGCACACGAAGATCCGCGCGCTCGTCGAACAGGCCATGGCCACCCTCAAGACCTGGCGGCTCCTGCGCAAGCTCTGCTGCAGCACCACCCGTATCACGAGCCTCGTCCAGGTCATCCTCACCCTGCATCTGACCGGAAAACTCGGGGGTTCGACGGGCATGGCGATGTGGCCCCTGGGGCTGTGCCGACGGGGTTGAGGGGCGGTGCGGTGGTGTGTCAGGCGCCTGCCGGGGTGAGGGTGACGTCGTGGCCGAGGGCGGTGAGCTGGCGGACGAGGTCGCGGGTCTTGCGGGCGGGATCGAGGTTCTTGGTGTGCCAGTCGGGGCCGAGGTCGCGGTAGCGGGCGGTGGGGTCGTTCAGGAGGTGCCAGACCGTGACCAGGATGGAGCGGGCGACGGCGACCAGTGCTTTGAGGTGGCCTCGGCGTTTGACGATGCGGCGGTAGCGGGCGCCGAGGAAGGTGTCGGTGCGGGCGGCGGAGATGGCGGCTTCGCCGAGTGCTCCGCGCAGCCAGGGGTTGCCTTTGCCGGCGGGTCCGGAGGTGTTCTTCGGGCCGGACTGGAAGGTGCGTGGGGATAGGCGGGCCCAGGAGGCCAGGTGGTCGGCGGTGGGGAACACGCTCATGTCGGTGCCGATCTCGGCGAGGATGACCTGGGCGGTGGCCGGTCCCACCCCGGGGATCTCGTCCAGGCGCTCGACGTCGGTCAGCGGCATCAGCATGCCCTGACCGGGCCGGTCGTCGTCCCTGTCACCGTCCCTGTCGTCGTGGGTCGTGGACAGCTCGGTGAGACGGGTGGTGATGCGGGCGGTGAGCTTGTCGATCTGCATGGTGAGGTAGTCGACGGTGTCCAGCAGCATCCGCAGCATGAACGCGTGGTGTTCCTCGAACCCGCCCGCCAGTGCCTCTTGAAGGGCCTGGGGGCTGGCTTTGATGGTGCCGTGTGCCAGGTCGGCCAGGGCCCTGGGGCTGCGTTCGCCCGCGATCAGCGCCTCGAGCATCGCGCGGCCGGAGACGCCGAAGATGTCGGAGATCACCGAGGACAGCTTGATCTGCGCGTCCTCCAGGAGCTTCTCCGCGCGCTGCTTGTGCCGGGTGCGCTCGTGGGTGAGGACCGCGCGGGAACGGGTCAGGTCCCGCAGCTCCCGCACCGGCTTTGGCGGCACGAACGAGGCTCTGAGCATGCCGCGTTCGGCGAGCTTGGCCAGCCACACCGCATCGAGCCTGTCGGTCTTCGGGCGGCCAGGCACGTTCTTCACGTCACGCGCGTTGACCAGCCAGCATTCAAGCCCCCGCGCCTCCAGGAGAAAGAAGAACGGCTTCCAGTACGTCGAGGTCGCTTCCATGACCACCCGGGTGACGCCCTGGCATATCAGGTGGTCCGCGAGATCCAGGATGGCGCCGCTGGTCGCGGCCACGTGCCACACACGCTGTACTCTCCGGCCGGGCTTGTCCTCGTGCGGCACCCGGGTGCACACCATCCCGGATGCCTTGGCGATATCGATCGCCGCGACCCGCTCCACCAGCTCCGGTCCCTGCTCGCTCTCCTCGGCATCCGTCTCCGCCACGGGCGCGTGCCCCTTCCCCCTCGTTCCGTTCGTACAGGCGGCGCCCGCCCCAAGGGGCCACGGGGAAGACGAAATCTGACCGGCGTGCTCTACGGCAACAAGGCAAGGCCCCGCAGCGGCCCCTGCACCAGACTGACCTACGGGCTTGGTGTCCCAACGAGCAACCGGAGTCGGCGAGCGGGCGCCGCGATCATGTTTTCACGCCGGCAAGGCGTTCCCCGACAGGGACCAGAAGGGCTGACCTGCTCAAACTGAGGTTGGAAACAGCTCGGTGGCCTTTCATCAGTTCGCGCGCCTTGCGCCGTTTCGCCATATCCTTGATTCATATTCCGTAGCGCTCGGCGTCTCCGTCTGCGCCCTCTGGAAGACGGGGGACTCCCGAGTAGGGGCAAGGCCTTAGGAGTCGCATATGTCTTCCCTCCCCGTCGTGGATAGCCTAGACATTCTCGTCATCGGTGCTGGCATCTCTGGCATCGGCGCCGGCCACTACCTCGTCACCGAGCAGCCCGCGAAGAGTTTCGCGATTCTGGAAGCCCGGGGGGCATGTGGCGGGACATGGGATTTTTTTCGTTACCCAGGCATACGTTCCGACTCCGACCTGTATACGTTCGGTTACGAGTTCAGGCCTTGGCGAGGCCAGGAGTCGATTGCTTCCGCGCCGCGGATCTTGGCCTATCTCCGAGAGACCGTCAAGGAGAACGGCCTGGAGAACCGCATCCGCTACCACCACAGGGTATTGCGCGCCGACTGGTCCGGTGAGGATGCCCGCTGGCTGGTGCAGGTGGAGCGTACCGATACGGGCGAGCGCCTCGTCTTCAGCGCCCAGTGGATCTTCGATGCGGGCGGCTACTACCGGTACGACGAGGGTTTTGTGCCGAATTTCAAGGGGCGGGAGAGGTTCCACGGCCAAATTGTTCATCCACAGTGCTGGCCTGATGACATCGACTTCACTGGCAAGCGGGTGGTGGTGATCGGAAGCGGTGCTACCGCAGTCACTCTCGTACCAGTCATGGCTCGAACAGCTGCGCACGTCACCATGCTGCAACGCACACCAACGTACATCCTTCCACTTCCTGAACGCGACTGGGTCGCTCATCTTCTGATGAGACTATTCGGTGAGGAACGTGGCTACGCTCTGACGCGGAGAAAAAATATAGCTCTGCAGAGCGGACTGTATCGGTGGTGTCGGTGTTTCCCCAAGGCCGCACGGCGCCTGATCCGGAGGATCAACGCAAAGCAGCTCCCTCCGGGGTTTCCGGTGGATGAGCACTTCAACCCGCCGTATGACCCTTGGGAGCAGCGACTGTGCATCGTTCCGGATGGCGATCTGTTTCGTGCAATACGTGATGGATCCGCCTCCGTCGTCACTAGTTGTATTTCCAGAATCACGGAGCGTGGGATTCTATTGGACTCCGGTCAGGAGCTGGAGGCGGACGTCATCGTCACCGCAACGGGGTTCAATCTGCAACTTTTGGGTGGTGTGCAGTTGAGTGTGGAAGGCCGGCAAATTCAGCTCGCCGAAACCGTCGTCTACCGCGGCATGATGCTCAGCGGGGTACCCAACTTCGCCTTCGCGGTTGGCTATCAGAGTAGTTCGTGGACACTGAAGGTCGGCCTGTTGTGCGAGTACTTCTGCAGGCTCGTCTCCTACATGGACGCCAACGGATACGACACCGTATGGCCAGTCGTAGATCCGGACATGCCCAACCAGCCGATGATGCAATTGACTGCCGGCTATGTCCAACGATCCGTCGACCACATGCCCCGGCAAGGCCCTGCGGCGCCGTGGGAAATGTCGAAGGACTACAAGACCGACTGGAAGCTCCTACGCAAGGGCCCCATCACCGACTCAGCCCTCCATTTTTCTTCTCCCGCTGCCCGCGCATCGAGATCAGGCTGCACCGAGGTGCCGGCACCATGAGCACCGACCAATATGCCTACCTCTCCAACGGGATGCACGTCTGCTATCGCGCGCGCGGTAGTCCCAGCGATGAAGCCCTGCTTTTGATCTCCGGACTCGCGGAAGATCTAACCTGCTGGCCCCCGGTATTCCTCGATGGCCTCGTAGAGCGCGGTTTCTAAGTCATCCACTACGACAACCGAGACGTGGGCCGCTCCACCATCATGCGCACCCCGCCACCGAGCACACTAAGGCCAATGCTGAAGAAGATCCAGTACCGCCCGCACCTGCTTGACGGCTGCCTCGCCGAGACCGGCCTGTTCATCGAACCGCCATGACCAACCCGCCCGCTATCGCGAGTTCAACCTCAGTACCAACTGAATGTTTACGCGCCGTGGGTGTGCTTCCTGCGCCACAGATGACGGCCCTCGATCCTGATGATGCAACTTGAAACTGCCCTGACCTGCAGCCCGACAAGATCATCCGACTTTGCAATAGCCTTATCCTAACCCCAGGTGTAGCCTGAAAGTTGCAATGAATTACAGTCTCTTCTTGGGTATTGACGGCAAAAGCCGAGAAGGGGTAATGGATGAGTTCAAGTGAACTGTATCGCAAAATGGCACTGATTCGACCGGATTGGCGGGACGATCCAGACTTCACGTCTTTTCTGCAGCGCTTCCGCCTAACCGGGGAAGAATTGCCGCCGGGGGCGACATCCTCTGAAGCTTCAATAGTAAGGAAGAGTAAGCGCTGGATGGTATCACAGCTCATTCGCCTTACTGAAGGAATCAATGGAGACACCGCCGAGTGTGGAGTGTGGGAAGGCAGCACTTCATGGATTATTTGCTCATTCCTGGCGCACCGTTCGGATCTCAATAAGAGACACCACCTCTTCGACAGCTTCGAAGGTATCAGCGAGCCGGGCTCCTTCGATGGGGAATGTTGGCGAGAGGGGGATTTTCAAGCGAGCCAGGAAGTGGTCGCCGATAACCTCAGTGCCTACCGAGGAATATGCCGGTTCCATAGAGGATGGATCCCGGACCGATTCCCCGACGTGGCATCGCTCACCTTCTCCTTCGTGCACCTAGACGTAGATCTTTACGAGCCCACGAAGGCTAGTTTGGAGTTCTTCTACGACCGACTTAATCCAGGAGGCGTCCTCGTATGTGATGATTATGGCGCAAATCTAACCCCAGGGGCAACAAAAGCCATGGACGAATTCCTTGACGGACGTCCAGAAAGTGTTGTCGCCTGCGACGCGAGCGGCGGATTCCTCATCAAGGGTGTCATGGTGGGGCCGAAGCCGCCGCTCGGTCTCGATCCACCGTCTGATTCCCGGTCTTTTTCTGTAGAGATGAAATGAGAAAGGCACCTGATGGCCCGGCAGCCCAGCGCGAACGTAAGCGGTGCAACATGGCCATGCCATCTCGGCGACAGTAGACCAGGAGCCACTCCGGGCAGTTGCCATATAGACGCCGCGCCGCGCCAGCACTCCCGTCAACGGCTGTCATGTACGCACGCACCGCTTAACTTCGAAGACCCGCGAACGCCGCCAGCGTGGCGCTCCTGGCAGCCCTCTCAAGGACGGCGTCGTGGGAAGACCTGGGTGTCGCGCGATCCGGGGCAGCGACCTGCCGACGGTTCCGACGCCACGAGCGGAGCCATTGCTGAGTGCCGGGTTCGAGGCACGGGCGGCAATTCCCCGGCCGCAGCCACGACATACGGGCGGGAGGGCAGAGCAGCGTGTCCGGGACAGCCATGGGAAAGGCGGAGAAGTGGTGCGAGCAGTGGTCACCGGTGGCGCGGGTTTCGTCGGCTCGCACCTGTCTGAACGACTTTTGTCGCGTGGCGACGACGTCCTTTGCGTGGACAATCTGTCTACCGGCCATGCCAAGAACATCGCATCCCTGCTCGACCACGCCGGATTCCACTTCGTGCGCCAGGACGTATCTGTGGGTCTTGAGATCACCGGCAGGGTCGACGTGGTGTGCCACCTGGCATCCCCCGCCTCACCCCGCGACTACTTGCGGCTGCCGGTAGAGACACTGCTGGTGGGCTCGTACGGCACCCGTAACGCCCTGGAGTTGGCTCGCCGCCACGATGCCGCGTTCCTACTGACGTCCACCTCCGAGGTGTACGGCGATCCCCGGGTACATCCCCAACCCGAGAGCTACTGGGGCAACGTCAACCCGGTCGGCGTGCGCTCCGTCTACGACGAGGCCAAGCGTTTCAGCGAGGCAATGACGATGGCCTACAGGCGCACCCATGGTGTGCGTACCACCATCGTGCGGATCTTCAACGCCTACGGCCCGCGGATGGGCGACGACGGCCGGGCCGTTCCCACTTTCGTCACGCAGGCTCTGGCCGGCCTGCCACTGACGGTCACCGGTGACGGAAGCCAGACCCGTTCGCTGTGCTACGTGGACGACCTGGTGACAGGGCTCGTACTCGCTCTGAAAGCGGGCGTTTCCGGACCGGTCAACCTCGGCAATCCCGAAGAGGTGACCGTGCGCCGACTCGCGCTGGCGATCCGTGAGATTTGCGGATCCTCGAGCCCATTGACCTACGTGCCGCGACCACCGGACGACCCCCAGCAGCGCCGACCGGACATCTCAGCCGCCCGCCGGGATCTGGGCTGGGCTCCTCGCACGCCCCTCACCGACGGCCTCGCGCGCACCGTCTCCTGGTTCCGGAACACCCTGGCGAATACGCCCTGACTGTCCCTTCAGTTGGAGATCAGCGGCTTCGCTGTAGTTCGGGGACTGGTGGGTGGTGGTCGTGCTGTGGGGTGTCCGGCTTCGCGGGCGCGGTTGCGTCGCCGGTGACAGGCGCGGGCGACGGTCTGGTGACAGCGTCGCCACCATGACCAGTGCGGGCCGTGGCGGATCCGCTCGGCCGGGGCGGGCTGGGGTGCTGTCACCGACAGCAGCCGGGCGATTTCATAGGCCGTGAACGCGATGGGGACGGTGCCGGTAGGGCTGGTGGGTTCGGCGAGGTTCCCCCTGTGTGGTGCGCGGGCGCGTCCAGGTTGGTGTGCAGGATCTCCGCGATGCGTTCGGGGCTGGGTGCGGGCTCCGCGTCGTCGCGCAGGGCGGCCGCGGCTTGGACGGCCAGGAAGGCCGCCGCGAGCTGGGCCAGGGTGATGTGCCGGTACCAGCAGTGGAAGGAGCGCGCCTCGTAGTCGGCCATCCCGGCGGCCGACTTCGCGAGCTTGATCGCTTCCTCCACCCGCCAGCGGGCCCCGGGCACACGGACCAGCTCTTCCACGGTGGTCTCGGGCGGGCCCCAGGCCACGTAGTAGTCACGCTGAGTGGGTGTCTCCGGTCGCCGTCGGGCGATGAACCACCGCACCCACGCCCCGTCGCCGGTCTCGGGCGGTCTCGGGGGCGGTCTCGGGGTCGGGGTCGGGGTCGGGGATACGGCGTACCCACCACTGCCAGACGCGGGAGTCGAGCCGGGAGGGGCCGGCCGGCAGGGTGACCCAGTCGTCCTCGGCGGTATGCCGCTCCACCTGCATCGCGGCGTGCCGCCAGCCGGGACGGGGCAGTACCGTGTGGTTGGCCTGCGCATTCACCGCGTAGGGCAGATGGTTCTCCTCCAGGAAGGCGCGGGAGGAGCCGTCGCGTCCGTAGACCTCGTCAGCGGCCACCCACACCCGGCCCTCGGGAAGGTCGGGAACGATGCGGGCGATCATCCGCTCGGCCAGACGGGGCTTGGTGGCGAAACCGACGCTGTCGGGGACATGCGCGGCGCGCAGCGGGCCCGGTCCCCGGCCCATTCCCTGTGCAGGTAGATCTCCCGGTCGACCAGCGCTTGCCCGCGGCCGGTGGCCCAGGCGGCCATCACTCCGATCTGGCACGGGAAGGCCCCGCCGAGCGTGCCGGAGTACTGCCTGGCCACCCCGACCGAGGCCCGGCCCTTCTTGGCGAAGCCGGTCTCGTCGACCACCAGCACTCCCGCTCCGCCGGGCCCGGCGCCCCTCCCGCCGTCGTCCAGGCCGTCGATGACGTAACGGCGGGTGAAAACCCGCAGCTCATCAACGTCCCAGCGCGAGCGGTCCAGCAGATGCCGCTGCCCCCACGGCTCGGCGTCTCCGCCGTACTCGGCCAGCTGTCAGCCGTTCTTGCGTGACACCGGGGAGAGCAGGCCCCGGATGCACCGCGCGGCCCGCAACCGCAGATCAGCCCGCGGGAAGATCCCGCCGACCTCCACCAGCAGGTTCTCCAACTGATCGGAGAACCCCTCGGCCCGCTCCCGGTCCGTGACCTCCGGCAAGATGTCCAGTAACTCCGCCTTCATGAACGGTAGTTACCCGCACGCAGTGATCGTGGAACTACAGCGAAGCCGCTGATCTCCAACTGAAGGGACTGCTACGGCAGCTGTAGATAGCTCTTCCAGAGTTCATCGCGGCTGGTCAGCGCCGTGATGGGGGTGGGTGCGGGCATGCGTACGGCCGTCCCGATCATGACGTGGTGTGACCCAAGATCAGAACGAGACGGCCGCTTCGACGACGATAGACCACGAAGGCCATGGCATCGCGTTCGGGAGCCTGTTGGCCTCGGTAGCTGACTGCTTCGCCCGCTCCGAGACCCGCGAGACGTTCGCCCGGATGACCCGGGGCATGCTGATGGAGCTCGAGGACGTCAACTGCTGGAGCCCGGCCGAAGCGATCGGGGAACGGGGCCCGCACCGCCTGCACCATCTTCTGTCCCGTGCAGTGTGGGACGAGCAGGCGGTGCTCGATCGGACGGCGGCCTGGGCCGTGGACCTGCTCGATGACGGCGACGGGGTCCTGATCGCGGTCGAGACGGGGGACGCGAAGTCCTCAACCGGCGCGGTCGGTGCGGCCCGCCAGTACTCCGGCTCCATCGGCGGAGTCGATCTGTGCCAGGTCGCCGTGCACCTCACCTTCGCCACGCCCCGAGGGCACTGCCTGGCCGACCGGCGCCTGTACTTCACCAGGGAATGGGCCGGCGACGAGGAACGCCGCGAGCTGACCGACGTGCCCGACGAGCTGTGCTTCGCGACCAAGCCCCAGCTCGCGGCGGATATGCTCCGCGCCGCCGTCGGGCCGGGAGCCATACCCGCCTCGTTCTTCTTGGGGGACGAGGTCTACGGAGGGCGGGAGCTGCGTGGCGCCTGCCGCGAGCTGGGCGCCTGGGCTACGTCGTAGGAGTGCGCTCCAATCACCACCGCAGCATCCGGCGTGATCGGCATGTGCTGGCTGCTCCTGCGCCAAGGCCGACTTGACGAAGCGGAAACCCTTGCCGCCCAGACCGCCGACACGGTCGAGCCGAGGCTGTCCAGGGCGACCCCCGACGAATGCGCGGCGTGGGGCTGGCTGGCACTACGGGCTGCGGCTGCCGCAGGCCGCAACAACCGCCCCCAGGAGGCCAGCCACTACCACCGCGTGGCCACCACAGCGGCATCAGCGGTAGGACGGGAGCACACCGGCTCGTTCTTCCGGCACTGGACGACTTTCGGCCCGCTGACCGTCGGCATGAAGGGCGTCGAGGACGCCATGGTCGTCGGGGACGCACGTACCGTCGTCCGCAAGGCCGGCGAGGACACCCTGTCGCCCAAGGCGTGGAAGAGCACAGGGCGGCCGAGCGACGACAACTGGAACCGCCACCGCATGGACGTCGCACGCGCCCACGCCCGCACCGGCGACCTGACCGCGGCCATGGACGAACTGACCGGAGTACGCCGAGCATCCTCCCAGTGGCTCCGACATCAGCACGTGGCCGCCGAGACCATGCAGGAGGTCCTGAAGAAGCGCAAGCGCACCCTCACCGCCGAGATGCGCGACATGGCCTCCTACCTGGGCGTCGTCGGATAGCTACCATGCAGCGCAGCAATTCGTACACCCTGCGTCGCGAACTGTCCTGACTCATACATGAAGTGACAGCCAGTCAGCTCCTACGGTCACCGTGTCCCTATCAGCGACCCAGCCGGGGGTGCACGGTGACCAAACCCAGGAGCGACGCGGACCGCATGGGACGCAGGGAACTGTACGACGCGGCAGCGGGGCTGGCCGGCCCCGCTTACTTCCCTGGGCCACCCTCCCCGGACGGGAACCCCTGCTATCTCAGCACCGACGGCAGGGGCTACCTGTCCACGCTCGCCGACAGCATCGAAGCCATCCAACTCGGCATGGGCGAAGACCTGCTGGAACACGCCCGCGAGGTCTTGGCCCCCGGTGCGCGAGCTCTGTCGGCCACCGAGTATCGCTGGCTCGCCTCCCGACTGGCCGAAGCCCTCACCGACGCGCTCCGGGTGGCCGAATCGCGAGGACAGCGCATCCCGGACCCGCAGGAAGAGGCGTCGCAGCATGCCTGACCCGGCAACCACCGGCACCCCGGTCCGCAGGTGCTACCGCTTCCGCGAGTACCACGTGACCGCCGTCGTGGACCCCATGACTCTGCCCACCTTCGCAACCGTCTGCGTCACCGGCGAAGACCACGACTGCGGCGCCACCTCCGGCGAACTCCACGCCGAGGACGAACTGACCCGCTGGATCGCCGAGCACTGCGCCGAGACCGGCCACGACTTCTACCACCGGACCACCCGCGCCACCCTCCGCGCGGAACCTGGCGCCTGGCAGTAGCGACCCTTCCACCACCCGTACGTCCTGACGGCAGTAGCGACGGCAACAACCACGGTTTTCCACGCACAACCACGGATGCCAGCGGAACGCAAAACCCACTCTGACCAGCGATGAAGCAGATAGAGGGGTACCGCGTAGCACACGTACTATGTGCTGGCGGGGCAGACTCCGATCCTCGTTCACAATTCTGGCCCTTGCGATCCGCCTCTGAACCTGGATCCACAGGGCCGTATTCGATGAGTGCGGCTCTGTGATTTTCGGAGCGGATTCGGGGGCGTTCCTGCTGGCGGGCAGGAGTGGTCGCCGGGTGGCCGTCCCGGTGGCGGGGTCTCCGAGGTCCTTGGTCGTGGGCGGGCAGGCGTCCGGGTGGTCAGGTTCGCAGGCGGTGGCCGACGGCCGTCCACAGGTCGCTGAAGGCCTCTCGCCAGGGCCAGTGCTGCGGCAGGTGCCAGGTCAGGGTGCGTGCTCCGGCTGCCAATCGGGCTGGAACCGCGATGAGTTGGCGGCGGATGGTGCCGGTGCGGGCCCGGGCGTGGAAGGCCGAGGCGAGCGCGCCCAGCGCCCGGGTGAGGTTGTGGGCGAGGGCTGCCAGGGTCAGCCAGGCCGCGTTCGCGGTGAACTTCCCCGAGGGCAGGTGCCCCAGGGCCGAGTCCTCAAGATCGGCGAAGACCTGCTCGACGATCGCGTGGCGGCGGTGATCGGCTTCTGCCTCGACCAGCGGCAGCACCTGGTCGGTGAACACCGCATGGAACCGCCAGACAGTGAACAACTCACCCTGACCGTCCAGGACGTGGGCGTCGTTCAGGCGCTTGACCCGGCGGACCAGCAGCCGGGCGGTGGCGTGGTAGCGCTTGGCCTTGCCGGTGAACGCGGTGTACTCGACCTCGGCGACCTCCGCGTCCGAGATCCACCGCTGCTCGTCCTTGTCCCAGATCGCCTTCGGGTACTTGATCGCCGTCCAGGCGTCCTCGGGAACGGTGGCGATCAGCTCCCGGATCTTCTTGCGCTGCGCGACGGCGAAGGAGAACCGCGCGCCTGCGCGGCGGCAGGCGGCGACGACCTTGTGGGAGAAGAACGCCGAGTCGCCGCGGACCACGATCGTGCCGGTGGCGCCCATCGCCCGCACCGCCTTGATCGCCTCGGCGATCAGCGAGGCCGCGCCCTTGGCGGAGCCGGCCGAGCCCTTGCGCAGGCGGGTGGCCACGATTACCGGCGCGGCCAGCGGAGTGGAGGCGGTGACGATCTGGAAGTGCAGGCCCCTCACCTTGGTGTAGCCGTGCTCGGCGCCCTGCTTGGCCGCCCCGTAGACCTGCTTGACCTTGGAGTCGATGTCCAGGTGCACCACCTGGTCGCCGCCGGGCAGCAGATTGCAGTGTCCGGCGAGGTTGCAGGTGAACGCCCGTGCCGCCGACTCCAGTTGACGCACGTGACCCCAGGAGAACGCCCGCAGAAACGTGCCCAGCGTCGACGGGGCGCGAACTCCGTCGAATGCCCTGGCCACCGCCCCGTGCCGCAGCACATCCGTGTCGTCGATGCTGTCCGCTCCGGCGAGCATCCCCGCCACCAGCGACATCACCTTCGCGCCGACCGCTGCCCCGGCCCCGTTCGCAACACCCTTGAGCCGCACCTTCGTGACAGCCAGGTCCGGCAGGCCGCACCGCTCGGCCAGTCGGACCGCCGGAGCCAGCCCACCGTACGCGAGGAGATTCGGGTCATCGAACGCCGCGAAGGTCGCTGCGACGGTATGGGAAGATTTCACTTACGACGTGCCTTGTCTTGCTGCGGGCTGGAAGCGTAGAGAACTCCCATCCTCGCAGGTCACAGGGCACGTCTTCTTCGTTGGGCTGGCACCGCGCAGGCACCGCTCGGTGGATCCAGGCTGAAGTCGTTGCACCCTGACAGCTCACTCGATAAGAGTTCGCTGGACTTCTGGGGCAAGCAAGACACGGAAGATATCCTCTTTTCCTTGAGGTCAGGGGCGAAGGAGGCGCTGAGAGTGAAGCCGGACGGGACGATCGCGAATGGAAACACTCGGATCAAGGTCCTGCGGGACCGCGGATACGATGTCGATTCCTTGCCTCGCGAACCCTATGGCAGCAGCCAACCAATGACGGACGAGGATTTCTGGGACATGGATCAATGAATATTCGAGATCGAGTGCTTGCGGTCCTGGAGTCGGAGTCCAAGGAAGTGTTCCTGCTGGCCTTGGGGCACCGGCTGGGGATATCGGCGCGCTTCATTTTCTCGGAGGGAAGTTCGGATGCACTGCAACAAGCCCGAGCTTGCAACGAGATGATGATCGCCATCTGGCTGCAAGTGTGGGCCATGAAGGATGCTGAGGGAGATGGCTACCCGGATTCAGAATTCCTTCCGATCCTGCTGGGAAAGGCTGACGCAGGAAACGCGCGTCCGCGTCTTCGTGATGCGATTGAGAGCGCCCTGTTTTCGGTCCACGACAATGGGGCATCAGGCCAGGGATCTATAAGCCAGTAAAGCGTCCCGATAAGAGATCTGAGGGAATCGAGAAGCCCCGTCGGAAGGAAATTCCGGCGGGACTCCTGTGGCGTTTGACGGCAACGCCAGCGGACGACTGCTGCGGTGGGTGGGTCGTCACGGTCGCCGTCGGTCAGGCTGAGGGCGTTGCCCAGGGCGTCGATGGCTTGGCGTTGCAGGCGGAGCCGTACGTGGGCGTAGACGCCGGCGGTGACGCCGATGTGGGCGTGGCCGAGGATTTCCTTGATCACGACGCGGTCAACGCCCTGTTCCAGGAGCAGGGTCGCAGTCGAGTGCCGAAGGTCATGGAAGCGGATGCGGCGGATCCCTGCCCGGCTGAGGAGGCGGCCGAAACGGCGGGTGAGGTTGGCGGGGTCAAGGGGGCTGCCGGTCGGGGTGAAGACGAGCCCGCTGTCCGTCAAGCCTATTCCGGCGGCCTGGCGCTCTTCGTGCTGTCGTTCTTGGTGGCTCTTCAGCGAGTGGATGCACTCGGTGGGGAGGGCGATGCGGCGTTCGACAGCGCGGGTCTTGGTGTGCAGGACGGTCAGGCCGCTGGTGCAGGTGCGTTGGAGGGAGCGGTGGATGCTGGCCGTGCCACCGTCGAGGTCGAGGTCTTCCCAGCGCAGGCCGAGGAGTTCGCCCTTGCGGAGCCCGGTGCGCACGGCGAGTCGGTACAGCGCGTGGAGCCGGTCATCGCTGGCCGCCTGGAGGAACTGCCGGGCCTCAGCCGCGGTAAGGGGCCGGAAGCGTCCGGGGCGGGGCGCGGTGGTCTTGACGTTTCGGGCGACATTGCGCGGCAGTTCGTCCTCGCGGACGGCGTGCTCCAGGGCCGACTTGAGGACCGAATGGACGTAGGTCACCGTCAGCGGCGACAGCGTCTTGGCGCAGCAGTGGCCGATGGCGCAGCAGGAACGCCGGGCCGTATCCCGTTCCTGAGTGCAGCACTGGCAGGTGGTGCGGAGCCCGTCGAGGAAGGCGCGTACGTCGCGTGCGGTGAGCCGCGCGAGCTTCTTCTTGCCGAGGCCGGGGATGCGATGGAGGCGGACGCAGGCCGCGTAGCGAGTGTGGGTGTTCTCGCGGAGCTGGTGAACGGCGACGTTGTTCAACCAGTACGTGAGGTAGTCGCCGACGGTGCTGTCGGCCGCGGCGATGGGGAGGCCGCGCTCAAGGAGTGCGCGTTGCCGTTCATTCGGGTCAGACCGTCGATCTACGAGCACCAGCCCACAGCGCACCCGTATGCCCTGTACAGAGCCGAGAGAGTGGCTCCTGCCCGTGGGAGTTCTCTGGGACTTTCCTGGGACTTCCGGCCGCATCAGGCAGCACGATCGTGAAACAACCGAAAGGGCATTCACGCAGGTCAACGACCTACGTCAGCAAGCCCCCGCAGGTCACCGCGTCCGCTGGTCTCTTCCGCGACATTTGATGCGCGAGTGCCGCCGCACGCCGCCTGACCTGCTACTTAGCGGGGCGGGATGGGGTGCGGCGGCAGCTCTGGGCCTTTGGGCCTGCGGCGGGCTACGGGCCACGCTGCGTGACCGGCACCGGCGCGAACTGCTCCCTGTGCTGCCGGATGCCCGGGCGACGCTGGATGGCGGCGGCACGTCCCGGACCTTGCCGCCCTTGGGGAGCGCGAAGCACAGTTTCGCCCGCACCATCTTGACCTGCCGCCGGACATGCACGACTTCCTTCTCGAAGTCGATGTCGTCCGATGAGAGACCGAGTGCCTCCCTTGGCGGAGCCCGAGACCTGCTCCGATCACGAGGAGGAGCCGGTAGCGATCCGGCAGGGCCTCCCGTACCGCCAAGACCCGTTCGGGCGGCCACGCCTCGACCCTGCCGGGTGCGGCGGGCGGAGGACCGACCGTGCTCGACCGACATGGGTTGCGTCCGAGGCGACGGTCCTCGACTGCGGCTTGGAGGACGCTGGAGAGCGTCGCCCAAACCAGACGGATGGAGGTCGGACCGAGGTCCTTCTCCAGCCGCTTCTTCCAGTGCCGCAGGGCTTCCGCGCCGATGGCGTTGAGCGGCTGAGCACCGAGATTGGGGAGCGATGTGTCTCCGTACCCTCTGCTCGATCCGCTCGATCGTGGACGGGCGGCGACGCCCGCGAAACGCAGGCGATCCGGATGACCGACGCCGACGTCGTCCACTGGCTCACCGACCCGCAGGACCCGGCGAGGAGTGTGCTGACTGTGGGTGAGACGGGTGAACCCATATCCACCCCTCTCGTGCCAGAGTCCTGCGGTCGGGCCACATCCCTAGCATGCGGGCATGACGAGACGCTCCGGCCACGATCCATGGCTCCGTGACGACACCGCGGCCGACCGCGGTTTCGTGGCCGCGCTGTCCCCTGCGCGGATCACCCATGAGGACGGGCAGGTGGTCTGGGACTCCGACGCGTACGCCTTCCTCGACACCCCCGACTGCCCGGACACCGTGCATCCCGGTCTGTGGCGTCAGAGCCAGCTCTGCGCCAAACAGGGCCTTTACGAGGTTACCGAGGGTGTGTATCAGGTCCGCAATCTCGACCTGGCGAACATGACTCTCATCGAGGGCACCGACGGTGTGATCGTCGTCGACCCGCTCATCTCCGCCGAGACGGCCGCGGCCGCACTCGCCCTGTATCGCGCTCATCGAGGCGAGCGCCCCGTCACCGCGGTGATCTACACCCACAGCCACACCGATCACTGCGGCGGAGCGGGCGGTGTACTACCCGACGGCGCTGGTGACGTACCGGTGATCGCCCCGCGCGGATTCGCCGAGCACCTGGTCAGTGAGAACGTCTACGCCGGCCCCGCGATGTCCCGTCGCGCGTCCTACATGTACGGCATTCTGCTGGAGGAGTCCCCCACGGGTCAGGTCGGTTGTGGTCTGGGTATGGCCGTCTCCAAGGGCACCATCACCTTCATTCCGCCCACGCGTGACGTCACCCGAACCGGGCAGGAAGAGGTCATCGACGGCGTCAGGCTCGTGTTCCAGCTCACGCCGGACACCGAGGCCCCGGCGGAGATGAACTTCCTCCTGCCGGAGCGGCGCGCGCTGTGCATGGCCGAGAACGCCACCCACACCATGCACAACGTGCTCACCCTGCGCGGCGCCGAGATCCGCGACGCGCGCCTCTGGGCCCGCTACCTCGACGAGGCACTGAACCTGTTCGCCCCGGAGGCGGACGTCGCCTTCGCCTCCCACCACTGGCCCACCTGGGAGACCGATGCCATCGCCGAGTTCCTCACGGCCCAACGGGACCTGTATGCCTATCTGCACGACCAGACGCTACGTCTGACCAACAAAGGGCTGACCGGTACCGAGATCGCCGAGCAGGTCAGGCTGCCACCGTCGCTCGAGGCCATCCGGTCCGTACGCGGCTACTACGGGTCGGTGAGCCACAACGTCAAAGCGATCTACCAGCGCTACATGGGCTGGTACGACGGCAACCCCGCACATCTGTGGGAGCACCCGCCCGTCGATCTGGCCCGCCGCTACGTCGCCGACTACGGCGGTTCCGCCGCGGTGACGGCTCGCGCCCGGGAGTACGCGGCCCAGGGCGACCTGCGCTTCGCCGCCACGCTTCTCAACCACGCGGTCTTCGCCGAACCGGACTGCGTCGAAGCGCGGGAAGCCCTGGCCTCCGTCTACCAACGGCTCGGCCAGGGCGCCGAGAACGCCACCTGGCGCAACATCTACCTCACCGGCGCCCTGGAACTGATCTGCCGTCCCGCCCCCGTCACCCTCCACTCCCGGATGGCTGCAGCCCTGACCGTCGACCAGATCCTCGACACCATGGCTGTCCGCGTCGACGGCCCCCGAGCCTGGGACGAACACCTGGTGCTGGACCTGCGGGTGACGGATGAGCAGCAGACGTGGCGCCTGACGCTCTCCCACGGCGCCCTCACCCACCGCAGCACACCGCCCGGCCAGCCGCCCGCCGGCGACGCACACACCACCCTCACCCTGACCAGACTCCAACTCCTCGCACTCGCCAACGGTGCCCAGGAAGATATTCCCACCCAGGGCGATCCCGGTGCACTCCGGCGCCTCCTGGGGCTCCTGGACACCCCGAACCCCCACTTCGACATCGTCACCCCCTGACCCCCAAGGCGACGCTCTCACCATGCTCGGGAAGCGTCCCGGTCTCGTCGGGCCACTGAAGGGCCTGATGGTGCTGCTTACCGCCGTCGCAGGCTGGGTGGACGCCGCCGCGTACACGGGGCCCAGCCGGGTCTTCGTCGCGAACCAGACCGGCAATGCCGTGTTCCTCGCCGCCCGCCTCACCGAACGCTCTCTGCACCACCCGGACCTGGGGCGGGCAGTGGCCGATACAAGCGGCCCGCTGGCCTCGATCTGCGGATTCTGCGCCGGAGTCCTTCTGGCGGCCGTGCTCGGCCACCAGAGCCTTCGGGGGCTCGGCAGGGCATGGCGGGCGCTGGCGGCCAGCCGCTGGTTCCTGCTCGTCGTGGAAGCGGCCCTGCTCGTGGCCGCCGCAGCCACCGCCGCTCCCCATCAGGTGCCCGTGCTGCTCATCGCGGCCGCCATGGGAGTACAGAGCCTCTACGCGGCGCGGATCGCTCTGCAAGGGGTGTCAACGACGACCCTGACCAGCACCCTGGTCGCCTTGATCACCCGTGCTGTCCAGGACCGCGGACGAGCCGCCCGTCGTGGTGTGCGGCTGCTCTCCCTGGTCTTCCTCGCCTACATGCTGGGGGCCGCGGGAGGTGCTGCCGTAACGCTGACCTGGTCGTACTCCACCGCTCATGCGATCGCCGCCGTCGCGCTGACGGCCGCAGCAGCCACTATCGTGCACGCCGACCTGTCCGGACGGGGGACGATCGACGACACCTCGGGGTGAGAAGCTGTTGTCTTTCCGGACTTGAGGGCTGCGTTTCCGCTGGTCGGGCGTAGGGTCGGAGATCCCGTGGGAGTAGTGGCCTGTCGTGCTGTCGCTCCCCGGGAGGTCGTGGATGCCGTCGGTGGTTGGGATGTTGGAACAGCGTGAGCTGGGTGCTCGTCGTCGCATGGACGAGCTGCGTGAGGAGGCCGATCGCATCCAGGCTGAGTTGGCCGTGGCCGAGCTGGAATGGCAGGAGTGGGTGATCGCCCGCAGGCGGGTCGATACGGTGCTGGCTCCGGACGGCGGCGACATCGCCGACACGGAGATCACCCCGGATGTGCGGGATGCGGACACGCCGTCGGCGCCCCGGGATGCGGTGAAGCCGAAGTCGCAGGTGCCGGTGTGGCGTGAGGGGCTGTCCTGGTCGGTGCTGTCGTTGGACTACCAGCGCATCCTGCAGGTGCTCGCGGACCGAGCCCGGCTCGGTCAAGGGCTGTTGACCTGCCAGGAGATGGCCGCAGCGTTCGGCATGGACGTGGTGCCGGCGCGGGTGGAGGCACTGCGGTCGAAGGCGAAACGCCTGGTCGCGCGCGGCTGGCTGGCCGAGCCCGCGCCGGGCCGGTTCACGCTGGCTGCGGGCGTGAGCGGGCCAGGCGGCGCGTCATGAGCAACGTCATCGACCAGTAGACCATCGCCTCGGCGCTGGTGGTGCGGCGTTCAAAGTCGCGCGCCAGGCGGCGGGTGCGCATCAGGTGGGCGAAGAACCGCTCGACGATCCACCGCTTGGGCAGCACCACGAACCCTTTCTGGTCGTCGCTGCGTTTGACGATGGCCAGGATCAGCGCGAGCGTGGCCAGGCAGTACTCGACGAGGCTGCCGGTGTAGCCGCCGTCGGCCCAAACCAGGGCGAGCCGATGGTGCGCGTCGGCCACCTGCTCAAGCAGGACCTGGGCGGCGGTGCGGTCGCCGGTGTCCACGGCGGTGACCATCACGCCCAGCAGCAGACCGAGCGTGTCGACCACGACATGCCGCTTGCGCCCGTTGATCAGCTTGCCGCCGTCGAACCCGCGGCTGTCCGACCCGACGACGGCGTCCGCCTTGACGGACTGCGAGTCGATCACACCGGCTGTCGGCTCCGCGTCACGCCCCTGCCTCTCGCGGACCTTGGCGCGCAGCCGGTCGTGGAACTCCTTGACCATGCCGTGGTCGCGCCAGCGGCGGAAGAACGCATATACCCGGTCCCACGGCGGGAAATCCGCCGGCATCGCCCGCCACTTGATGCCATTGTCGACCAGGTAGCGAATGGCATCGAGTACCACCCGGTGGCAATACGCCTCCGGCTGGCCACCCCGACCGCGCATCCAGCCAGGCACCGGCAGCAACGGCCGGACCGCTGCCCACTCCACGTCCGTCATGTCCGTCGGATAACGCGGCTGCCGCGTCCCGTTGTCGGCGGCGTTTCCGAACCGGTGAGCCAAGCAGTCACACTCAGGGCGACCGAACTGGACTGCCCGGCCATCGACACGGAACACTGCGGCACCAGGGCCTCCTGATGTTGCTCGGTGATTCGACACCAACGAGCTGTTCAGGAGGCCCTGCTCGTATGCACCGAGTACCCCGCGACCACCCAATCGGGACTCCCGTTCGATCGACAAACCCCAAGATCGGTACGACAACAGCTACTCAGCTTCCCTGGCCAGATCTCAGAGTGCGGTTCGCGCCGTGATGCCTGTTTCGCGATGAGGTCTGGGTGAGGTGCCCTGCTCGGTAGGGTGGGCTGGTGCTCAAGGGTGGGGCTGTGTGAACAGGCCGGTCTCGGGTTCGGTGAGGATGCCGCGGGCGACCAGGCGTTTCAGCTTGGACCGGATGCCCTCGGTGTTCTTCGGCAGGATCGGCAGGTCGAGGGCCTCGCAGATGTCGCGGGCCCGCATCGGATGGCCGGTGTCGGCGAGGGTCGTGAGAATCTGCTGGTAGGCGGGGTGTTCTGGCACCTCGGCGCGGAGTGGGTCGTCGACCGGTGCCGGTGCGGGGAGGCTGAGGAGGGTCTTGCGGGTGATCTGCAGATGCTCGCTCTCGGTTTCGAACTCGCGTAGGCGTGTGGTGAGTTCGGCGATCTGGTCCCGGAGTCGGCCAGCCTGCCCGGCGACCTCGCTCTCCCGGGCCTCGACGTGGGCCAGTACGGCCTTGAACTGGGGGATCTCGCTCACGCGTTCCTCCAGGAGGGAAGGGTGGTGCCGGTGAGGCGGCGGCCATGACCGACGTCATCGCCCAGAACACCCGCGAGCGGGAGGAGGCGAGCCGGTGTTCGTAGTCACGCACGAGACGGCGGTAGAACATCAGGATCCCGTTCGTCTGCTCCACGATCCACCGCTTGGCCTGCGGGACGAAGCCTTTGTCGGCCGGGTTGCGCTCGACGATCTCGACGTCTATGCCCAGGGTCTTGCCGTGGTCGACGACGCTCTTCTTGAAGCCCTGGTCGACCAGGGCTTTGCGCACGGTGTCGGTCTGCGCGGCCACGCCGTCCAGGAGGGCGATGCCGGCGGTGTTGTCGTGCGCGGACGCCGGCAGGGCGACGGCCTCGACGACGAGGCCCAGCACGTCCACGGCCAGGCATCTCTTCCTGCCCGGCACCTTCTTCGAGGCGTCCTTGCCCGTCGTACCGGCCGGGACACCGACAGCCGCGTGGATACTCTGGGTGTCCAGGACCACCAGGCTCGGGTCGGCTAATCGCTTCCGGCTCTCGCGCAGATGCCAGCGCAGGAGGTCGTGAACGGTCTGGTCGGTGCCGTCCTCGCGCCAGGCGGCGAAGTAGTAGTACGTCGCGCTCTTCGGCGGCAGATCGTGCGGCAGGTACTGCCACTGACAGCCGGTGCGGTTCTGGTAGAGGATCGCGTTGACGATCTCCCGCATCGCGTATCTACCCTGGTGACCGGTGGCCGAGGGGTGCTCGGCCTTCCAGGCACTGATCACGGGCTCGACCAACTGCCACTGTTCGTCGGTGAGATCACTCGGGTACGGCTTGCGGTCACTCATCCGGCCACCCAAGCGAACCCCGAACGCCTGACCGGCAGACATGCTCCAACGTCACCCCATCGAGCGACACCAAACCCGGCATCACGGCGCGAACCGCACTCTCAGACCAACCAGCCATCGTGTGGCCATTTGGCCACGTACCTGAGACGCGCACTTCAGAAGCGTCACTCGTTCGAGTGCCGCCAGGTCTGAGCGCTTCCAGGCACCCCATCATCGTAGAACGCTGGGCCTGTAGGCGCGCGTCTTGGCTGTGAGGGGGCGTATGGACCTGTCCGATGCGGCTGTGAGCATCCGCCTTCCGGATGGCAGCGTCCTCGAAGATGAGCCTTGGTCTGCCGCGTCCGTCTCGCGCCTGCAGACAGCCGCCCCGTGGCGGCCCTTTCGTTGGTATCAGGGGCAGAAGCACTATTCCGGCACCTACTGGTCTTCCACGATGCGCGACCACGTGGTCTACGAGTCCCGTCTCGAACTCGCCCGGCTCTTGTACGCCGATTTCGATCACCTCGTGTGGCACATCGTTGCCCAGCCATTCCTTTTGAAGGCGGTGGTCGACGGCGAGATCCGCAGGCACGTGCCGGACTTCCTCCTGCTGACCACCAGCGGTCCGGTGATCGTCGACGTGAAACCCCAAAGCCGGCGGGAACTGCCGGCTGTCGTGGCGACGAGTGGCTGGACACGGGAGCTCGCTGACGCCCACGGCTGGAGCTACGAGCTCCCGTGGCGCACCCTGCTACATGGAGTTCGTCCGCACCACATCCTTGCAGCTCCCCGACCTTCCCGGCCGGAAGCGGCCCTTGTGCGAGAAGGCACGCCACCGACGACGGGTGGCTGCGGTCGGCCCGGGAAAAGCCGTATCGGGCCTTCCCCGGGCCGGGCCCGTTGACCACGATGGCCAGAGACCTGTGCGCATGTGGAAGCTCTGGGCAGACAAACGGCTCCCGCACGCCCTCCACGTGCCGAACAGCCCGAACTCCGCTGAACGGTCACGTCGAAGTCAGGCTGGTGGGTCGGGGCTTAGTACACCGTTCCGTCGGCGCGCTGGCCGGGCGAGCGGGTCAGTGAGCTGATGGTGTCGTGCTTGACCCAGCCGCCGGTCGCCGAGCCGTCGGGGCTCCGGTTGAGGGACACCCCGTCGGAGTTCGCCTGGCTCGAGGAGTAGGTCATCGACTGGACCGTCGCTCCGGCCGAATCGCGCAGGATGACCTGGTCACCGCTGTTGGACAGGTTGAGGCCGCCGGTGCTGGCTGCCACCCCCACGATGCCAGCCGGGATCGCGGAGCTGGCGCCGAACACGGTGATGGCCTTGCCGGGTTGCAGCGTCGTGCCGGCCGCGAAAGTGTGTCGCGCTGCCGACCCGTCCTGGACGGTCCAGCCGGCGATGCTGGCGGCCGTGCCACCGGTGTTCACGATCTCGATGGCCTCGCCGGCGGTGCTGCTGCCGGGTTCGTTGGCCAGCACCTCGTTGATGATGACGTTGGCGGGTCCGCCGCCACCGCCGGGGACGAAGTTGTAGCGGGCCAGTACCGGGTAGTGGTCGCTGGTCGTCGTCGCGTAGTTCGGTACATAGGGCTGGGGCTGGAAGGCGGTCGCCGAGCCGGCGACGTATTTCGCCTGCACCTCGTTGGTGGTGAGCTGGTGGTCGATGAAGTCCGGGTAGCTGGTCGTCGATGCCACGCCGGCGAGCGACAGGGCGCGCGTCGGGAACGTGTAGCGGGCCGTGTCGTTGACGAAGTTGGCGTAGGGCGATGCCTTCTCGGGTGTGATGGAGGTGTCGACGTCGTCGTTCCAGTCACCGATGACGAAGACGTTCTGCGCGGGGTGGGTCGTGTCGAGGTAGGACTTGAGGGCCTGCGACGCGGGGTTGCGCAGGTTCCACGCGTCCTGGGTGGAGCCTGCCTTCGCGTGCAGGACGATGAAGACGAGGTCCCGGGTGACACCGTCGAACGTGCCGCGCAGCGTGAACTCCACCGGCGGGCGGCCGGCGAAGTTGCTGTTCTGGCCGGTCAGGATGACCTTCGCGCTCACCAGGGTGGCCATGCTGGAGCGCCAGACGAGGGCGACCTTCTGTTCGGTGTCGCCGAAGTCCGAGTAGTACTGCGCGCCGTTCGTCACGATCGGGTCGTTGGCCACGACCCCGGTGTACCCGGGCATGCCGGCCACGAGTGTGTCGAACGCCGAGGTGCTGACGACCTCGGACAGGCCCCACACGTCCATGTCCGCGCCCGCCATGACGTCGCGGACGTTCTGCTGCTGCAGCGCCTCGTCGGTCGGGCCGAGGTCCGGCGCACCGAACCACTCGACGTTCCAGTTGCCGACGTCGAGGTGCGTCGGGGATCCCTGCGACGGAACCGTGGCGGCGGCTTTCGCCGCGGGGGCGGTGGTGAGCGTTGCCAGCGTCACGGCGGCGGCCAGGAAGGCGGCGCCGAGCGCGGCGGTACGGCGTGGGCGTCTGGAAGGTATGTGACGAGGTGACATGGGGGGCCTTTCGCGAGCGGTTGCGGACGGTTCGCGGAGCACCGCACCGGGGGGTGCGGGGGGAACACTCCGTGGCGGCAGGACAGTTCTAGGCGCGCCGGGTTGCATGCGGGGGACCGGAAGGTTTCCTCCGCATGTCACTTCTACGCGCGTTGCGCAGTGTGCACGACCGCCGGACGGTACGCCATATCTCGTACAGACCGAATCCGTTGAACCGCGGCCTCGCGCCCCTCCTCGCCTCCCTGAGCCGCAGCCGACCACCGGAACACACAAGACAATGTAACGACTGCTACATTTCCCCACGTGTCGAACACTGAATCGGCGTCGAACGAGCGGTGGCTCGTTCTCGTCGTCAAGATCCCCGCGGAACCGTCCCGCCACCGGGTCGCCGTCTGGCGCGAGCTGCGCCGCATCGGCGCGCTGTCGATCGGGCAGGGCGTCTGGGCTGTGCCCGACGTGCCCGTTTTCGCCGGTGGCGTCGCCCGAGCCCTGGAGCTGACCGAGAAGGCCGGCGGGCAGGCCCTCAGCCTCAACGCCACGGGGCGCGGTCCGGGTGACGCCGCCCGCTTCCGAGAGCTGTTCAACGCCGCCCGGTCGGCGGACTGGGCCGAGTTCCTCGCCGACTGCGGGAAGTTCGAGGCCGAGATCGCCAAGGAGATCCGCAACGCCAAGTTCACCCTGGCCGAACTGGAGGAAGAGGAACAGTCCCTGGAGCGGCTACGTCGCTGGCACCGGGACCTGACCGCGCGTGACGTCTTCGGCGCCCCCGAGGCCGCCGAGGCCGCGGCCCGGCTCAAGACCTGCGCCGCCGTCTGCGAGGACTACGCCGAGCGCGTCTTCGCCGCCCTGCACGAGACCGCGGGGGACCCCCGATGACCGCCACCACGCCCACCGAAGTGCCGCCCGCGCGCCGCATGTGGCCCCTGTACGCGGCCGGTTTCACCACCGCGTCCGGAGCGCACGGCATCGCCGCCAACCTCGGCGGCTTCTCCGACGACGCCGTCACCTCCCTGCTCGTCCTGGGCGGACTGCTCGCCCTCTACGACGGAGCCGAGGTCATCCTCAAGCCCGTCTTCGGCACCCTCGCCGACCGGATCGGCGCCAAACCCGTCCTCGTCGGCGGCCTCGTCGCCTTCGCCGCCGCCTCCGCCCTCTACGCCATAGCCGACAGTTCCGGCTGGCTGTGGGCCGCCCGCCTCGGACAGGGCGCCGCCGCCTCCGCCTTCTCCCCCTCGGCCTCCGCGCTCGTCGCCCGCCTCAACCCCTCAGCCAAGCGCGGCCGGGCCTTCGGCAGCTACGGCTTCTACAAGTCCATCGGCTACACACTCGGCCCGCTCCTCGGCGGCCTCCTGGTCTGGGCCGGCGGGCTGCGCCTCCTGTTCGTCGTGCTCGCCGCCCTCGGCGCCGCCGTCGCCCTCTGGGCCACCGTCGCCGTCCCGGCCGCACCGCCCCTGCCCAAGCAGCGGCAGACCGTCCTCGACCTCGCGCGACGCCTGGCTGACCCGGTCTTCCTCGGCCCCACCGCCGCCCTGGCCGCCGCGACCGCCGCCCTCTCTGTCGGCGTCGGCTTCCTGCCCGTCACCGGCGCCGCAGCCGGACTCGGCACCATCGCCACCGGCGCCGCCGTCTCGGTCCTCGCCGCCACCGCCGCCTTCGTCCAACCCGCCGCAGGCCGCGCCCTCGACAACGGCCGCCTCACCACCGGAACCGGCCTCACCGCCGGCCTGGCCCTCACCGCCGCCGGCCTCGCCTGCGCCATGCTGCCCGGACTCGTGGGCGTCCTCACCTCAGCCGCTCTGATCGGCGTCGGCACCGGCCTCATCACCCCCCTCGGCTTCGCCGCCCTCGCCACCAGCACTCCCGAGGAGCGCATGGGGCAGACCATGGGTGCGGCCGAACTCGGCCGGGAACTCGGCGACGCTGGCGGCCCCCTTCTCGTCGCCGCCGTCGCAACCGCTGCCACGCTCAGCTACGGCTACGCGGCCCTCACTCTCCTCACCGCCCTCGGCGCCGGCCTCGCCTTCGCGCGCCGCACCACACCGGCACCCGAGGCCGGGGCACAAGCCCAAGCCTGAGCGCACCCCGGCACGGGCTCCGCGAGCAGGAGCCCCAACCATCCCGAGAGTCACGGCATCCTGAATCCATCTACCTTTGGATTCAGGATATCGTGTACTGTCATGGCTGTGCTGACCATCGCCCCCGACATCGAAGTGCTGGCCAGATTCGGCCGCGCGCTCGCCGACCCCATCCGCTGCCGCATCCTGCTCGCCCTGCGGGAGGCTCCCGCCTACCCCGCAGACCTGGCCGACACGCTCGGAATCTCCCGCACCCGCCTGTCGAACCACCTGGCGTGCCTGCGCGACTGCGGCCTGGTCGTCACCGTCCCCGACGGCCGCCGTACCCGCTACGAACTCGCCGACGAGCGCCTCGGCCACGCGCTGGACGACCTTCGCACCGCCGTGGTCGCCGTCGAGGCGGACCGTACCTGCCCGGACGCCGACGGGAAGGGTTGCTGCTGATGGCCGCCGACATATCCATATCGTTGGGCCCGTCCCCGGCCCGCCGCGATGCACTCACCCGGCGCATCCGCCTCCTGGTCGCCGCGACCATCACCTACAACATCATCGAGGCGATCGTCGCCCTCACCGCCGGCACCCTAGCCTCCTCCACCGCCCTGATCGGCTTCGGCCTCGACTCGATCATCGAGGTGTCCTCCGCCGCCGCGGTCGCCTGGCAGTTCTCCGCCCGCGACAACGCCGTACGCGAGGCCCGCGAGAAGACCACCCTCCGGATCATCGCGGTCTCCTTCTTCGCCCTCGCCGCCTACGTCGCCGTCGAGTCCGTACGAGCCCTCACCGGCACGGGCGAGGCCGCACACTCAACGGTCGGCATCGTCCTCGCCGCCCTCTCCCTGGCCGTGATGCCCTTCCTCTCCGCCGCCCAGCGCCGCGCCGGCCGCGAACTCGGCTCCGCCTCCGCCGTCGCGGACTCCAAACAGACCCTCCTGTGCACCTACCTTTCCGCCGTGCTGCTCGTCGGGCTCCTCGCCAACAGCCTCTTCGGTTGGTCCTGGGCCGACCCCATCGCCGCCCTCGTCATCGCCGCCATCGCGGTCAGGGAAGGCCGCGACGCCTGGGAGGGGAAGGGGTGCTGCGCGGCTCCGGTACCCGCCGCAGCACCCAGGGGCGAACCGGTCGCCAAGGCGGACGCGTGCGGCTGCCGCCCCGGATGCTCCTGCTGTCCGTAGCCACGCTGCGAACGAGCTTAGGTGGCGCCGAAGTTCGGCCAATCCCATACGCACCCGAAGCTGAGCACTACCCATTCTTCGGAGCCCACCACCACGCTCAATCAGACGAGCCCGTGAGGAAGTGCCCCGATCGTGAGACTGAACGGCTTGCTACCGACCTGAGCTTGATGTTTAACCTCAATGCCGTTGACTTTAGGGATCCGGTGGCGGTTTCACGGCTGGGATGATCTTGACTGCTTGGTGTGACGTCCTGGTCGGCTGTACAGGTTTGGGACGGCCGGGGTTCCAGGCTGGGAACTTGGACATCTTGCGTTTGACCTGGCGTAGGACGGTCCGCAGCCGTCGGGGTGGGTTGATTTCCTGCCACAGCTCGGTGCAGAAGTGGGTGATCTCGGCGGTCAGGTGCTCAGGGGGGAAAAGCGCCGGTCAGCGAAGTGACGCTGCGGCGGGCGGCGCGCAGGGCGGCGGCGAAGGACAGCCGGTCGGGATCGATCGGGGTGGCGTGGTGGAGGGCTGCGGTGTGCATCAGGGACCGCAGTGCGGTGTGAACGGCCAGGTGCGCGTAGATCTCTTGCTCTACCAGGTCGGGGCTCTTGCTGGTCAGCACGTTGCCGGAGCCGATCTGGGTGGTCTTCCATTCGGCCAGGGTGGTCTCCGCTTCCCACCGCTCCGCGTACAGCGCGGCCAGTTCCCGGCCTGGGGCCGCGGTTGGGTCCATGAGCGTGGTGGCGAGTCGGTAGTGCTCGTCCGGGGCGCGGCCGGCATCGTCCAGGACGTACTCGACCACCCGGACGCGCACGTCCTGGACCGGTTGCCTGCTGCGGCCCCGGCCGCCGTGCACGGTGGCGATCCACGAACCGTCCGCGAGGACCTGTTCGGGTGTCAGTTTCCACAGCTTGGGCACCCGCCACAGCAGGTCGGCGCCGGTTGCCGCGAGCTGCTTCCACAGATGCACCCCGGGCAGGCCCCGGTCTGCCAGTACCAGCATCCCCGGCCGCAGGCTGCGGGCGAGCTCGGCCGCCAGGCCCCGTTCACCGGACCGGTAATGCCCGACCTCGGCATCGGTGACCACATGCGTCCCGGACTCGATCAGCGCCACCACCCGGGCCAGTGGGTACCCCGACGGTCCCCCCGTCCGGGCCGCCGGCCGACCCAACGCCTCCTCGTTGGCCGCAGTGTCGGCCGCCTCGAGCGTGGTGCCGTCGATCGCCATCAACCGCAGTCCCCGCCAGAACGCCCCCGGCGTCGACTCGTCCGCCACTCCCGGCCCCACCTGTGCCAACAGCTCACGCAACGGGGCGACACCGAGGTTCTTCCGCGCCCGGAAAACCGCTGCCTTGTCCGGGATGCGCCACCCACCCCACCCGCCATCCCGCCGGGCCGGCTCCGCCAGCTTGCGCAGCACCTCCCGGTACGGATCCGGGGAGAACAACGCCTTGCCGAGCATGAAGTACACCATCAGCCGCGCAGGTAACAGCCGGACCCGGGCCTCCCGCGACTCCGTCTTGGACAGGACCACATCCACCAACTCCGGCGGATAAACCGCCGTCAGGTCTCCCAACACCACACGGTCCACCAGCCGAACAGCCACGGACACCACCCCCTGTATCCGTTGAACCACCATCAGCAACCTATGTCAACGGCATTGCGTTTAACCTCGCAGGTCACCCGACCTGCTGATCTGCGGTTTTTCAGGGGACAGCGGAGACGGCCGTTCTCCACGCTTCGAGATGTCGAGTAACGAAGCACGAGAGAACGGCCGCTGCCCATGAGTGTCCCCGTCGACGCGCCCGCAGGTGACGCGTTGGGTATCTTGTCCTGCTTTCGGGTTGAGTTCTACGACTGCCTCTACTCTCGCGCGGACGCGCTCTTCGACCTGACGGACGCCGTGCTGTGTGTGGACGGTCCGGTGGTCTCGCTGCCCGAACTCACGCTGCTCGCCGAGCATCCGCGCGGGCACGGCGCGATGTACGGCGCGTTGAACAACGGCTGGCTGGAGCCGACCCGGCTGCGTCGGCTGCTGGCCTCCACCCCGCTGCCGAGGGCCGCCGACGGACGGATCGTCCTCGCGGTCGATGTGAGCAACTGGCTGCGCCCGGACGCCCCCACCAGCCCGGACCTGCTGTTCTGCCACGTCTACGGACGTGGCCGCAGCTCGGACCAGATGATCCCGGGCTGGCCGTACTCGATCGTCGCCGCCCTGGAGACAGGACGGACCTCCTGGACGGCGGTGCTGGACGCGGTCCGGCTGGGCCCGGCCGACGACGCCATCGCCGTGACCGCCGCCCAGCTCCGGGAAGTCCTCGTGCGCCTCGTACAGGCCGGGCACTGGCAGCCCTGGATGCCGGACGTCCTGATCGTGACGGACGCGGGCTACGACGTCTGCCGCCTCGCCCACCTCCTGTCCGACCTGCCCGTCGAGCTCGTCGGCCGGCTGCGCTCGGACCGGGTCATGCTCCGCGACGCCGGCCCCCGCCGCTCCGGGCCGCGCGGCGGGCAGCCGCGCAAACACGGCGGCGTCCTTACCTTCGCCAAGCCGGACTCCTGGCACAGCCCCGACGCCACCACAACAAGCGACACCACGCGCTACGGCAGGGCCGAGGCCCTGGCCTGGGACCGGATGCACCCCCGGCTGCAGGCCCACGGCCCCTGGCTCGACCACGAGGGTGAACTCCCTTTGATCCACGGCACGTTGATCCGCCTGAAGGTCGACCACCTACCGGGCGACCACGATCCGAAGCCGGTCTGGCTGTGGTCCTCGCGCACCGGCATGACCAGCACAGACATTGAACCGCCCCGTGTCAGGTAGAGACTCGATTCCGTGAAAGGATTGAGTCATGGCACGACCCTCCCGTTACCCGCTTGAGCTGCGCCGTCGCGCGGCGCGCATGGTCGCCGAGGTGCGCGACAACTACCCGAACGAGACGGCCGCCCTGCAGGCGGTGGCGGACAAGCTCGACATCGGTTCCCGCGAGACGTTGCGGAACTGGGTGAAGCAGTACGAGATCGACGCGGGGACGCGGCCGGGGACGACGACGGAGGAATCCGCCCAGCTCAAGGCGTTGAAGAAGGAGAGCGCCGAGCTGAAGCGGGCGAACGAGATCCTGAAGGCCGCGGCGAGTTTCTTCGCGGCCGAGCTCGACCGGCCACACACGCGCTCGTAGCGTTCATCGACGAGTACCGGGACCGCTTCGGCGGCGTCGAGCCGATCTGCAGAACGCTCACCGCACACGACTGCCAGATCGCCCCTTCCACGTACTACGCCCACAAGAAACGCCTCGAAACTCCCTCTGCCCGTTCCGTGCGCGACGAGGAGCTCAAGGAGAGGATCCAGGAGGTCTACACGTCCAACTACCGTGTCTACGGGGCCCGGAAGATCTGGCGCGAGCTGAACCGGCAGGGACATGCGGCGGCCCGCTGCACCGTCGAGCGCCTGATGCGCGAGCTCGGCATCCAGGGCGCGGTGCGCGGCAAACGCGTCATCACCACGATCCCCGGCGGACAGGCCGAGCGGGCCCCGGACCTGGTCGACCGCGACTTCGTCGCCGGCGCCCCGAACCGCTGCTGGGTAGCCGACTTCACGCACGTGAAGACCTTCGCCGGCGTCGTCTACGTCGCGTTCGTCGTGGACACCTCCTCGCGCCGGATCGTGGGCTGGTCGGCCGCCACGGTGAAGGAGACGGTGTTCGTACTGGACGCCCTGGAGATGGCGATCTGGCAGCGCGACCGCGACCAACACCCCGTCCAGCCAGGGGAGTTGATACATCATTCGGACGCCGGGTCGCAGTACACGAGCTTCCGCCTCGCCGAACACCTGGACGCCGCCGGCATCGCGGCGAGCATCGGATCCGTCGGTGACGCCTACGACTGTCAGTCTTCTCGCACCGGATCCCGCAAGGATCGGGTAGCCCCGGCCGAGGTGGTCTGACTCTTGCTTGCGACTGACCCCGCGGGTGTCCTGGCGTTGATCTGTCGACCGCCTGGCCGGGCACGCAGCAAGCGCTGCCGCCGGACGGACGTGACCAGCGGCAGGCACCGCATCAACCACGGCGGCCACCGACAGCTGAACGCAGCGATCTACCGAACCGTCATCGTCCGGATGCAATACCACCAGCCCACGATCGCCTACGTCGCCCGCCGCACCACCGAAGGCAAGACCAAACGCGAGATCATCCGCTGCCTCAAGCGCTACGTCATACGCGAGGTCTACCACCTGCTCCGACCTGCTCCACAGACACCCAATACAGCCAGTTGACAGCTATAGGAGCGTCAACGCCCTGATGGAGTCCACGATCGGCCTGTTCAAAACCGAGCTGATCAAGCCCCAGCGCCCCTGGAGGACGCTCTCCCAGGTCGAGCTGGCCACCGCCGAGTGGATCGACTGGTACAACCACCGCCGACTCCACGGTGAGATAGGGCACATCCCGCCCGTCGAATACGAAGCCAACTACTACACCGAACTCAAGAAACCCCAGGTCATCACCACGATCTGAGATCTCTACCGAACCCGGGGCGGTTCACATCGATGTGCGCTGGCAAGCGTTCTTGCGCAGGTTCGATCTTGAACACACCTTCAGGTTCTGGAAACAGACCCTGGGCTGGACCACGCCGAAGGTCCGCGACCCGGCCGTCGCCGACCTATGGACGTGGCTGATCATCACCGTTCACACCCAGCTCCGTCTCGCCCGCCCCCTCGCCGAGGACCTCCGCCGCCCCTGGGAAAGACCACGCCCGGCACACCGACTCACCCCCGCCCGGGTCCGCCGGGGGTTCAGGCACATCCGCGCGACCACCGCCCGTCCCGCAGCCGTGCCGAAACCCTCAAGACCCGGACCAGGACGACCTCTTGGCTCAAGAAACCGCAGACCGGCTACTCGCTACGAGCCCGGGAAGACCGTGAAGCGCCTCGAAACTCGAACAGAACATCTCCGCGCAAAACGGGAGCAATGTTAAATATCAAGCTGAGGTTCCCCCACCTTCCGAAGGCCGTCTCGACTGGCCCCTGAGCAACCGGGGTGCCCGACGCCAAGCTCGGCACGCTTCACCCCAGCCCGCCCCGGCCGAGCGGATCCGCCACGGCCTGCACTGGTCATGGTGGCGACGCTGTCACCAGACCGTCGCCCGCGCCTGCCACCGGCGGCGCAACCGCGCCCGCGAAGCCGGACACCCCACAGCACGACCACCACCCACCAGTCCCCGAACTACAGCGAAGCCGCTGATCTCCAACTGAAGGGGGTCGGCGTGGCGCCTCAGTCACCGCTACATGCCACTATGACGCGTCACATGAGGAGATGGGGGGCGACGACAGCCATGAGGTACGACCAGAGGCAGGCGGACAAGCTCGATGAGACGATGCTCGAATTGCTGCTGCCGACAAGCGCGGTGGAGTCACTGGGGCAGTGGCTAGCCGACCCGGAGCGCGGCCAGCGGTACGCGAACGGAAGTGGCCCTCACACCATCCCGTACGCGCCATCCACCTGGATGGCCGTAACGCCCTGGCCCACTACCTTTGCCGACCGGGCGGCGGCCGATTCGGCCTCGGTGAGCCGAGCCGAGGTCGTGGCCGCGGTCCGGGCCGCGGAGCAGTCCGAGAGCTGGGCAGAGGCGTTCGTGGCCACGCAGGTGTGGGGCTACGGTGTTACGGGCTACGGCCCGTACCGCACTCGTCAGGTGCTCGCCCAGCCCAGCGCTGAGGCCGTCCTCACCGAGGCGGTGTCCCTGCTCGTCGACGAGGGCGCGGTCGCAGCCTACGAGGTGCTGCACACTTTCGATGGCCTCGGGTCCGTAAAGGCTGACGGATACTCAGACATCTCTGACGCACCATCAACCATTCGAGATCATCTTGCACGCGTGTTGCACAAGGTGATGAAAAACAGCGATGATCAATGGAGGGTCCCGCAAGTGTGTAACAGCAGGTCAGCAGGCATTTAGGAGTGTCGTGCCCCTCATCTCCTAGGGGCGCGACACTCCTACCGATCAGATGTCGCGGAAGATCTCGATCTGCGCACCCACCGAGTTGAGGCGCTCCGCCAGATCCTCGTAACCGCGATTGATGACGTATACGTTGCGCAGCACCGAGGTGCCCTCGGCCGCCATCATCGCCAGCAGTACGACCACGGCGGGACGCAGTGCGGGCGGGCACATCATCTCGGCCGCGCGCCAGCGGGTGGGGCCCTCGACCAGGACGCGGTGGGGGTCGAGCAGTTGGAGGCGGCCGCCGAGGCGGTTGAGGTCGGTGAGGTAGATCGCGCGGTTGTCGTAGACCCAGTCATGGATGAGGGTCTTGCCCTGGGCTGCGGCGGCGATCGCGGCGAAGAACGGCACGTTGTCGATGTTGAGGCCGGGGAAAGGCATGGGGTGGATCTTGTCGATCGGTGCTTCCAGCTTGGACGGACGCACTGTCAGGTCCACCAGCCTGGTACGGCCGTTGTCGGCGGTGTACTCCGCCGTGCGGTCGTGGTCCAGGCCCATCTCCTCGAGGACCGCGAGTTCGATCTCCAGAAACTCGATCGGCACTCGCCGCACGGTCAGTTGAGATTCGGTGACGACGGCGGCGGCGATGAGGCTCATCGCCTCGACCGGGTCCTCGGAGGGTGAGTAGTCGACGTCCACGTCGATGTCGGCAACCCCGCGCACGGTCAGGGTCGTGGTGCCGACTCCGTCGATCCGTACCCCCAGCGCCTCCAGGAAGAAGCACAGGTCCTGGACCATGTAGTTGGACGAGGCATTGCGGATGACGGTGACACCGTCGTGGCGTGCGGCGGCGAGCAGTGCGTTCTCGGTCACGGTGTCGCCGCGCTCGGTCAGCACGATCGGGCGCTCGGGGCCGGCCGAGCGTTCCACCACCGCGTGGTAGAGGCCCTCGGTGGCGGTGATGTCCAGTCCGAAGCGGCGCAGGGCGATCATATGGGGCTCGATCGTGCGGGTGCCGAGGTCGCAGCCGCCCGCGTACGGGAGGCGGAAGCGGTCCAGGCGGTGCAGCAGCGGGCCGAGGAACATGATGATGGACCGGGTCCGGCGCGCCGCGTCGGCGTCGATGGCGTCCATGTCAAGGGTGGCGGGCGGCACGATCTCCAGATCGGTACCGCCGTTGATCCAGCGGGTGCGGACCCCGATCGAGTTCAGGACTTCGAGGAGCCGGTATACCTCCTCGATACGGGCCACCCTGCGCAGCACGGTGCGGCCCTTGTTGAGCAGCGAGGCGCACAGCAGCGCCACACAGGCGTTCTTGCTGGTCTTGACGTCGATGGCGCCGGACAGTCGGCGTCCACCGACGACGCGCAGATGCATCGGGCCGGAGTACCCGAGGGACACGATCTCACTGTCGAGTGCCTCGCCGATGCGGGCGATCATCTCAAGGCTGATGTTCTGATTGCCGCGCTCGATGCGGTTGACAGCGCTCTGGCTGGTACCGAGCGCCTCGGCGAGCTGCGTCTGTGTCCAGCCGCGGTGCTGCCGGGCGTCACGGATGAGCTTGCCGATGCGTACGAGGTAGTCGTCTGCCATAGCGGAAGGCTATCTCAGATATGAGATGAGTCGTCCAATGGGGGTGAGCTATACGGGTGATGCTCTCCTCTGATGCTCCATTACTCCATTAACTCGTACAAAAGGTGTGGTCTGTTCGGGTGAGTCGCGACTGCTGCCGGGTGGCGCTCAGGCCGTCCCGGCGGCGAACCTATGGCGCGCCATCGCCCTCGCGTGCGGCAGCCGTGCGACCTCCCCGGTCGCCGCGTTCAGTGCGACCGGCCGTGGCGCCGGATGCCCGCCGAACGCGACGAGCCCGTACCCGGGGGCTGCTCGCGGACGCCCCGGCCGCGATTCGGGGCTGAAAGGAGCTCAGGCGGCACGAGTGAGGGGGTTTCATGCGGCGGCCGCTCCCGCCGTCGGCGAGAGATCCTCCAGGACCTGGTGCCGGGGAGTGGAGCGGTCGAGGTCGAGGTCTCGCAGTGGTGGCGCCCCGGCGACGCCTTCCGTCCCGCCCGCCGCTCGCCGGCCTGCACTGCCGGGCGCGCGTCCGAGCCGTGCCGGAGTCTCCTGCCTCCTGGCGGCGGTGCCCCCGGTGGGGCGGGTCGCTGCCGCAATGCCCTGACCTGCGTGCTTGACCTCGGCGGGGCGACGTGCGATCCCTCGGGGCCAGGCGGGACCCGCGCGGTGGCCAGCGCGAGAGGGCGGCGCAGATGGATGTCCCGTCTCACCGAAGACTGAGTAGATCTCATCGAAGTCTGATGAGCCAAAGCGCGATAGTTGTCACATAGGCAGGCTTGTTGTCACCTGCGAGGTTGGGCGCCGGACTCGGGGGTGTCGGCCGGCTCCCCGGCGGTGGGTCGGCGTCCGCCGCAGCAGGCCACCACTGCTGTCGCCGTGGAGTTCAGGAAGATCAAGAACCAGGATGACCTGTCCACCGCGTTGATGGATCCGGTACGAAGCGGCTCTTCCCCGGCTCGCAGAAGGATGTCGACGCTGTCGGCCAGGCCATCGATCGTGTGGCCACGCTTCAAGGAGTGGTGCATTCGACGCCGGAAGACGCCCGCGTGCCGGTTGGCCGGGACCAGGCCGTCCCAGACGACGAAGTCAGCCCCGGCGATCAAGGCGTCACGTGCAGGCCCGCATGCCGGCGTCTGTTCGCGGAGCATGGCGATGAGGTCGTCGCGAGTCATACTGCGCCCCGGTAACAGGAAGACCAGCGATCGGCTATGTGTGACAATTCCAGCGCCTCTCTGGTGACAGTCCGGCTGCTTAGACCTGGTTTCTGTGCAGCCTATGCGGTGCCGTCGGTGACAACTACCGAGCCTCGGCACATCTGAGCGCTCAGCGGCCGGCAGCGGAGGTCTTGCGGGACCGTCTGGGCCGCCGACGACGGGCCTTGTGAAGCTTTATCCCGCCTGACGGCAGGCCCGGCGCGTCACCTCGAACGCCTCCGCGTCCCTCGGTTCGATCCGCTCATCGGCGCGGCCATCGACGACCACCGCAGAGCCGTCCGCGCGGCGTACGAAGTAGTCCGGTGCGTGCCGACGCTCACGCTCGCCGTCGTGCCAGTGCATCCAGAACGGCTGCGAGGCGATCCCCACCACCTCGGGATCGAAGTCCATCAGCACAAGCCGGTCCCGCTCCAGCCACGACTCGAAACCGACGTGCCGGACGGTCGTCGCGGCCCAGTACCAGCCCGAGAAGTGACGCTCACCACGCGACCAGCGAAACGGCCGTACTGCGGCCACGTCCTCGAACCGAGCCGTCACGCAGTCCAGCAGCGGACGCCGCCGACACTCCCGTCCTGCATCCACATACGACAGCTCAACGTATGGCTCCGCAAGATCCACCTTGGCCGGTACAGCCATCCACCACCCCCAGTACGTCCCCTCGTACGACTAGTAGATTGTCGCACCTAAGTATGGCTCTGATTGGTGGAGTTGACGGTCGGGCAGTCTCCCCTCGTCGCTTCACTTCGGCCGGGCGGGGGTGCCATGTCGTCACAAAAGAAGTATCCGGTTGCCTTGAGTGCTGAGGATCGTCAGGCGTTGGTGCGGGTGACCACGACGGGAGTCCGCAGCGCGTCGATGATCAGACGGGCGCGGGTGTTGCTCGCGCTGGATACGTCGGTCGGCGAGGTCGATCCGCGGGCGGTGATCGCGGACCGGGTCGGGGTGTCGTGCGAGTCGGTCCGGCTGGTCTCGAAGCGGTACGCGGAGACCGGCGGCGATGTGTGGGCCACGGTCGGCCGGAAGGAACGCGCCTGCCCCCCGGTGCCCTCCCCGGTGACCGGTGAGGTCGAGGCGAGGCTGATCGCGCTGGCCTGCTCGACACCGCCCAAGGGCCATGCCCGGTGGTCGCTGCGCCTGCTGGAGAGGCACGTGGCGCTGATCGAGGACATCCCGAACCTGGACCACTCCACGATCGGCCGGGTTTTAAAAAAACGGAACTGCGTCCTCACCTGAAGAAGTGCTGGACCATCCCGCCACGAGCGAACGCGCAGTTCGCGGCCCGGATGGAAGACGTGCTGGCCGTCTATGCCCGGCCCTATGACCCGGCGCGTCCGGTGGTGTGCATGGACGAGAAGCCGTACCAGCTGCTCGGCCACGTCCGCGATCCGCTTCCCCCGCGGCCCGGCCGTGACCGCCGCGAGGACAACGAGTACGTCCGCTCGGGGACCTGCTCGATCTTCTGCTGGGTTGAACCGCTGCGCGGATGGCGACGCGTGGATGCCCAGCCCCGCCGGACCAAGGTCGACTGGGCGCACCAGGTCGAACACCTGCTGACCGTGGACTATCCCGACGCCGCCACGGTCGTGCTGGTGATGGACAACCTCAACACCCACACCACCGCCTCGCTCTACGAGGCGTTCGACCCGGGGAAAGCCTTCGCGCTGGCCCAGCGCCTGGAAATCCACCACACCCCCAAACACGGGTCCTGGCTCAACATCGCCGAGATCGAGCTCTCCGCGCTCACCCGCCAGTGCCTGGACCGCCGCATCGACGACCTCACCGTGCTCAACACCGAACTCGCCGCCTGGCAGCAGCACACCAACAGCAACCAGCGCCAAGTCGACTGGCACTTCACCACCGACGACGCACGCGTGAAACTACGCCACCTCTACCCAACCACACAGCAAAACTAAGCCGCGACAATCTACTAGGTTCGCTGGCAAGGAAGCCGAAACGCCTGGGTTCGCTGTCAAACGCCTCGATTGGATGACAGCGGACAGAGGTGTTCTGTCGCAGCGAAGGTTGAGCGATTCTCATCGAAGGTTGAGTGATGTCGCGGTGAATCCTGTGCGCCCTACTCAATGTCGCTCGACTGGTCGGCGGAGTGGGAGCGTCGATGGGCTGCGACTCGTTCGCGGGTTGCGCATCGGCGGGAGCAGTAGCGGCGTTCCGGACCGCTGCCCTGGGTGATGAAGACGTCCTGGCAGCTGGGTGATGCGCAGATCCTGCCGGGCGGGCGTTGACGGTCCCAGACGAGGACGGTCAGGGCCATGCAGGACGAGGCGAGGAGCCACTCGTCCCAGGGTGCGTTGTCGTCGTGGTCGAGGTGGGGATGCCAGGGGGTGCTGCCGCCGTGCGAGGTCAGGCGGAGCGGTCTGGTGTGGTCCTGCAGGAGGCGGTTGAGGGTGGCCGCGGCGTCATCGGCGTGCTCGGCGGCGAAGACTTGCCGCAGCAGGGCGGCGGCTGCGCGCATCCCGGCGACATCGAGGGTGGTGAGGTCAATGGGGTCGGTCTCGCCGTACTCGCGGAGCACGTCGGCGACTCCGGCCGGGTCGGGACGGTCGTCAGCGAGAGCGTTGATCAGGGCAGCTGCCCGGCGAGCCGTAGTCAGCACGGAGTGCCGGGTGGACCAGTCGTCGCTGTTGGAGAGCATCCATGGAAATGTAACGCATCTTGCTGAGTTTTGAGTTACCTCCATAAAGTCTTGTGGATGAGAAGGCGTTACTCACTCCGTTTGTATCTCGCCGGAGCAGTGGCAGCTCGTGCCGGGGACGAGATGTCAGGACCGGCGCTGATGCTGGCAGGATTTGCCGTGGCCGGATCGGCCGTCGAAGCGTCGTTGCTGCTTGCGGGCCTCACGATCTCTGCTGCCGTGGGCGGGCCGGTGCTCGGGGTGCTCCTCGACAGGGCAGGACGGCCGGGGCGCCTGCTGGCCGGGGCTCTCGTCCTGTATGCGGCGGGGCTGGGGATGATTCTCGTAGGACTGGGCTGGTTGCCGTTCGGTGTCACGATGCTGATCGCCGTGGTGACGGGGCTGCTGGGGCCGGCTCTGTCGGGCGGATGGACGGCCCAGCTGCCGCGTTTGGCGCTTGGCGACCGCCTGCCGGAGGCGAACGCGCTCGATGCCATGACGTTCAGTGTGGCGAGTCTCGCCGGTCCGGCTCTCGCCGGTGGCGTGGCGGAGGCGTTGGGAGCTTCGTCGGCCGTGGTGGTCTCCGTGGTGCTCATCGCCTTGGCGCTGCCCGCCGCGTGGATACTGCCCACTCGTCCTGGTCGGGCGCGGGGCGCTCAGACGACCTCGGTGATCAGCGACCTTGCTGCTGGAACGAGGATCATCGTCGGAAGGCCATTCTTGGCCCGGGTGACCCTCAGCTCGGTTGTCTCCTGTGTCGCCCAGGGCATGCTGACGGCGTGCATCCCGCTCCTGGGCGAGCGCGTCCTGGGCGGAGCCGGCCGCGGCGCGGTGCTGCTCTCCTGCGCGGCGGTCTCCGCCCTGGCGGCCAACGCCGTACTCGCCCGGTTTCCGCGTGCAGTCGCCCCCGACACGATCATCTGGGTCAGTGCCCTTGTCCAGGCTGCCGCGCTGGCCTTGGCCGCCGTGGGGTCACCCTTCGTGCTCATCGTGGCCGTACTCGTAGCGGGGATCGGTGAAGGCCCTCAGCTGGCTGCCTTGTTCGCAGTTCGTCACCGGGAAGCCCCGGATCACCTGCGCGGCCAGATCTTCACCACCGGCGCCAGCTTGAAGATCACTGGATTCGCCCTGGGGGCAGCGGTTGCCGGACCAATCGTGACTTGGTCTCTTCCGGGCGCTTTGACGCTCGCAGCGAGTGTGGCGGTCCTCGCAGCACTGGCCTTCTTCGCGATCCCGTCGGCAACTGCCAACTCGTCTGCGGACAGCACGACCTCGCTTGAGTGTTCTCAGGGGAAAGGCTGAGCTGTCCCGGAGAGGAAACGAGCATGACCTCGCTGTTTGACGCGGCGACTCTCACTGAACACCGAGTATGGGTCGGCTGTTTCGTGGTTCGAGGGCTCTTGGGTGAATCGCTCCGCTTTGCGCCGGTGGTAGAGCTTGGTGCGGCAGGTCGCTGAGCATGTGAGGCGTATTTGGTTCTTGCGTCCCGGCTGCAGGGGGCCCGAGCATTATGCGCAGGTCGTCGGCTGTTCTCGGGGCGGTGCCTTCGGGTCGGGTGTCGGCAGTGGGGATTCGCCCCGCTCGATCCGGCGACGTATGTAGGCCCGGTGGCTGCAGATCTTCGAGCACCAGCGCCGTCGGCTGCCGGGGCCGAGTGGCGTGTCGCACTCGTCGCAGGTGGGCTGGGTCGCCAGAGCTTCGGCTCGTTCGCGTTGCCGTTGCCGGTAGCCCTTCTGACGGCAGCCTGCCGAACACCACCGACGCGTCTCTCCATGGACGGCGATGATCAGCTTCTTTCCGCAGAACTGGCAGGTCATGGTCTGCTGCTTGTCCGGTTTCGGGTGCCACCGCCGGTAGGCCTTCTGCCGGCAGGCCTGTGAACAGGTCTGTTTGTGACTGATGCCGAGGGTGGGTTTGCCGCACTCCGCGCAGTGCGTGCGGTCGAGGATCTCGCGCAAGGCGTCGGGGTCGCGGCCGGTCACGGCGGCCAGGCGGCTCCAGCTGGGGTGGCCGCGGTGAAGTGGCGGCTCGCAGAGAAAGGTCCGCAGGTGGTCGGCCTTGAGATGGTTGGCGGCGGCCAGACGCGCGATGAAGGACCTCGCGCGTTCTCCGGCGACGGGACGGACCTGGATGGGGAGCCGGACCAGTGGACGGTAGTCGGCAGATGGCATCAGCAGGCCGGTGGGGTGGGATCGCGGTAGCCGGTCCGCTGGTTGCGGACGTAGGCGTTGAGCGTGGAGAAGGAGATCGAGATGCCGTGGTCGTCCATGAGCGTCTTCCAGATGTCCTTCGCGCTGACGTCCTGCATGATCATCGGGATGACGATGTGCCGGACCGAGGCGATGACCGGGGTCTGCCGGTAGCGGCTCGGGCGTTCACGGGCGGGCGGCATCACGGCGGTCAGGGCCGCGCGGATCATGCGCCGGCTGACGCCGTGTCGCTGGGCGAGATGCCGCAGCGAGAGACCGGCTTCCGCGTCCTTGCGGATGGCTCGATAGAGCAGGTAGGTGCCCCGGGGCAGTCGCTGGTACTGGCCGGTGACGGTGGTCCGCCGACGGGGAACGACGGCGTCCGTCAGGGCCAGGTTGAGGTGGTCGGCCGAATGGCCGGTGAGGACGGCGAGGCGGTCGAGACGGGGCTTTCCGGTCCAGTTGGGCGGACCGCAGGCGATCGCGTGCAGGGCACTGGGCCGAAGGTGGTTGGCCTTGGCCAGGCGCCTGATGTAGTTCTCGGTGCTCTCGCCCAGGTGCGGACGGACACGCATGGGAAGCGGAGCCGCAGGACGTTCGTCGGCGATGCCGGACGACATGGTGGGGCGGTGCCTTTCTGCGCGGCGGTCAGCTGGATTCCGAACTGTGGTCAAAAGGGATCGCTTGGAGACTCTCCTTCGTGATCTTCTCGCTGCCGGTCAGGATCGTGTCCAGGGCAGCGCCTCTGATCAGGTGGGACAGGGAGCCGATCATGCCGTCGGTGCGGTCATGCAGATACCGATCGAGAGCGATGAGGCTGCCGGGCTGGTGGTCGTGCAGCCGCAGCGAGTCTTCCAAGGTGGCCACCAGCCCCTGCCATTCCGTGTTGTAGGGCAACGGCGCGGTGGGGACGAGGGTGAAACGTCCGGCGATCTGCTCGCCGCGGGTGCCGTCGAACAGCCCCGCCCGCTCGACGTTGATCCCTGCGTAGACGAACGTGGCGGGAATACGCTCGGAGAAGTACTTCAGGGTGTCGGAGACCTCGGCGCCGGACCTGGTCGTCAGCGAGATGTTGTGCAGCTCGTCGACGAGGACCAGGCCCACGCGGGCGTCCGTGAGGACGCCGCAGACGGTTTCCAGGATGTCGGTGATGTTCGAGCGGACGCGGACCGGCAGGCCGAGGAAACGGGCGAACTCCACCGCTACCATCCGGGCCGTCGCGGCGGGCGGGACGGTGATGTAGACGACCGGGATGCGGTCACTCACCCCGGGATGGCGGGCCCGGTCGAGGAGCTCGTGGGCCCGGCCGAGCTGGGTGATCGCGGTGGTCTTCCCCGTGTCGGCCGGACCGGAGACGATCAACCCGCACCGGGCACTGACCGCGTGCCGGTTCAGCAGGACCAGGCGGCGGCCGCAGGTGACGGTGTGCTGGACGGTTGACGTCGCCACCACCAGCAGTCGGGTGTGATGGTCCAGGCGGTCCTCGTCGTAGCGGGTCAGCTCCGCCGGGCTGAGTGCGGCCCGCTCGGCCGCACTCAGCAGCGCGGGTATGACGGGCTGATCGTCGACGAAGGATCGCCAGCCGGACAGGCTCGTCAGATGCCGCTCGGGCTCGCGCGGACCGTTGGCGAAGGGGGCGAGCGGGCCGTACGGTGCGGTCATGAACGCTTCCAGGGGTCGGCGAGAGGATCGAACAGGCCCAGCGGGATCACCTTGGCCAGCGGCGTTTCTTCCTCCGCCTCGGCTTCAGGAGCCGGGTCGGGCTCGGTGACAGGCGCCGGCGTGGGAACCGGCGGGGTCGCCTTGGTGCGGGCGGCCACCTGTCTTTCCCGCCGTGTACGTTTCTTCGACTTGCCCGCCCCACCCTGCTCCGGACCCGCATGGGCCCGCGTCAGCAGAGCTGCGGCGGCCTCCGCGATCTCCGCCTCAGTGCCCTTGGGCAGGCCCTGGGCGGCGTGGTCCCAGGCCAGTTCGCCGAAGGGAACCGGGGCGTGACGCAGGTGCTTCCAGGTCGCCTCGATCCACTCGCCTTCACCGTGGTGATTGCGTACCCAGATCCGGGAGATGTCGTAAGGGTCGTGATGGACCTCCCACAGCCCCTTCTTCTCCGCGACGCCGGAGTGCTGACGGCGAATCAGGCCCGGAGCATCGTAGGTGCGGCGCTTGATCCTGATGCCGTAGTCGTTCACCGCCCGCCAGGTCGACGGCAGCAACTCGATGTAGTCCTCGGCGCTCAGCGCGACCGGGACATAGCCGCAGGCCTCGACGAGCGCGGCGTACTTCTCGTTCGGCGTGAACGAGCGGCTCGGGTGTAACGGGTCACGCAGACCGTCGTGTTCGCGATTTTGCCACTTGCCGACGAGCCATTCATCGAGAAGCTCCTGCAACTCCGGCAGCGACCACAGGGGCTGCTTGTCCAGGTTGCGGCCGCGGTGGTCGGTGCTGCGGCCGGTGTAGCCGGCGACGAACTGCGCGAAGAGCGTGCCGACGGAGTCCAGCATCTTCTCCACGTGCCCCTTTTGGAACGGGGACGCCTTGTGCGTGGGCTGGAAGTCGATCTCCAGGAATCGGCAGGACGCCTTGAAGTTTCGGGAGATGAACACCTTCCCGTGGTCGCAGACGATCATCTCCGGCACGATCACCGGCTTCGCGGCCGCGTGCTCAAGGCGCTCGTCGATGTCCAGCAGCCGGCGATAGGGCAGCACCGACCTCGACATCCGCAGGGCGTCTGCCCAGCCCGGCCGCATCACCTCGGGGGTGAGCGTGCGGGCCAGCAGCACACTCGCGTCGACCGACTTCGTGGTGGGCCGAAGCACCGCCGCGGGCACCGTCCTGGTCGCGACGTCGATCATGCCGGTGAGCTCGACCTTGCCCACCACCCCGTCGTCCAGGCGGACCAGCACGTCCAGCGGGGTGGAGTTGATCTGCACCACCTCGCCCGGCGCGAACACCGTCCACTGCCCGAACGGCGTCTTCGCTCCGTGTGCGCGCGAGCGGCGGTTGCGGGCCGTCGCCGAGACCGGTTTGCCGTAGGTCAGCTTGGCCAGTAGCCGGTAGAGGGTCGACTGCGACGGCAGTTCCACCGTCTCGCCGTTCTCCCGCAGACACCGGCGTGAGCAAACTCCCAACCCACCGCCGAACAGGCCCGCTCAGTCGCGGCGAACGCTTCCGCGGTCCGCTCGTCGACAGCGTCCTCAGCCCGGACATCGACCACGCGGGCGCGTCCGTCGGCCAGCCGTACGAAGTAGTCCGGCGCGTGCCGCCGCTTCTCTTCCCCCTCGCGCCAGTGCAGCCAGAACGGCTGCGAGGCGATCCCCACCACGTCCGGGGCGAAGTCCAGCAGAATCAGCCGGTCCCGCTCCAGCCACGACTCATAGCCCACATGGCCGCCCGTGGTCACCGCGTAGTACCAGCCCGCGAAGCTGCGGTCACCCTTGTTCCACCGGAACCCGCGCACGGGCGGTACGTCCTCGAACCGGACACCCCACCCGGAGCCCAACGCGGTGCGACGACGCTGACCGCTATCGAAGAAGTCCAGTTCAAAGGCACCCAGAGCAGGATCGCCGTACGCGTGTACCGGTTCCCCCACCGTCTCCCCAGACAGTCAGCCGCAAACGATCACTCAACCTTCGGTGAGAAAAACTAGCGGTCACCAACCTTCGGTGACAACGCTCAACCTTCGCTGCGAGAGATCAAGAGGAGTCCGGGCATGACCGGTCGGCGGTCATGTACTAGAGTTATCTCGACATCGAGATATCTGTGAGAAGGCGTACCGCACCCCTCGTACATCGCGACCGCCGGTAAGGCTGACCTAAGTAAGTCTTACCTTAGCGGATCGAGGGCGGCCACAGGCGGCAGGATTGCGGTTCGTACGCGCACATGGAAAAAGGAGACTGTCGTGTCGGCGAACAGCTTCGACGCCCGCAGCACGCTGCGCGTGGGCGACGAGTCGTACGAGATCTTCCGGCTGGACAAGGTCGAGGGCTCCGCCCGCCTTCCCTACAGCCTCAAGGTCCTGCTGGAGAACCTGCTCCGCACCGAGGACGGCGCCAACATCACCGCCGACCACATCCGGGCCCTCGCCGGTTGGGACTCGCAGGCGCAGCCGAGTCAGGAGATCCAGTTCACGCCGGCCCGCGTGATCATGCAGGACTTCACCGGTGTGCCCTGTGTCGTGGACCTGGCCACCATGCGTGAGGCCGTGAAGGAACTCGGCGGCGACCCGGCGAAGATCAACCCGCTGGCTCCGGCCGAGCTGGTCATCGACCACTCCGTGATCGCCGACAAGTTCGGCACCCCGGACGCCTTCGGCCAGAACGTGGAGCTGGAGTACGGCCGCAACAAGGAGCGCTACCAGTTCCTGCGCTGGGGCCAGACCGCCTTCGACGAGTTCAAGGTCGTGCCGCCCGGTACCGGCATCGTCCACCAGGTGAACATCGAGCACCTCGCCCGTACGGTCATGGTCCGGGGCGGTCAGGCGTACCCCGACACCCTCGTCGGCACCGACTCGCACACCACCATGGTCAACGGCCTCGGCGTGCTGGGCTGGGGCGTCGGCGGTATCGAGGCCGAGGCCGCCATGCTGGGCCAGCCGGTCTCCATGCTCATCCCGCGCGTCGTCGGCTTCAAGCTCACCGGTGAGCTCACACCCGGCACCACCGCCACCGACCTGGTGCTCACGATCACCGAGATGCTGCGCAAGCACGGCGTCGTCGGCAAGTTCGTGGAGTTCTACGGTGAGGGTGTCGCCGCCACCTCGCTCGCCAACCGCGCCACCATCGGCAACATGTCGCCGGAGTTCGGCTCCACCGCCGCGATCTTCCCGATCGACGGCGAGACCCTGAACTACCTGCGCCTGACCGGCCGCAGTGAGCAGCAGGTCGCGCTGGTCGAGGCGTACGCCAAGGAGCAGGG
Organism: Streptomyces sp. SCSIO 30461; assembly: GCF_037023745.1. NCBI lineage: Bacteria > Bacillati > Actinomycetota > Actinomycetes > Kitasatosporales > Streptomycetaceae > Streptomyces > Streptomyces sp. SCSIO 30461. Next base: position 2,512,692 of record NZ_CP146101.1, read on the forward strand.
GCTCTGGCTCGACCCGGCCGCCGAGCCCGACTTCTCCGAGAAGCTGGAGCTCGACCTCTCCACCGTCGTCCCCTCGATCGCCGGCCCGAAGCGGCCGCAGGACCGCATCGTCCTCGCGAACGCCGCCCAGCAGTTCGCCCTGGACGTACGCAACTACGTGGACGACGCCGACGAGGCGGGCAAGGAGTCCTTCCCGGCCTCCGACGCCCCGGCGTCCACCAACGGTGTCCCGTCCCGCCCGACCACGGTCACGGCCCCCGACGGCTCCACCTACGAGATCGACCACGGCGCCGTCACCGTCGCCGCGATCACCTCTTGCACCAACACCTCGAACCCGTACGTCATGGTCGCCGCCGCGCTCGTGGCCAAGAAGGCGGTCGAGAAGGGCCTGACCCGCAAGCCGTGGGTCAAGACCACCCTCGCCCCGGGCTCCAAGGTCGTCACCGACTACTTCGACAAGGCGGGCCTGACCCCGTACCTCGACAAGGTCGGCTTCAACCTGGTCGGCTACGGTTGCACCACCTGCATCGGCAACTCCGGCCCGCTGCCGGAGGAGGTCTCCAAGGCCGTCAACGAGCACGACCTGGCCGTCACCTCGGTGCTCTCCGGCAACCGGAACTTCGAGGGCCGGATCAACCCCGACGTCAAGATGAACTACCTGGCGTCCCCGCCGCTGGTCGTGGCCTACGCCCTCGCGGGCTCCATGAAGGTGGACATCACCCGTGACGCGCTCGGCACCGACACCGAGGGCAACCCGGTCTACCTGAAGGACATCTGGCCCTCCGAGGCCGAGGTCAACGACGTCGTGGCCAACGCCATCGGCGAGGACATGTTCAGCAAGTCCTACCGGGACGTCTTCGCGGGCGACGCCCAGTGGCAGGCTCTGCCGATCCCGACCGGCAACACCTTCGAGTGGGACGCCGAGTCGACCTACGTCCGCAAGCCCCCGTACTTCGAGGGCGTGACGATGGAGACCACCCCGGTCACCGACATCACCGGCGCCCGCGTACTGGCCAAGCTGGGCGACTCGGTCACCACCGACCACATCTCCCCGGCCGGTGCGATCAAGGCCGACACCCCGGCCGGCAAGTACCTCACCGAGCACGGTGTGGAGCGTCGTGACTTCAACTCCTACGGCTCGCGCCGAGGCAACCACGAGGTCATGATCCGCGGTACGTTCGCCAACATCCGCCTGCGCAACCAGATCGCGCCGGGCACCGAGGGCGGCTACACCCGCGACTTCACCCAGGCCGACGCGCCGGTTTCGTTCATCTACGACGCCTCCCGCAACTACATCGACCAGGGCATCCCGCTCGTCGTGCTGGCGGGCAAGGAGTACGGCTCCGGATCGTCCCGCGACTGGGCCGCCAAGGGCACCGCGCTCCTCGGCGTCAAGGCCGTCATCGCCGAGTCCTACGAGCGCATCCACCGCTCGAACCTCATCGGCATGGGCGTCCTCCCGCTCCAGTTCCCCGAGGGCGCCACGGCGGAGTCCCTCGGCCTGACGGGTGAGGAGGTCTACTCCATCGCCGGCGTGACCGACCTCAACGACGGCACCACGCCCCGCACGGTCAAGGTCAGCACGGACACCGGTGTGGAGTTCGACGCGGTGGTCCGCATCGACACCCCCGGTGAGGCGGACTACTACCGCAACGGCGGCATCATGCAGTACGTGCTGCGCCAACTCGCCGGTTCTTGACCTGACGTGAACGAGCGCCCTGCCTCTGCATCTCGCGCGCGGGGGCAGGGCGCTCGTGCTCGACGGGGCAGACGACGCGCCTGCGACCATGATCGCACGCGATCTGTTCCCGGAGCGGAGCTGCGCATCCTACGACGACGAAGAACCCCGCATCTGATACCAGGTGCGGGGTTCTTCTGTCCTTGCAAGCGTGTGGCGAATGAGCGCCGCTAGCGGTGTTGGGACCGGCGGGGCGTAGCTGTCGGTGATCAGAGTGGTGAGGTCGGGGACCCAGCCACCTACTGAGGTTCAACTCGTGTTGTCGTGGCCGGTCAGCCGGGTCTGATGGTCAGGTCGGTCTCGGCGAGGCAGCCGTCTATGAGGTGGCTGCGGTACTGGATGCGCCGCAGGCCGTGTCGGATGCGCTGGATGAGGTGTTCGGGGGCGCTGAAGGCGACGTTGGAGAGCCAGCCGCGCCGCGGGAGGGAACGACAACCCGAAGCCCTTCGTCTGGACGAAGGACGCCGACGAGATCCTTCAACGCCTCACTTCATATCTTGATCGAATTCCCGGCGCAGGACACTAGCCCGGCGAAGCCGGGGGGAGTGCGTGCCAGGGGCACCCTCCAGGCGAAGCTCTGGGGGAGTCGCGAGCCGGTGAGCCCGTCCGCAGCACCAGATGCCCCAGGCCTTCCGGTCCCGCTGGACGGGCCTCGCGGTGCGGGGCGGAGGCGATGCGGTCGCTCTGGAGGTATTCGTGGGCCATGGCCAGGATGCGGCCGTCCTCGAGCGCCGTGCGTTCCCGGGCGGACCAGGTCCGGCCGGGTGAGTACCCGGAACGTCGCCTCGTCGTCGACGACCTCGATCTGCCGCCGCTCGCCGGACTCGCCGCCCGCCTGGCGCATGAGGCTCCAGTGAGGCGCCAGCTCCGGCGTGACAGAGGGCCTGAGGAGTCGGTCATCGACCAGGTGGGTCCCCCGGGCGATGGGTGTGCCTTCGGGGAAGGCGGTCACGAGGGCCTTCTCGACGGCGGCCGGGCCCCTGTCCGCGAACATCGGTGCCTCCACCTGGTCGGGGTGGCGACGACCGCCATGTGGTCGCTCATGTGGGACCGAAAGGGATATGCGAGGACCCGGGCGCGAGACGTCGCGGCGGCCGCCGGGGTCAGCACTTCGGCCATCGGCTACCACTTCGGCACCACGGACGCACTGCTCGACTCCGCCCTGCTCGATGGCCTGGAAGGGTGGTCGGCCACGTCGGACGCGCGGTTGCGGGACGTTCCCCGGCATCCGGTTCGGGAACGGATCGCGCAAAGCTGGGCCAGCGCCGTCGATTCGTTCTCCGGCTACCGCGGGTTGCTCGCCGCGTCCTTCGAGCTGATCGCCCGCGCCGACGACGACCCGGAGACCCAGCGGAGACTGCGCGCCGCCGTCATCGGGGCCCGCCGGGAACTGGCGCAGCAGCTCCTCGGATTGACCCGGCCGCGGACTCGGAGATCGCGGAGCAGGCGGGTGCCTTCTGCTACGTCTTGCTCAGCGGGCTCATCGTCCAATGGCTGATCGACCCTGACGGCCTGCCCGATCCGGATGTCGTTGCCGCCATCGTCCTCGACTCCTTCAACTCGGCGTGAACCCAGCCGATCTCATGGCGAGCCGTTCACGCCCGCCGACGGTGTCCTCGTACGGCCGGAGCGCACCCCGTGTGTCGCGGGAGGCTTCTCCGGCCGGGTACCGCCGGAGAGGCCGCCGACCCCGTGATCCGGGAGTACGGTGTCCAGCCCGCGCCGACCTTGACGCGTGGCACCGGCGTGCCGTTCGCCCTTGTCTGATGGCACCACAGGACGCCCCGCCGGTCACGGGCCGGCGGAGCGGGCGGCGCGGGTGAGGGTGCCGCGACATCGGTGAGTGGACGTCAGATTGTGGCGGTGAGGGTCTCGGTGTGCCGCAGAGCCTCTTCGTACACACGGTTGCCGCGGCTCTCGGAGATATCCGTGGCCGTCAGGACCGAGGAGTGGGCGATGCTGGGCAGCAGGTGCCGCAGCAGCGCGGAGACCCGGACCACGAGGTCCTGGTAGTCGCTGAGCGCCTGGGACATGGACTGGATGCCGGCGTACGCTCCCACGATGATGTCGGCGGTCTCGGCCGGTACGACGTGGGGGAGCAACTCGCCTTGGGCCTGGGCTCTCTCGAGCCGTTCCCGGACCGGGACGGCCCAACTGCGAAACGGGCCGCTGCGGTCGAGGCCATGGGCCAACTGGTCCATCGTGAGCCGCACGCCCGCCCGGACCATGGGGTCGGTCAGCAGCCGGTAGGTGTGCAGCGAGACGATGTCCACGATCTCCTGGATCTTGCTCGGGCGGTCGGGGATCACGAGGTTCTGGTCCTGCGCGGCCAGTACGCCCTGCGCCAGTTCGTCCTTCGACTGGAAGTGGAAGTAGAGGGCGCCCTTGGTTACACCTGCCGCGGAGAGGATCTCGGAGATGGTCGCTGTCTGGTAGCCGCGCTCCTCGAAGACCCTGGCCGCTGCCAGCAGGATGGCGCGACGTGTACGGATGGCCCGTTCCTGCTCCGCCACGGTGGTTCTCCATGTGCTTGACGAACCTGGATAGGCTCCGTATACAAACCGTCTAGTCCGTATCTTACAGGGCGTGAACCGCGATACAAGCCTGTATATGGCGGGCTTGGGCATGTACAAGCGCTGAGAGGCTCCCGATGATCCTTGTGACCGGCGCCACGGGAACCGTGGGGCGGGAGGTCATGCGCCAACTGCCCGTCGGAGCCTCCGTACGCGTCCTCGCGAGGGACCCCTCGCGTGTGGTGGGGGCAGCACCCGGTGCCGAGATCGTCCGGGGTGACTACGGCAACCCGGCGGCTCTGGAACGGGCCATGCGCGGGGTGCGCAGCGCGTTCCTCGTCACGAACGAGGTCGGTGGTGATCAGGACGCCCGGTTCGTGGACGTCGCGGTGACGGCTGGGGTGGGCCATGTGGTGAAGCTCTCCGCCGCCGCGGTCGAGGACGTGCTGGCCGATGACCTGATCACCGGCTGGCAGCGCGACGCCGAGGAGCTCCTGCGCGTCTCCGGAATGGGGTGGACGCTGCTGCGTCCGCGCTCCTTCATGTCGAACTCGTTGTCCTGGGCGCCCTCTCTGCGCTCCGAGCGGGTCGTACGGGCCCTGTACGGCGAGTCGGTCAACGCCTGTGTGGATCCGCGTGACATCGCCGACGTGGCGGTCCGCGCGCTCACCGAGCCCGGGCACCAGGGCAGGGCCTACACGCTGACCGGCCCGCAGGCGGTCAGCGCGGTCTGGCAGACGGACCGGCTCGCCGAACTGCTGGGCCGCCCGGTCCGCTTCGAGGAACTGGCCCCGGACCAGGCGCGTGTCCTGTGGTCGCGACGCCATCCCGCTCCCGTGGTCGAGGCGCTCCTGCACAGTGCGCGGCGGCAGCGCGAGGGGGCCAAGGCGGGAGTGGTGCGCACGGTCGCGGAGCTCACCGGCAGGCCGGCGAGCTCCTTCGAGACCTGGGCCCGGGATCACCTCACGGCGTTCGCCGGGGGGTGAGTGGCCGCGGCCCGTGGTCAGTCGGGGTCCGGAGCCGCCGTCACGACAGAGGAGAAGACGAGGTCTCCGCCCTGGTGGCCCGTCACGCGCACCCGCTCGGCCTGACCGGGCGAGGCTGGTCTGAGCCGCTCGGCCTCGATGAAGCAGGGCTCGTCGAGTTCCGCGTATCGCTTGAAGTCACCGTCGATGCCGAGCGGGAGGAGAGAGGAACGATTCAGGGCGGCGGCCGCGCCTTGCCGGGCGGCTTCCAGCAGCAGCATTCCCGGGACGTGGTCGACCGGGTGGTCGAACAGCACGGGGTGGCGGGTGTTGAGCCGTAGCTGCCAGCGGGTGGCGTGCCCGATGGGGGAGAGCACCACGTCACCCGGAGAGGTGCGCCCCACGCTCTGCGGCGCCATGGGCGCGGTCAAGGGGAGCGGGCGGTGATCCACGTCGAACACCCGCTTGGGGCGCACCCGTTCGTAGACGCTCGGGCTGATGCAGGTGAAGGAGGTCCGGCCCGTGGCCACAAGCCGCCCCTCACGGCGGACGGCGCACTCGTAGGTCAGTCCGGACAGGTCGGCACCGCGTCGCTTGACCTCGGTGCAAGTGACGTCGATGTCGAGGGAGGCCGGGGTATGGCGCACCCCGAGGTGCTCCGGGTGGACGGTGAGGCCGAACTCCCGCAGCAGGAACTGGTGGCCGAACGGCACGCCGAACTCGGCGTGCCCGAGGAGCGATCCGATCTGACGGATCGTCTCGGCAACCATGAGCGGGTCGTGGTGCTCCCCGTCGACGGGGGTGAAGAAGCTGTGACTGCGGGGCCACTGGGCGTCCACCCTGAAACGTGTGTCGTCCTCGCGCAGCCAGTCGGTGAGCATGACCTCCGCGACGGCCGTGCGGTGCACCAACTCCTTGGGGACGGTCGTCGTCAGGGTCGCATGGTGCAGTCCGAAAAGGCCGGACCGCGGTTCCACCGCGATGGAGGCCCGGTGGGCGGCGATCGTCGGGCGTTCAACGCGGAACGTACTCGCAGACATTGGCTCCCCCTGAGCTGCGTGGACGAGACGGGCCGTGGGCCCTTGGCCCGAAAGATACATACCAGCCGGTTTAGTTTCTAGCGGTATGCGAGCCTCCGTTCACGCCTGAAGCGGAGCGCCTTCTTCTGTTTGCGGTCTTCCCTGGTCGGAGGAGGGTCCGCCTCGCTGCTGATCCGCCCCGACCCTGGAGGTGCCCCTTCTCTGGGCGGGTCGAGGGGGATTCGAGCGCTGCTCTATGGCGGATGTCGAGGCTGGGCACCGGTGCTTGGGAGCTGTCCCGTGATCCGCAGTCGGGGCACCCCCCCCCAGGGCTTCGCCTGGGGGGGTGCCCCGACTGCGGTGTGGGCTCCCGGGCCCCCTCCGGGGGTCCGCGAAACCTTGCTTCGTTGTTGAATCATCCGAATGTGCCCGGTATGAGGGTGGCTTCCCCCTGGCTCCGCCGGGGGTCGCACCGCCATTGCGATGCGTCCCCTCGGCCCAGGAGGGCCGGGAGGCCCCATACGTCCGACGCCGCACGCTGATCCACTGGGGATTGTGAGGCAGCCCCCAGGGCGGGTTCTTCGACCTGACTTTCGCTTGACCCGGGGTGGCGGCGAGGACTCCACGGCAAAAACCGCGCAAGCGGTTTGTTAAGGTTCGGGAGTTCGGAGCACGTCGCATGGTGGGGAGGGCTCGGGTGTGGTGGTGAGGGGCGGCATCGGGGGTGCCGTCGCGAGCGGCCCCCCGGTCGGCTTCATGGCGGCTTTCCGGCCCTGCCTGCCCTCTGCGGGCGCGCTAACCAGCCTTCCAGTGACGGAGCAGTTGATGGTCAAACAGGAACGCGCGGTGCGTACGCGCGACGCCCTGATCCGGTCCGCGGCCGAGGTGTTCGACCGGGAGGGGTTCGCGCTGGCCTCGCTCACGTCGATCAGCTCGCTTGCGGGCGTGAGCAAGGGGGCACTGCATCATCACTTCGTCAACAAGGCGGCGTTGACGGACGCCGTCGAGGAGGCGGCGCTGACCCGGCTGCTGTCCGTCGCCGGTGTGGTGCCCCCTCGTGGGGTGAGCCGTGTGCAGCTCCTGGTCGACGTCACGCACCGGCTCGCCCGCGCGCTGCGCGAGGACGTGGTGCTGCGGGTCGGCTTCGAGCTGAGTGGAGAGGTGTCCCGCCCGGTGCGCGTCGACCTGCGCGAATGGTGGCGGCGATGGGTCGGGGAGAAGGTCCTGCAGGCCGAAGGTGACGGCGAGTTGCGCCCGGGCGTGACGGCGTCGGACGCGGTGAACGCCGTGGTCTCCGCAACCGTGGGGCTGGAGGTGCTCGGGGCCCGGGACGCCGAGTGGCTCTCGGGCGCCACGATCACCCGGTTCTGGTTGCTGCTGCTTCCGGCGGTCGTGTCTGACGGCCTGCTGGCGGACCTCAAGGCCGAAGGTGCCTGGTGTGGTGGTGTCGTTGCGCCGTAGCGCTCCCGGGTCCGGTCTTCCGCACGGCCGAGCGGGAGGTCGGGGCCTTGCGTCCGAGGAGACCTGGTGGTCTGTTTTCAGGCTTCCGTGTGACCGTTCTGGAGGGATCGACCGCTGTGCGGAAGTGTGGGCTCCATGGATGAATTGCTCATTTATGCAGTTCAGGATCGTATTTGAGGCTGTGTTGGATGGGGAGACGGTAAAAACGGCGCGGTCGGTTTCTCGTTGACAAACCGCCGGTCCTGTTTTTTACTGATCGTGCGGCGTAGGCCGAGCCTCAATCCACGGACAGCCAGGGGGAGTTACGGCGTGGACATCGATGTACTGGGCGCACTCGCGGTGCGGGAGAACGGGATCTCCATCACGCCGACCGCCTCCAAGCCCCGTCAGGTACTGGCACTCCTGGCACTGCACGCAGACCAGGTGGTCCCCGTCTCGGCGCTGATCGAGGAGCTCTGGGCGGGGGAGCCCCCGCGCAGTGCTCGGACGACGCTGCAGACCTATGTGCTGCAGCTGAGGGCGCTGATCGCCACGGCGCTGGAGCAAGGTGCGGAGGAGGATGGGGCCGGGCCGCGGCGCACAGCCAAGGACGTGCTCGTCACGCTGCCCGGCGGGTATCTGCTCAACAGCAACGACGGCACCAGCGACGTCCGTGAGTTCGACCGGCTGGCCGGCAAGGGATACCGGGCGATGGACGCCGGCGACTTCGCGGGCGCGGCCCGGCTGCTGCGCGAGGCGTTGTCGCTGTGGTCCGGGCCCGCCTTCGCCGATGTGCAGAACGGGGTGCAGCTCGACATGGAGACCCGGCGGCTGGAGGAGATCCGGCTCTGTGCGCTCGACCGGCGCATCGAGGCGGACCTGCGCCTCGGCCGCCATCGCGAGCTGCTCGCCGAACTCACCGTCCTGGTCAGCCGCTACCGCGCCCACGAGAACCTGCACGGGCAGTTCATGCTCGCTCTGCACCGCTCTGGCCGCCGTGGCGAGGCCCTCGACGTCTACCAGCGGCTGCGTGTCACCCTCGTCCGCGAGCTGGGCCTGGAGCCTTCCGCGGCCCTGCGCCAACTGCAGCGCGCCATCCTGATGGCCGCCCCTGAGAACGTCGTCGACGCGGCCGAGAACGCCGACGACCGCCTCGTCCACGCGGGTTGAGGGCAACGTGACCACGTCCGCACGCCCCGCGGGCCTGGAGGGAATCGAGATGCAGGAGAGGCCGGAACGCGCCCGCAGGCGTCCCGCCCACGGGGGTGCCGCGACGCCGTGCCGCAACGGCGAAGCCGATTCAAGGCTGAGCGAGAACGCCGGCGCCGTGGCAGTCGCCGAGGGGGCTCCGTCCTCCGGCGACGGCCCCTCGGCGGGGGTGCCCGCCGGGAGCGGTCCGGCCGTGGCCGTGCTCAGCCGGGCCGAGTGCCGGGTCGTGGGGCTCGTCGCGGAGGGTTTCACCAACCGTGCCGTCGCGGCATGCCTGTTCGTCACCCCCAGTACCGTCGAACAGCACCTGACCCGTGTCTACCGCAAGCTCGCTGTGCGGTCCCGCGTCGAACTCGCGGCCCTGTGGCGGGCCGCCGACGACGGCGCCGGGGACGGGGGCGCAGCGCTCCGCGAGAGCGGGAACCGTCGTGCCCCCGCGGTCGGGCGGTGACCGAACTCCCGGCCCTACCGCGCCTGTGGACTCACGTAACCCCTCTGGTGCTCGCGGCCCAGTGCGCCCGACGGCGACCGGTCGCGGCTGCCGAGTACCTGTGCCACAAGCCCCTGCGGGCACGGCGGGAGCCACTCCCGGCCTCGACCGCAGGGGCCGGAGACTCCCGTGTGGCCGACACCCACGACGCTGATCGACCCGGCATCACGGGACGGTGCTCGACGCGGCCGTTCCCGGAGGCCTTTTCAGTCTTCCCGTGTACGGAACCGGTTGATGGCGTCGAGGTGCTTAGCGCGCAGCTCCGGGTCCCGTACGCCGAGCCTTTCGCGCGGCGCGAGTGCGAGCACGCCGACCTTTCCGTGGTGGAGGTTGCGGTGGACGTCGTACGCCGCCTGGCCGGTCGCCTCCAGGGGGTAGGTCTTCGAGAGCGTGGGGTGGATTCTGCCTTTGGCGATGAGGCGGTTGGCCTCCCAGGCCTCACGGTAGTTCGCGAAGTGGGAGCCGATGATGCGCTTGAGTGACATCCACAGGTAGCGGTTGTCGTACTCGTGCCGGAAACCGGAGGTCGAGGCGCAGGTGACGATGGTGCCGCCCTTGCGCGCCACGTAGACGGAGGCGCCGAATGTCTCGCGGCCCGGGTGTTCGAAGACGATGTCCACGTCCTCGCCGTCGGTCAGCTCCCGAATGCGTTTTCCGAAGCGCTTCCATTCGCGGGGGTCCTGGGTCGCCTCGTCCTTCCAGAACCTGTAGCCTTCCGCGTTCCGGTCGATGACCGCATCGGCGCCCATGGCCCGGCAGATCTCCGCCTTCTCCGGGGATGAGACCACGCAGACGGGGTTGGCGCCGCCGGCCAGGGCGAGCTGGGTGGCGTACGAGCCTAGGCCGCCGCCGGCGCCCCAGATCAGGACGTTGTCGCCCTGCTTCATGCCGGCGCCGTTGCGTGAGACGAGCTGGCGGTAAGCCGTCGAGTTGACCAGGCCGGGGCTGGCGGCCTCTTCCCAGGTCAGGTGTTCCGGTTTGGGCATCAACTGGTTCGCCTTCACGAGCGCCAGCTCCGCGAGGCCGCCGAAGTTGGTCTCGAAGCCCCAGATGCGCTGCTCGGGGTCGAGCATCGTGTCGTCGTGTCCGTCGGCGGACTCCAGCTCCACGGACAGGCAGTGCGCGACGACCCGGTCGCCGGCCTTCCAGCGGTTCACCCCGGGGCCGGTGCGCAGCACCACGCCGGCCAGATCCGAGCCCAGTACGTGGTACGGCAGGTCATGGCGCCGGGCGGCGTCGCTGAGGCGCCCGTAGCGCTCCAGGAACCCGAAGGTGGGCAGCGGCTCGAAGATGGAGCTCCACACGGTGTTGTAGTTGACGGCGCTCGCCATCACCGCGATCAGCGCCTCGCCGGGGGCGGGTTCCGGCGTGGGCACGTCCTGCAGGTGCAGGGACTTGCGAGGGTCCTTGTCCGCGGAGGCCATCCCCTCGAACATGTCCGTCTCGTCCCGGCGCACCACGTTGCCCCGGTACGACTCGGGTAGCGGCAGGGCCGCGACGTCGGCCGGCGCCACGTCCTCGGCGATCAGGGCATTGACGATCTCGTCCACGTTAAATCCCTTGCGAGTAGGGGGGCTTCTCCGGCCAGGCTAGGTCGATTTCCGGAACCGAGATACCCCTATTTTTCCGGCGCATTCCCCTGCTTTTCTGCCGGGGCTTGATCAGGCGATGTCGGTCGTTCGCAGAGAACGCGCGAAGCAATCCACCCCCGACCGAAGAGGTCGGTGGAATTCGCGGACGGAATCGGACGGCGTCCATGCGCCCGTGACGCACGCGGGGCCTTCGGTAGTGGCTCGTCTCCGCCTGTCAAGGCGGTCGACGGCGATCTGGGCGCCGTCACCGCCTCCGACGTCAACGGCTCATCCGTGGGCCCCGTCACCGCCCCATGCGCCGGTGTGCGGCTTTCTCGCGGTGGCCCGATGTGACACCTGAGTTGAGGTCTTGTGTGAAATCTACCAGGCGATTCCTCGATTGCCGGCCGGGAGTTGGAGACCGGCTCGACAGCTGCTTGAGGATTTCGAGACGGCTCTCAACACTTCGCTACCGTTCGTGCGTCGAAGGCTGAAATTCGATGCGAACTCGACCATGCGCGGAGGAAAACCATGAGGATTCAGGTTCTGGGTCCGTTGAGTGCCGAGGTCGACGGGGGTTCGATTGTGCCGACGACCGGGAAGCTGCGCCAGATCCTGGCTCTTCTCGCCCTGTATCCGGGACGGGTGATTCCCGTACCGACGCTCATGGAGGAAATCTGGGGGACGCAGCTCCCGCAGAACGCCCGCACCGCCCTGCGGACCTGTGTCCTCCAGTTGCGCCGACGGCTGGGCACGAGCACGGGGCCGGGCGGAGCCGGGGAGGTGCTCGCCACCCGCCACGGCGGTTACCTGATGCGGATGCCTCCCGAGGCGGTCGACGCCCACGAGTACGAAGCGCTGGCTGGCAGGGGCCACAGCGCCTTCGAGGACGGTCGGGACGAGCTGGCCGCCGGCCTGCTGCGGAAGGCGCTCGTCCTGTGGAAGGGGCCGGCGCTGGCCGGCGTTCAGGTCGGCCCGATCCTGGAGATCGAACTCATGCGGCTGGAGGAGAGCCGGCTGGTGACCACGGAGCGCCGCGTCGACGTCGACCTGTGTATGGGCAGGCACGCTGAACTCATCACCGAGCTGGCTGAATTGATAGCCCGGCATCCGCATCGTGAGGGCCTGCACGCGCAGGCCATGGTGGCGCTCTATCGCTCCGGCCGGCAGACGACCGCGCTCGATGTCTACCGGCGCCTGCGCGCCCGGCTCGTCGGCGAGCGCGGCTTGGAGCCCTCACCACAGCTCCAGCGCCTGCACCAGGCGATGATCACGGTGGACCCCGCCCTGGACGTGGTTTCCGGGCCGCGCCGCACCTCCACGTTCGACCTCTACGCGGCGTAGGACGCACGGCGTCCCGCCATATGGCGCCCTTGCCCGCCCCCACGGGGGCGGGCAAGGGCGCTCACGCTTCTCCCGCCCGAGGTCAGGCCGCGTAGGCGGCCAGGTCAGCCGCGAGCGGGGCGTCCACGTTGGCCTTCAGACGGGTGCCGGTCTCCTCGTGGGATTCGGCCAGCACCTCGCCGGAAGCGTGGATGCGGGCCACCAGGTGCCCCTCCGTGTACGGGATGAGCACCTCCACCTCGGTGTCGGGGTGCGGGAGTTCCTCGGTGATGCGGGCGAGGAGGTGCTCGATGCCCTCTCCGGTCCGGGCCGACACGGCGATCGCCGTCGGCTCTGCCTGCCTGAGCCGTTCGAGAGCCTCGGGCGCCGCCGTGTCGGCCTTGTTGACGACGATCAGCTCCAGAACGCCGGCGCCGCCGATCTCGCCGATGACCGCGCGCACGGCCTCGATCTGGGACTCCGGGTCCGGGTGCGAGCCGTCGACCACGTGCAGGATGAGGTCGGCCTCGGCGACCTCCTCCAGAGTGGAGCGGAACGCGTCGACGAGCTGGTGCGGCAGGTGCCGAACGAAGCCGACGGTGTCGGCCAGGGTGTAGGCCCGCCCGCCGGCCGTCTCGCTGCGACGCACGGTCGGGTCCAGGGTGGCGAACAGGGCGTTCTGCACATGGGCCTCGGCGCCGGTCAGACGGTTGAGGAGCGAGGACTTGCCCGCGTTGGTGTAGCCCGCGAGCGCGACCGACGGGACCCTGTTGCGTCGGCGCTCCTGCCGCTTGAGGTCGCGGGCGATCTTCATCTCCTCGATCTCCCCGCGCATCTTGGACATCTTGTCGCGCAGCCGACGCCGGTCCGTCTCGATCTTCGTCTCGCCGGGGCCGCGAGTGGCCATGCCCCCGCCGCCCCCGCCACCGCCGCCCATCTGCCGGGACAGCGAGGCGCCCCAGCCGCGCAGCCGCGGCAGCATGTACTGCATCTGCGCGAGCGCGACCTGCGCCTTGCCCTCGCGGGAGGTGGCACGCTGGGCGAAGATGTCGAGGATCAGGGCGGTCCGGTCGACCACCTTGACCTTGACGAACTCCTCCAGGCGGACGAGCTGGGCGGGGCTCAGCTCGCCGTCGCAGACCACGGTGTCGGCACCGGTGGTCTCGACGAGGGCGCGCAGCTCCTTGGCTTTGCCGGAGCCGATGTAGGTGGCCGGGTCCGGCTTGTCGCGGCGCTGGATGACGCCGTCGAGGACAAGGGCACCGGCGGTCTCGGCGAGGGCGGCGAGCTCCGCGAGGGAGCTCTCGGCCTCCGCGACCGTGCCCGAGGTCCACACGCCGACGAGCACCACGCGCTCCAGGCGGACCTGCCGCTGCTCGACCTCGACGACGTCCCGGAGTTCGGTGGACAGGGCTGCGACGTGGCGCAGTCCGGTGTCCTCGGTGGTGTCGATGGCGTCGGCGGCGCCGATGCGACTGTTGGGGGCGGGGATGGACTCGTGGTTCGCGGTCATGCGTTTCCTCTCACTGGGGTGGGGGGTCGGGCGGGCGGCGGGGAGGATCAGGAGGCGAGACGGCCGGTGAGGCGGATGTCCGCCGAGGAGGAACCCACCATGACGCCCCTGGCGCCCCTGGCGTCCTGCCAGGCGTGTCGCGCGGTGTTCCAGTACTGGAGCTGTCGTGCGTCGATGGTGACGGCGACGCGCTTCTCCTGGCCGGGGGCCAGGGTGACCTTCGTGTAGCCGGCGAGCTTCTTGGCGGCCTGCGGGGCGGTGACCTGGGCAGCGGGGCCGAGGTAGACCTGCACGACCTCCTTGCCGGTGACGTTGCCGTTGTTGCGGATGTTCACGCGGATGGTGGCGCCGGTGGCGGTGCGCTCGACGGCCAGGCCGCGGTAGGTGAAGGAGGTGTAGGACAGGCCGTGCCCGAAGGGGAACAGCGGGGTCACGCCCTGCTGTTCGTACCAGCGGTAGCCGATGTGGATGCCCTCGTTGTACTCCTGTTTGCCGGCGACGCCGGGGAAGCGCTCGGGCCTGTTCGCCATCGGGTGGCTGTTCTCGGTCGCGGGGAAGGTCTGGGTGAGCTTGCCGCCGGGGTTCGCGTCCCCGTACAGGAGTGCGGCGGTGGCCTGGGCTCCCTCCTGGCCCGGGTACCACATCTGCAGCACGGCACCCGTGGAGTTGAGCCAGGGCATCAGTACGGATGAGCCGGTGTTGAGGACGACGACCGTGTTGGGATTGGCCTTGGTGACGGCGGCGATCAGCTCGTCCTGGCCGTCGGGCAGGGACAGTGAGGGGCGGTCCCAGCCCTCGGAGCCCTCGTCCTGGGCGAACACGACGGCGGTGCGCGCGGCGGCAGCGGCGGCGACGGCCCGTTCCTTGTTCCGGTCCGCCTGTTCGGGGGTGACCCAGGTCAGGTCCACGGACAGCGGTCGGTCGGGCCATGCCCAGCCGCTCATGGCGAGCTTGTGGGCGCCCTTGGTGAGCTTGAGGACGACGCTGGTGGTCTCGCTGAACGAGTCGGCGGCGTAGACGGGGTCCTGGCCCTCGACCTGGAGGATGGCGAGGCCGCCGTCGACGCGGACGCCGACGCGGTAGTCGCCGTCCGCGGGGACGGTCAGGGTGCCGTCGTAGAACCGGCGGTCGCCGCCGGGATCGAGCTGCTTGCCGTTCCGGAAGACGGGGCTGAGGTTGGTTTCGGGCAGCGGGGTGCCGAGCCGGTCGATGCCGGGCTCGTAGGTGATCTCTGCCTTCTCGCCGGCGCGCTCGCGCAGCGCGTCGAGCGGGGACCCGGCCGAGTCGGGTATGACATGCGCGCTGCCCAGACCGGAGACCTTGGGGTGCTTGGCGCTGTCACCGATGACGGCGAGGGACGTGGCGGCGGTTCCGGTGAGCGGGAGGGTGCGGCGGCCGCCGGTGTCGGTGTTGCGCAGCAGGACGGCGCCGTTCTCGGCGATCTTTCGGGCGATGTCCCTGCCGGCCTCGGCGTCGCGTACGGGCCGCGGGTCGCCCCCGGCGGGGTCGAGAAGGCCGAAACGCTCCATCTGGCCGACGATGCGGGTCACGGAGCGGTCGAGCGCGGACTCGGGGACCGTGCCGGCGGCGATGGCGGACTTCAGGGCGGCACCGAAGTGCCTCGCGTCGGGGACCGGGTCGGTGGGCTTGCCCATCTCCAGACCCAGTTCCTGGTCGAGTCCCTTGGTGATGTCGCTGGTGGCCTTGGTGGCGAGCCAGTCGGACATGACCCAGCCCCTGAAGCCCCACTGCTCGCGCAGGACCTGCCGCAGGAGCTGGTCGCTGCTGCATGAGGGGGTGCCGTTGACACCGTTGTAGGCGCACATCAGGGATGCCGCGCCCGCCTCGACGGCACTGCGAAAGCCGGGCAGTTCCGTCTCGTGAAGGGTCTGCTCGTCTATCGTCGCGTCGACGGTGAAGCGTTCGGTCTCCTGGCTGTTGCCGGCGAAGTGCTTGACCGTGGCCATCAGGCCCTGGCTCTGGATGCCCTTGACCTCGGCGGCGGCGGTGCGGGAGGTGACCAGCGGATCCTCGCTGAACGTCTCGAAGTTGCGCCCGCCGTGCGGCACGCGGATGTTGTTGACCATCGGGGCGAGGACCACGTCCTGGCCCAGGGCGCGGCCTTCATGGCCGAGGACCTTGCCGTAGGCGGTGGCGAGTCCGTCGTCGAAGGTGGCGGCGAGCGCGGTGGGTGTGGGCATCGCCGTGGCGCGGCTGCCGTTGATGCGCAGGCCGGTCGGTCCGTCGGCGGCCTGGAGCGGGGGTATGCCCAGGCGTGGTACGCCGGGCAGATAGCCGACGCCGCGAGCCAGCGGACCGCCCTTGGGGCCGGCCGTCCAGTGGACGAAGGACAGCTTCTCGTCGAGGGTCATCCGTGCGACGAGGTCGCGGACACGCGGGGTGCCCTCTTCCGTGGCGGGCGGTGCGGCGGTGCCCTCGGCCGTGGTGAGCAGACCGCTCGTACAGAGCAGGACCACGGTGAGGGCGATCAGACGCGAGGTGCGGCCCCGGCGTCTGCTCCAGTTGCTCCGGAGTCCGGTCCGGCGGCGGGTCGTGCGCTCCGCCGACGTGCGGGACGGCATGCGGCCTCCTGTTGATCGGTGCGTTGGTGCGCGCGCATGGTGCGCGTGCCTCCACGCTCACGGAGCCGGCCGCGGGAGGCGAGGTGGGCCCGTCACACTCTACGGAGTTCGGTGGTTCTGTTCCGTGATACCTGGGCGCGGGCGCTTGAGAATCGCTTGAGGAGAGCGGACACGGGCGTTGCCGGGGGCACTTGCTGGGGCCCGGGGCGTCGGCGGTGGTGGCGGGACCACCATCCGCGGCCGGTGCGGGGCGGACGCCGCGGCGTCCGGGGGGCGGGGGCGACACGGGCCGGGAAGTGTGTTTCCGGCCTACCTGGGCCGCGACTGGTTTGCCGGGGACGGTGGAGGGGTCCCAGCGATGCGGCCCCGGTCCGGCGAGTTCCGGGGCGCCGAGACCCCGAGGAGCGTCATGAGCGCCATTCTCCAGGCCGTGGAAGCCCCGAACCCGCTGCACGAGCCGGCGGCGGACGCGTCGCGGAACCTGGTCGCGTCGGTGCTGTCCTCGCTGCGCCGCCGCGACCAGCGGCACAAGGGTGAGCTGTATGTGAACGGGCTGCTGCACACCCCGGGCCGCAAGACCATGCGCAACCTGGCCGCGAGCACAGGCGAGCGCTCGGCGGAGCAGAGCCTGCACCACTTCATCAGCTGTTCGACATGGGACTGGTCCCCCCTGCGGGCGGAGTTGGCGGGACGCATGGACCGCCTGCTCGCGCCGAAGGCGTGGGTGGTGCGCCCACTGGTGATTCCGAAGACGGGCCGTCATTCGGTGGGAGTGGGGCGCCGGTTCGTCCCTCAGCTGGGGCAGATGGTCAACAGCCAACATGGTTACGGGCTGTGGTTGGCGTCAGGAGCGGCGGCGGCCCCGGTGAACTGGCGGCTGTCGCTGTCCGGCGACTGGCTCGAAGACGCCGAGATGCGCAGGAGGGCGGCGATACCCGAATCGGTGGACGCCGGTTCCGCGGAGGACCTGGCGCTCGACATGGTGCTGGAGGCGGCGGGCTGGGGGATCACCCGGCTGCCGGTGGTGACGGATGCCCGCGAGGAGGCCGTGCCGCCGGTGGTGGAGGCCTTCTCACGTGCCGGGCTGTCCTTCGTGCTGCGGATCGGCGGCGGTACCGGTTTGCTGGCCCCGGCCCTGTCCGGCGGGGCGAGCCGGTCCGTGTCGGCCCCGGCGAGGCGGCTGGCGGAGCTGGCGCGTTCGCAGCGGCGGCCGGTGGAGTGGTTCGAGCCGGCGGGCCCGGGGCTGCCGAAGACCTCGCTGGTGTCCCTGCTCCCCGTACGGGTGCCGGGTCTTTCGGTGCCGCGGATGCGTCAGGGGCTCGGCCGGGTGCTGCCGCCGGACGCCCCACTGACGCTGGTGGGCATGTGGTCGCCGAACAGCCGCGAGGTGTCGGAGCTGTGGCTCACCAACCTGGCCGGTGCGAGCCGGGGCGCGCTGCTGGGGCTCGGCAGGCTGATCGGGCGGGCCGACGCCGACTTCACGGGCACGAGCCTGCCTGTAGGGGCTCTGGACTTCGAGGGGCGCTCGTACCACGGCTGGCATCGGCACGCGACGCTCGTGTCACTGGCGCACGCGGTACGCCTGTTGGGCCCGGGGGCACACTGCGGTCGCGGCCCGGCGGCTCCGATTCCCCTGACCGGAGGCCGTCGGGTGAGGGGTCGTGGAAGATGCGCGCCCGCTGCAGGCGCAGGGCGAGTTGAAGGTCAAGTGAGCGTTCCGGTTGCTGCCAGTCAGGGCCGAGCAACTGGGTGATGCGCTCCAGACGGCGGGAGACGGTGTTGGGGTGCACGTAGAGGAGTTCGGCGGCACGGGTGGGGCTGCCCGAAGCGGAGAACCAGCCGTCGAGGGTCTCGACGAGGTTGCTGAACCGCTCGGCGTCGTGGTCGATCAGCGGGCCGAGGGCGCGCTCGACGAACCCGGAGGCGTCGTGGTCGTCGGCGAGCAGCATGCCGATGAACCCGAGGTCGCGGGCGGCGGCGGAGCGTCCGGCGCCGCCGAGCGCGATGAGGGCGTCCAGGCAGCGGACGGCCTCCTGATGGGCGCGGCGTATCGCGTCCGCCCCCTGAGTGACCGGGGCGGCGCCTGCGGTGACGAGGACGCCGGTGGCCTCGGCGAGTTGCTCGCGTACCAGAGCGGCGCAGGTTGCCGGGTCGTCCCCGGGCAGGAGCAGGGTGAGCCGGTCGCCCTGGAGGGTCTTCATGCCGCGGTGGCGGCGGGCGTGGCCGGCGGCCCAGCTTTCCACCAGGTCCCTGGCTTCGGTCTGGGGGCGGGCGACGACCACGACATGGGGGCGTTCGAGGCGGGCCGCGAGCCGGCGGGTGCGCCGGGCCAGTCCCTCGGCGGGGCCGTCCCAGGTGACGAGGTCCTCCAGAAGGTCGTCGTCGGCCTGTCCGCCGGCTTCCGTGGAGCGCTGCATGACCAGGAGCAGGGACACGGTGCGCGCGTAGGAGAGCAGGACCTGTTCGCTGGGTTCGGGGTCGGTCCCGGTGCCGGCCGTCTCGTCGGGATGGAAGAGCAGCGAGCCGACGTCCTCGGAGCGGACGGACAGGGGTACGACCAGGGTGCCGCCGGTCAGCGCGCAGGTGATGCCGGTGGCCGCGGCGTTGAGCCGCACGCGCTCCAGTTCGGCACTGTCCGGGCGGGGGGTGCGGCCGTGTCCCCCGAGGCGCTCGCCTCCCTGGCCCCAGACGGACAGGCTGCCGCCGAGCTCGGCGGCAGCGCGGGCCAGGAGTTCGTCCATGCCGATCCCGTCGAGGACGAGCCGGACCAGGTCGTCCTGGAGGTCCTTGGCGCGCAGGGCGTCGCTGAGTCCGGCGCGGGCTCGTGTACCGGCTTCCTCCAGCGCGGTGTTCGCGGCCTGCACGGTCTCCAGCAGCCGGGCTGTCCTGATGGCGACCGCGGACAGGTCGGCGAGGGAGCACATGAGCGCCACCTCGTCGGGGGTGAAGTGCCGTATCCCGCGGTCGGCGACGTAGAGGAAGCCGAGGCAGCGGTCGCCCGCGCGCAGCGGTACTCCGAGCACGGCGTGTAGGGATTCGGCCTGCAGGAGGTCTTCGAGCGCGGAGGTGTGACCGGACGGCTCGCCGCTGAGGTGGTCGGCGGTCCAGAACGGGCCCGGTAGTTCGCCGGGCGGGCCGCCGGGCAGCGCGGCGGCGGGTATGCGGTGGCCGGTCGTGCGGGCGCTGACGGCGCCGTCGGCGACGCCGACGGTCAGATCTCCGGTGGCCTCGTCGGCCAGGGCGGTACAGGCGAGGTCCGTGTTGAGCAGCAGCCGGGCGCGGCGCGTGATCAGGCGCAGGGTGGCGTCGAGTCGGCGGGGCTCGGTGAGGTCGAGGGCGGTGTCGACGAGCGCGGCGAGTTCGGCCTCGCGCTGACGGCGCCGGTCGAAGAGGGAGTTGACCTCCAAGGCGAGACCCTTGGCCTGCGTCAGCTGGTCGATCCGGTGGCGTGCGGCCCCGGAGCGGCAGGCCTGGGCGACGAGCTGCTCGTACGCGTGGGCCGGCGCCTCCCTCGCGAGGAGTTCGAGGATGCGCAGGACCTCGCTTCCGGTCTGTGAGTCCTCCCTTGTCATCCCAGCCCCCAACGGACGAATCGGTCTGATCTTGACATCCTGGGGAACGTAACCGGACCGCCGACGGAGCGTCAACCGCCTTCCGTTCGCCTTCCGGTGGACCTCCGGCAGCCCTCCGGCGGGTCGGGCCGCGGCGGGTGCGGTGACCGCGTCACCATGGGCGGGGCACACGGGGATACCGCGGTGTGCTTCCACGACCTTGAGTGTCGGCGTTCCCTTTCCCTGAGCTGATCGGCTCACCCCCGGGGGAGGTCGCGGGTGGCGTGTGGGAAGCGGGACAGCTCGGCCAGCACGGTGTCCCAGGAGCGGCACAGGGCGTTCTTCTGCCGGATCGCGAGCCGTCCCGCCTCGTGGCGCAGGCACGTTCCGACGGTGGCGAGGTCCGGGTGGTGGAGATCGCGGACCGGGTGCTGGTGAGGGAGCGCGGTCGCGTACCCGGCGGGGCGTACCGAGGTGCTGAGAGTGTCGGGTCCGAGCCGCCGCGCGGAGAGGAAGGCGTCCAGTCCCTCCCGGTCGGCGGCGAGGGCGAGGCCGGGGCCGACCAGGTCGTGGCGGGGGGTGGCGCCCCGGTTGAGGTCTGCGGTGTGCGAGGTGTACGCGGCCGAGAACGCGAGGCGGAACGGGCGGGCACCGTCGGCGACCAGGGAGCGCCAGCGCGAGTCCCCCAAGGTGCGTTCGTACTCCTCGTAGCACTGCCGGGCAAGGGCCGCGGCGGCGCGGCGCCCGGCGGAGGGAGGTGCGCCGGGACGGCGGGCCAGGCGGGCGTCGATCCCGTCGGCGAGCAGCCGTAGCGGGAGGGTGGCCATGGCGCCGGTGTGCGAGAGGTCCCGGCCGGCGGCGCGAGCCCGCTCGTAACCGGTGAGGAAGGCCTGCAGGACCGTGCGGCAGGCGGCGGGGCTGAGGACGAGCTGCGCGTTGACCCCGATCCCTTCGGCGAGGCAGTCGGCGACGGTACGGGCCGAGCTGCCGGAGGCATCGGCGACGGTGATGCCGACCAGGAGGTTGGGCCGGTCCACGGCCCTGCGCAGGGTCCGTGCCTCGGCGAGCAGGGTGTCCCGGTCCCCGCTGGGGGGCAGCGGCAGGGTCGCGAACCCGTCGCGGCCGCCGGTGCTTTCGGCGACGGGGCGCAGGGCCTCGCACATCAGCCGGCCGTCGTGGGCGAGCAGGACACGCAGGGCGGGCCCCGCGGGGGTTTCCAGGAGGGCGAGGTCGTGCAACTGTGCGCGGTAGGAGCGGTCTTCGCGCAGGGTGAAGGCGGTCCGCGCGGGGTGCCAGGAGGCCCCGGTGACTGCCCCGAGCGCGACGAGTCCGGCCAGCTCCCCGGAGGCCGCCGTGCGGCGGTCGCAGCCTTCCAAGTGAAGGGTGACCTGCTCGCCGGCGAGGCGGTGGTGGAAGGCGGAATCCGCGGCGGATCGGGCAGAGGTGGCGAGCATGGCGAATCCTGCCTGTCCCTGGGAGATGGCGTCAGAGGGGTGCCGGGCGGGGGCCCGGGATGGCGACAGCGGTCAGGAGGAGTCCCTCCGCCACCGTCCACCGGCCGGCCAGCTCGGTCAGGGTCTGGCCGTCGAGCACCGGTCCGGGGACTCTCAGCCGGGCGGTGAACGACCAGGAAGCCGGATGGAGTTCGAGGTCAGCGGAATCGAAGTCCAGAGTCCGGTGGGTGAGCGGGGACCAGGCCTTGAACAGGGACTCCTTGGCGCTGAACAGCAGCCGGTCCCAGTAGGTGCCGGGGTGCCGGTGGGCGAGCGTGCGCAACTGCTCGCGTTCTGCGGCCGATGTGACCTCGCGGGCCACGCCGGGCGGCAGCGCCAGGTGCGGCTCCGCGTCGATGCCCAGCGCCCGCCAGCGGTCGGCGGGCGCCACGGCGGCACCCCGGTAGCCCTCGCAGTGGGTGAGGGAGCCGATGGTGCCGGCGGGCCACAGTGGCTCGCCGCGGCGGCCGGTGAGCACCGGCTCGGCCGCCCACCCGAGGGCGACGAGCGCCTGGTGGGCGCACACGCGGACCGTGGCGAACTCGCGGCGCCGTTCTTCGACGGCGTCGCGGATCAGGGCCAGCTCCGCCGCGAAGAGCAGCTCCCGCGGGAAGTCCCCGACCGTGTCGACCGAGACCGTCCCGGGCGGGAGGATCTCCTGGATCATACGGGGGTCACTCCCGGGTGCCGATGAAGAGGCCGCGCCCGGACGGGCCGCCCTCCTGGAACTCGACGGCGAGGCCGGCGCGGGCGAATGCCCGCTCGTAGGCGTCGCGCGTGAAGAGGGTGATGAGGTGGGTCTCGGAGAGGTGCGTGATGTCCTGGCCGGGCTCGGCGATCAGGTAGTGCACGTCGATGCGGGTGGCGCCGCTCTCCAGCCGCGAGTGCGAGACGCGGGAGATGGTCTTGCCCTCCGCCTCGGTGATGGACGCGCCCACGAAGCCGGGGGTGAACGTGGCGGGGAACCACCAGGGTTCGACGACGACGACACCGCCCGGTTCGAGGTGGGCCGCGAAGCGGGCCAGAGCCGCGTCGAGTTCGGCCTGGTCACGCATGTGGCCGATGGAGCTGAACATACAGGTGACGGCGGAGAAGGCGGTGTCGAGCGTGAAGTCGCGCATGTCGCCGAGGTGCACGGGCACGTTCGGGTTGCGGCGGACCGCTATGTCCCGCATGTCCGAGGAGAACTCCACGCCCTCGACCCTGTCGAAGGCGCCGTTGAGATGCTCCAGGTGGAGGCCGGTGCCGCAGGCCACGTCGAGGAGGCTGCGGGCGCCGGGCGCGCGGGAGGCGATGAGGGCGGCCAGGTCCGTCGCCTCGCGTGCGTAGTCCTTGCCCTTTCCCTGGTGGACCAGGTCGTAGAGGCGGGCGACGCCGCCCGCGTAGCCGCTGTTCGCGGGGGCTTCGGTGGTGGTCACGTCGTCTCTCCTCGGCTGGGGTGTGCGGTGTGCGTAGGGCCCCGGCGGGCCGCGAGGCGTTCGAGGGCCGGGACGAGTTCCGCCGGGGAGGGGTCGGCGAGGGCCTCGTCGCGCAGCCGGTGCGCGGCCGCCGTGATCGAGGTGTCGGTGAGGACCCGGATGACCGCCTCGCGCAGGGATGCGGCGTCGAGCTTCTCGGGCGGCAGGTCGATGCCGGCGCCATGTTCCTCGTGCATGCGGGCCTTGAGCGGGGCGTCCCACAGGGAGGCCACGATGATCTGCGGTACGCCGTGCACATGGGCGGTGTAGCCGGTTCCGGCGCCGCCGTGGTGGACGATCGCGGCGCAGGTCGGCAGCAAGGCGTCCAGAGGGACGAAGTCGACGACGCGGATGTTGGCGGGCAGGGCGTCGCGGTCGTCGAGTTGGGTCGCGTCGAAGGTCGCGACGAACTCGGCGTCGATGTCACCGAGGGCGTGCAGCAGGTCCTCCAAAGACACCGCGTCGCGGCCGAAGGTCTCGCGGGCGGAGACCCCGAGGGTGATGCAGACGCGCGGCCGTGCCGGCGGGGCGTGCAGCCAGTCCGGTATGACGGAAGGGCCGTTGTAGGGGACGTAGCGCATCGGCAGGAGCTCGCCGGGCACAGGTATGCGCAGACTCGCGGGCGCCGGGTCGATGGTGGCCTGCCCGCCGACCATCTCCTCGACGGTGGCGGCGTCGGGGGTGATCCCGAAGCGTTCGAGGGTCCACGCCAGCCATTCGCCCATCGGGTCCTCGCGGCGCTCCTCGGGCTGCGCGGCCAGCAGTTCGAGGAACTGGCGGCGCGCGTTGAGGACCACGTCGGGGCCCCACAGCAGACGGGCGTGGGCCGCGCCCGTGACGTGCGCCGCGATGGGACCGGCGTACGTGAAGGGCTCCCAGAGCACCAGGTCGGGCTGCCAGGCACGGGCGAATGCCACGATGTCGTCGATGGTCGTGTCGCCGTTGAGCGGCGCGAAAGACATGGCCGTCATCATGGTCTGCTGGCCGAGTGCGTGCTCCCAGCCGATCGGCTCGGTGACCGTCTCGGCGAAGTCGAAGCCGACCTGATAGGGGGTGGGATCGCCGCCGATCTGCGTCATCAGCTCGATGATCGAGTCGAGGTCGCCGACGGGTACCGCGGTCAGTCCGGAGCCGTTGACCACCTCGGTGAGCGCGGGCTGGCTGGCCACCCGGACCTCGTGCCCGGCGGCGCGCAGCGCCCAGGCCAGCGGTACCAGGTTGTAGTAGTGCGTGTTGTGCGCGAAGCACGTGATCAGGACGCGCATGGCATCGTCCGCCCTTGGCTGGCTCGTTGCGGTCGGGGTCGTGGTCTTCTGGGTTGGCGGCCGTCTGCACGGCCGCCAACGCCGGGGCCCGCCATCAGGCCGCCCTGGCGACGGGGAAGCTCGCGGGGGCGCCCAGGACCGGCGAGCGCAGCCGCGTGACCTCTTCGCCGGCCGTGCGCAGGGTGGGCAGGGACTCGGCGAGCGCGCCGAGCGCCGCGCGGGCGAGCACCCTGACCAACCGGCCCGAGAGCGCGAAGTGCAGGTCCGTGGGGAGCCCGAAGGGAGCGGCGTCCGTGGGCGCCTTCGGATCGCGGTTGACAGCGGGGACGAGGATGGTGACGTGGCTGCCGGCGGGCAGTGTGGTGCCTGCGAGAACGGTGGTGGTGCGTGCGGTGCGGGTCTCCAGCCGGACCGGCGGGGCGTGGCGCAGTGTGTCCTCGACGACCTCGGCGGCCAAGGCGGGGTCGTCGGCCAGCCGCTGCCAGGCGCCGGGCTCTGTGAGGACCCCGCGCACGGCGTTGGTGATGAGCACGGCGGTGGTCTCGGCGGCGCTGACGGCGAGGATCGAGGCGGCCCGGGCACTGTCGGCCCGGGCACTGTCCGCCCCGTTCTGGTGGAGCCCTTCGGCGAGCAGCGCGGCCAGGGTGGCTTCGGCCCGCTCCGCAGCGCGCGCCACGGCATGGGGCTGGGGGCAGAGCAGTCCGTCGAGGGCGTGCCGGCAGCCGGTCAGGGTGCGGGCGAACCGCTCCTGGGTGGCCTTGGGCAGGTCGAGCTGCCCGGCGAGCACACGGCCGACGAGATGGCGCGCGAAGTCCTCGGCGAGGTCGAAGCGTTCGCCGAGCCCGGCGAGGATCGAGCGGCTGGACTCCCACGCCCGCTTCTCCACGCGCTCCTCCCCGGCCGTCCACAGCATCGAGCCGCCGAGGGGGGCGAGGCGGGCAGCGGCCTCCCGGTCCACGGCGAGCAGGGCACTGCGGTACGGGAGCCCGTCGTCGGCGGCGTCATCCGGGCCCGTACCGGGCCCGTCGAAGGCGTCGCAGGCGACTATCGCTTCGGCGACGGCGCGGTCAGCGGTCACCCAGGTGCCGAGTGGCGCACTGTGGAACAGCGGCCCCTCGGCGCGGACGCGTTCCTCGTGGGGACGCGGGTCCTCCGCGCCGGAGCGCAGGATCAGTCCGTAGGGGTCGTTCTGGATGCCCGCGAACCACTGGGCGGCGCGGGTGAGCTGGTTCCTGCGGGCCCGTTGGGCGCCCGCGAGGGCGGTCTCGCCGCCGGGGTGGTCGGTCAGCGGCCCGGAGGTCATGTGGCGACTCCTGATCATCGGTCACCGCCGGTCAGCACATCGAGCCAGGCATCGACGCTGCGCGCGGTGGTCGGAGCGTGCTCGGTCATCATCGTGAAGTGGTTGCCGGGTACGTCGATGACGGTGTGGGCGCCGTCCCAGACGGACCGCCAGTCCGTCAGCGGGTCGGTCCACGCGGCCATGGGCTCGCCGGCCCGCAGGTGCAGGACCGGGGCGCGGGTGGGCTCGGGGACCCAGTCCAGCAGCAGCCGGTGGAAGGCGCCCATGGCGGTGAGCCGTGTGTCGTCGAGCGTTATGACCGTACGGTCCATCGCCCAGCGGAGCATGACGTCCCGCCAAGTGCCCATCGCACCGGGGGCACTGGGGGTGTAGATGTCGGCCAGCACCAGGGCGGTGGGCCCGGTGCCGCGGGCCTCCAGATGCTTGGTGAGCGCGTGGGCGACGTTGGCTCCGGCGGAATGACCGACCAGGGCGTACGGCCGCCCGGCGGCGTACCGCGCGA
Source organism: Streptomyces sp. SCSIO 30461 (assembly GCF_037023745.1). NCBI lineage: Bacteria > Bacillati > Actinomycetota > Actinomycetes > Kitasatosporales > Streptomycetaceae > Streptomyces > Streptomyces sp. SCSIO 30461. Next base: position 2,538,626 of record NZ_CP146101.1, read on the forward strand.
TGGCCTCGGCATGCGTGGCGCACAGCGTCTCGATGGTGCCCGGCAGCAGTTCACCGGGCCTGAAGCCGGGCTGGGGCAGCGCGGTGACCGTCCGGCGGCCGGCGAGGGCGGCGGCGAACGCGGCGAACTCGGCTGGGCCGGAGACGGCCGCGGTGCCGGTGACCGCGATGAGCAGCGGGCCCAGGTCACCGGCGGGACCATCGGCGAGCCGGATCGGGGTCACGGGCTGCCGCGCGGGGTCGTCGAAGGCCGGGCGCAGGGCGGAGACGGCACCGAGGGCCTCGGCGGCCTCGGCCCCACGGCTGTCGGCGACCGCGCAGCGGTACACCGACACCAGGGTGGTGTCGTCGGCGGTACCGGTGGCCGTGGAGCCCGTCGCGTCGACCGGGTCCCGCAGGAGGTCAAGCAGGTGGGCGGCGAGCGTGTCCGTGGTGTTGTGGTCGTAGAAGGTCTCCAGGGGCAGGTCGGTGGCGGAGGCGGCGCTGAGTCGGCGCCGGAATTCCGCGATGCCGAGGGAGTCGAACCCCACCAGGGTGAAGGGCTCGTCGGCGGCGACCTCGTCGGGGCTCTCGTAGCCCAGCACGGTGGCGGCCTCAGTGCGGACCAGGGCCCGGACTGCGGCGGCGCGCTCGTCGGGGCCGAGGGTGGCGAGTTCGGCGCGCAGCTCGCGCCGCAGAGGGACCCCCGGGGTTCCGTCGCCGCCGGCCGCACCGCGGCAGGCTGGGCCCGGGTCCGCACCTGGGACCGGGGCGAGGGCGGCCAGCGGGGAGATGAGCGGGCTGGGCCGCCGGGAGGTGAACCCGAGGGCGAACCGCTCCCAGTCGGTATCGGTGACGGTGACCTGGGCCTCGCCGTCGGCGATGGCGCGGAAGAGCTCGGTGAGGGCGTCCTGCGGGTCCATGGGGCGCAGTCCTCTGCGGCGCAGGTACTCGGTGCCCTCGCCGTCGCCCATGCCGCCGCCGCCCCACAGCCCCCATGCCACGGAGGTGGCGGGCAGACCGTCGGCGCGGCGGCGCTCGGCGAGTGCGTCGAGACCGGCGTTGGCTGCGGCGTAGGCGCACTGGCCCGCGCTGCCCCAGACGCCCGCGCCGGAGGAGTACAGGACGAAGGCGTCGAGGTCGAAGCCCCGGGTGAGTTCGTCGAGGTGCCGGGCACCGGCGACCTTCCCGGAGTAGACCTCGGACACGAGTGCGGGGCCGGTCTCGGTGAGCGGGCTGATCTGGGGGACGCCCGCGGCGTGGAAGACGGCGGTCAGTGGGGCGTCGGCGGGGATCTGTCCCAGGAGCGCCGCCAGGGCATCGCGGTCGGCCACATCGCAGGCGGCGAAGGTGACCTTGGCGCCGAGGGCGAGTATGTCGGCTTCAAGGTCCGCGGCGCCGGGGGTTCGGGCCCCGCGCCGACCGACGAGCAGCAGGTGCTCGGCGCCCTCACGGGCGAGCCGGCGGGCGAGGTGGCCGCCGAGGGCCCCGGTGCCGCCGGTGACCAGGACACTGCCTCGGGGGTGGTAGGGGGCATGGACCCGCGGCGCGGGGGCGACGGTGAGCCGGCGTCCGAGCAGGCCGGTGCCGCGCACGGCCACTTGGTCCTCGGGGCCGCCGAGTGCTTCGACCAGGAGTCGCCAGGCCTCGTCCTCCCCGGAGGCGACGGGGGTGGCGGCGGCGATCCCGGCGCCGGCCACGGCGTCCGCTCCTGCGAAGGGGCTGGGGGTGGCGGCGGTCCCGGCCACGGCGTCCGCTCCCGCTTCGGGCAGGTCCACGAGTCCGCCCCACAGGGCGGGGAGTTCGAGCGCGGCGACGCGTCCGAGCCCCCAGAGCTGTGCCGCCGCCTCCCGCGGCCGCTCGCCGGGGGACGTGGTCACGGCCCCCCGGGTCGCGCACCAGAGGCGGGCGGTCATGGATGTCTCCTCCATCGCCTGGACAAGGGACAGGGTGGCTCGGACGGCGGCCGGGACCGGTCCGGTGCCGGGCCGCTCTCGATCATCCGCGCCGAGAAGCGAAAGGACCCCCTCCACGGCTGAGGCTGTGTCACCTTGGGCACCGGCGGGCGATTCGGCAGGGGAGGCCTGGGGCGCCTGTGGTGCGAGGACCGCGGTGAGTGCGGCCCGGTCGGCCTGCTCGGGGTCGACCTGGAGCCGGCGGACATGGGCGCCGCGGGCGCGCAGTGCCCGCTCGGCCCGGTCGGCGGTGGCGGGGTCGGCAGCCGCCCCGGAGGGCTCCACCAGCAGCCAGGTGCCGGTCAGTGGTGGGACGGTGCCCGGGTTCGCGCAGGCGGCCAGCGGGCTCCAGGTGATGTGGTGGCGGCGGGGGCCGGTGGCGGGTCCGCGGTCGGCCCGCCGGCGCGGCGTGGGGGCGATCCAGTACCTGCGGTGTTGCCAGGCGTACACGGGCAGCGATACCGGGCGGTCGGGGGCGGAGGGGAACAGCCGGCCGCGGTCGATGGCGGCGCCGCGGCTGGCGGCGATGGCCACCGCCCGCAGCAGGGTGGCCGGTTCGGGACGACCGCGGCGCAGGACGGGAACCATCACGGCGGGCTCCGCGCCGGGGTCGACCGCGGACAGGACCTCCTGGGCCATACCGCAGAGCACACCGTCGGGGCCGAGCTCGACGAAGGTGGCCGCGCCCAGGTCACGGGCGGTGCGCACGCAGTCGGCGAAGCGGACGGCGGCGCGGACGTGCCCGGACCAGTAGGCGCCGGTGCGCAGGTCATCGCCGGCGGCACGTCGGCCGGTGACGTTGGAGATGACGGGAAGCCGGGGCGCGCGGTAGGAGAGTCCGTCGGCGAGGGCACGGAACTCCGCCAGCATGGGGTCCATGAGCGGGGAGTGGAAGGCATGGCTGACCGTCAGCCGCTTGGATTTTCGGCCGCGTTCGGCGAGCAGTTCCGACACCTGCCCGACGGCGGTCTCAGTGCCGGAGACGACCACGGACCGTGGGCCGTTGACGGCGGCGACGGCGAGGGCGTCCTCGTGACCGGCCAGGATCTCGTGGACCTCGTCCTCGGAGGCCCGTACGGACAGCATCGCGCCACCGGCCGGGAGGGCCTGCATCAGCCGACCGCGTGCGGCGACGAGGGCGCAGGCGTCGTCGAGGTCGAGGACGCCTGCCGCGTGGGCCGCGGTGATCTCGCCGACGGAGTGGCCGATGAGGATGTCGGGACGCATGCCCCAGTGCTCCAGCAGCCGGAACAGGGCCGTCTCGACGGCGAAGAGGGCGGCCTGGGCGTACTGGGTCTGGTGCAGCAGGGCTTCGTCGGGGGTGCCCGGCGCGGCGTCGAGCACGGCGGTGATCGGGCGGCCGAGGTATGGGTCGAGCCGCTGTGCGACAGCGTCCAGGGCCTGGGCGAAAACCGGTTGGGCGGCGCGTAGTTCGCGGGCCATGCCGGGGCGCTGGCTGCCCTGTCCGGTGAAGAGGAAGGCGGTTCTGGCCTCGCGGCGGCGCACGCCGGTGACGACGGCGGGCGAGGGGGCGCCATCGGCCAGACGGTCGAGGCCACGGGCCAGTTCCGCGTACGAGTCGCCGATGATGACGGCCCGGTGCTCGAAGGCGGTGCGGGTGACGGCCAGGGCGTGCCCGACGGCCTCGGCGGTGGCGCCGGTGGCGGCCGGTCCGGCGAGATGGGTGCGCAACCGGTCGGCTTGGGCGCGGAGCGCTTCGGCGGAGCGGCCGGAAAGGAACCAGGCGACGGGGCCCTCGGGGTCCCGCCCGCCTTCGGGGACGGTGTCGGTCGAGGCGCTCGCCGCGGTCGCCGGGGTCCCGGCGGACGCCCTGTCCGAGGCGTCGGCGCCGTCGGCGGCTCCCGCCGCTTCCTCCACGATCACGTGGGCGTTCGTTCCTCCCACTCCGAAGGCCGAGACCCCGGCGCGGCGCGGGCGTCGGCCTGCCGGCCAGGCCACCGGCTCGGTGAGCAGCCGTACCTGCCCGGAGGACCAGTCGGCGTGCGGGGTGGGGGTGGCGGTGTGCAGGGTCTTGGGCAGCAGCCCGTTGCGCATCGCCTGGATGGTCTTGATGACCCCGCCGACGCCGGCGGCGGCCTGCGCGTGCCCGATGTTGGACTTGAGGGAGCCGAGCCACAGGGGCCGGTCCGCCTCGCGGCCCTGTCCGTAGACGTCGAGCAGGGCCTGCGCCTCGATGGGGTCGCCCAGCATGGTGCCGGTCCCGTGTGCCTCGACGGCGTCGACGGCCTGTGGATCGAGCTGGGCGTCGGCGAGGGCGGCGCGGATGACGCGTTGCTGGGATGGCCCGTTGGGGGCGGTGAGGCCGTTGCTGGCACCGTCCTGGTTGACGGCGGAGCCGCGGATGACGGCGAGCACGTTGCGTCCGGCCCGGCGTGCGTCGGAGAGCCTCTCCAATACGAGCACCCCGGCCCCCTCGGCCCAGCCCGTGCCGTCCGCGTCGGCGGAGAAGGCCTTGCAGCGGCCGTCCGCCGCGAGGCCCTTCTGCCGGGAGAACTCGACGAACGCGGCCGCGTCGGGCATCACCGCGGCGCCGCCGGCCAGAGCCAGACCGCACTCCCCGCGGCGCAGCGCGGCGACAGCCAGGTGCAGGGCGACCAGCGACGAGGAGCATGCGGTCTCCACCGTCATGGCCGGGCCTTCGAGGCCGAGGGCGTAGCTGATCCTGCCGGAGAGAACGGCGTCGGCGCTTCCAGTCAGCAGGTAGCCCTCGGAACCGGAAGGGACTCGGTCCAGGTCGGTGGCGTACTCGGCGTGGGCGGCGCCGATGTAGACGCCCGTGCCGGACCCACGCAGTGAGCGCGGGTCCAGTCCGGTGCGCTCCAGGGCTTCCCAGGACACTTCCAGCAGCAGCCGCTGCTGGGGGTCCATGACGACGGCCTCGCGCGGTGAGATCCCGAAGAACGCGGCGTCGAAGTCCCCGGCGCCGGCGAGGAACCCGCCCTGGTTGCAGTAGGTGGTGCCCTGCGACTCACGGTCCGGGTCGTAGAGTCCCTCGAGGTCCCAGCCGCGGTCCTCGGGGAAGGGCGCGATGGCGTCCGTCCCGGAGGAGACCAGCTCCCACAGGGCCTCGGGGGAGTCGACTCCGCCGGGGTAGCGGCAGGCCATGCCGACCACGGCGACGGGCTCGCGGGCGGCTGCGGCCAGTTCCCGGTTGCGCCGACGCAGTCGCTCGGTCTCCTTGAGCGAGGTTCTCAGCGCCTCCATGAGCTTTTCGGATGACATGGCCATCAGGGGTACCTCTCTGGGCGGGTCGGGCGGAGCAGCGGCATCGTGGCTGCCGGGTCGGGCGCGGCTTAGGGTGTGTTGCGAAAGTAGCTCCGTCCGCCCGCAGGGCGGGGCCTGCGGCGTCTGGTGCGTGCGATCGCAAGGCGGAGGATCATCCTCGTACTGGACGTACTTGGATGACTCCGGCAACGCAGCGAGCGTGCGTGCCAGGCGTCGCGCGCCCGCCGGGGATTACGGGACAGCCCTTAGGTCGCATCGCGTAGTGCCAGCTCGATCAGCGCGTCCGCGTCGAGTTCGTCAAGGGCGGTGATGTCGTCGAGGCGGTCGAGTTCGTCGAGGGCGGCGGCGTGGCCGAGGTCGTCCATCCCGACGACGGCGCCGGTCCGGTCCGCCCCGTTGAACCCGCCGTGAGGTGTGCGCCCATCGGGCGCCGCCATGCCGGGCTCCGTGGACGCCAGGGCGAGCAGCGTGTCCAGCAGACCCGCCTCGCGCAGCACGCTCAACGGCAGCGTGGCCAGGGCGGTCCTGACCCGCCGCTCATCGGGGGTGCCGCTGCCCCCTGCGGCGGTTTCGGCGGCAGGGTGCAGGAGTTCGGTCAGATGGTTGGCCACGGCGGCGGCCGTCGGGTGGTCGAAGACCAGGGTGGGAGGCAGCTTGCGGCCGCAGACACGGCTGAGCCGGATCGCCAGCTCGCTCGCGATCAGGGAGCTGAATCCGAGGTTCCTGAAGGGCTCTTCGGGGTCGACGTCGTCGGGTGCGGAATGGCCGAGCACGGCCGCGACGCTGCCGCGCACCTCGTCGAGCACGATCTCGTACTGTTCGGCGGGGTCGACGGCAGCGAGCCGGGCGGGCAGCAGCCCGTCTGCCTCCGCTCCGGCAGACTCCCCACCGGTCGCCGTGGCGGACCCGTCCGCGCCGGACTCGCGTACACCGGGCAGGTCGCGGATCAGGGAGCTGGGCCGGAACGTCGTGAACCCCTTGGCGAAGAGCGGCCAGTCCATGTCGGCGAGTGTGACGCAGCCGTCGTCGCGGTCCAGGGCCCGGCTCAGGGCCGCCACGGCCCGTACGGGGTCCATGGGGCGCAGACCGCGGCTGCTGAGGAACTCCTCACCTGCGCCCTCGCCCATGCCGCCGCCGCCCCACAGGCCCCAGGCGATGGAGGTGGCGGGCAGGCCGTCGGCCCGGCGCTGCTCGGCGAGCGCGTCGAGTGCGGCGTTCGCGGCGCCGTAGGCACTCTGGCCACCGCTGCCCCACACGCCCGCGCCGGAGGCGTACAGGACGAAGGCGTCCAGATCCAGGCCCCGCTCGCGCGTGAGTTCGTGCAGGTGCAGGGCGCCGGCGACCTTGCCCCCGTACACCTCGGCGAGCGAGCCGCCGTCGGTGTCGAGGAAGGCGGCCGAGTGCGGCACGCCCGCGGTGTGGAAGACGGCGGTGGGTGGGTGGGCTTCGAGTAGGGCGGCGATGGCGTCGCGGTCGGAGACGTCGCAGGCGGCGATGGTGACTTCGGTGCCGAGGGCGTGTAGTTCGCGGGTCAGTTCGGTGGTGCCGGGTGCGTTGGGGCCGCGGCGGCTGGTCAGTACGAGGTGTGTGGCGCCGGTTCTGGCGAGCCATCGGGCGACGTGGGCGCCGAGGGCGCCGGTGCCGCCGGTGACCAGGACGGTGCCACGGGGCGTGTAGGTACGGCGGGTTGGGGTCCCGCCGGCCGGGACGAGTCGGCGGCCGTAGCTGCCGGAGGCGCGGATGGCGATCTGGTCCTCGTCCGCCGTGCCCGCCAGGGCGGCGGCCAGCCGCTGCCAGGTGCGCTCGTCGGGGGTCCCGGGCAGGTCGACCAGGCCGCCCCAGAGAGTGGGGTGCTCCAGAGCGATACCGCGTCCGAGTCCCCAGACCTGGGCGCCTTCGGAACCGGGCCGTTCGCCGGGGGAGACGGCGACGGCACCGCGGGTGACGGTCCAGAGCTTCGCGGTGAGGCCGGCGTCGGCTGCCGCCTGCGCGAGGACGGTGGTGCCGAGCACGCCGAGGGCCAGTTCGGGGTGCTCGGGGTGCGAGCGCCCATCGGTACCGAGGAGGGAGAGGATGCCGTCAAGGGGTTCGGTTGGGTTGCCGGTGTTGTGTGTGGTGAGTTGTGCGGTGAGGGTGTGGCGGTTGGTGTTGTGTGGGTTGAGGGTGAGGGTTTCGGTGTGGGCGCCGTGGCGGGTGAGGGTGGCTTGGGCGGCGGCGATGAGCTCGGTCTCGGAACCGGTGAGGGTTTCGGGGATGACGAGGAGCCAGCGGCCTTTGAGTGTGGGGGTTTGGGTGTGGTGGAGGTGTTTCCAGGTGGTGCGGTAGCGCCAGGTGTCGGTGGGGTGGGTGGTGGTGTTGGTGGGGGTGGTTGGTTGATGCCAGTAGTGCTGGTGTTGGAAGGGGTAGGTGGGGAGGTTGATGGTTTGGGGGTTGGTGTGGTGGAAGAGGTTGGTCCAGTTGATGTTGGTGCCGTGGGTGAAGAGGTGGGCGGCTGAGGTGAGGAGGCGTTGGAGTCCGCCTTCGTTGCGGCGGAGTGTGCCGGTGGTGGTGATGTGGTGGGGGGTGGTGTCGGTGGTTTCGTGGATGCCGGTGGTGAGGACGGGGTGGGCGCTGGTTTCGATGTAGGTGGTGTGTCCGTTGTCGAGGAGGAGTCGGATGGTTTCTTCGAAGCGGACGGTTTGGCGGAGGTTTTGGTACCAGTAGTCGGGGGTGAGTGTGGTGGTGTCGGTGATGTGGGTGGCGTGGACGGTGGAGTAGAAGGGGGTGTGGGAGGGGCGGGGTTTGATGGGGGTGAGTGCGTCGAGGAGTTGGTTTTTGATGTGTTGGACGTGGGTGGAGTGGGAGGGGTAGTCGACGGGGATGTGGCGGGCTCGGATGTTCTGGTTCTGGTAGGTGGTGATGGTGTGGGTGATGGCTTCGTTGTCGCCGGCGATGATGGTGCTGTTGGGTCCGTTGGTGGCGGCGATGGTGATGCGTTGGTGGTAGGGGGTGGTGGTGAGGTGTTGCTGGATGGTGTGGGGTGGGAGGGGGATGGAGGCCATGGTGCCGTGGCCGGTGAGGTGGTGGGTGATGAGTTTGGCGCGGAGGGCGATGATGCGGGCGGCGTCGTTGAGGGTGAGTGCGCCGCAGACGGTGGCGGCGGCTATTTCGCCTTGGGAGTGGCCGATGACGGCGTCGGGGGTGATGCCGAGGTGGTGCCAGAGTTCGGCGAGGGAGACCATGACGGCCCAGGTGATGGGTTGGACGATGTCGGCGCGGTCCAGGGGTGCGTGGGTGCGGAGGGTCTCGGTGGGGTCGTAGTCGATGTGGGGGGCGAGTGCGTTGGCGCATTCGTGGAATCGGTCGGCGAAGACGGGGCTGGTGTCGAGGAGTTCGGCGGCCATGCCGGTCCATTGGGTTCCCTGTCCGGGGAACACCAGCACCGTGCGGCCCGGAGTGCCCGCTGTGCCTTCGATGGTGGTGGTGCCGAGGGTGACGCGGCGGTGTTCGAACATCGAGCGGGTGGTTGCCAGTGAGTAGGCGATGTCGAGGGGGCGTGGTTCCCTGCCGTGGTCGCGCTCGCGTTCCAGGTGGTTCCGCAGCCGCTCGCTCTGAGCCCTGAGCGCGGGTTTGGAGCGGGCGGTGACGATCTGGGGGATGACGGGTAGCTCGCGGGTGGGTGCCTCGTCCTCGGCGGGTTCGGCCGCCTGGGGTGCTGGGGCCTGTTCGAGGATGACGTGGGCGTTGGTGCCGCTGACGCCGAAGGAGGACACGCCGGCGCGGCGTGGGCGTCCGGTGTCGGGCCAGGTGCGGGGTTCGGTGAGCAGCTCGACTTGGCCGGTGTTCCAGTCCACCTGCGAGGAGGGGGTGTCGATGTGCAGGGTCTTGGGGAGCAGGCCGTTCTGTATCGCCATCACCATTTTGATGACTCCGCCGACACCTGCGGCGGCTTGGGCGTGTCCGATGTTCGACTTCAACGAACCCAACCACAAAGGCCGTTCGGTGGTGTGAGCACTGCCGTACGTGTCGATCAACGCGTGCACTTCGATGGGGTCGCCGAGTCGGGTGCCGGTGCCGTGGGCTTCGACGGCGTCCACGTCGGCGGCGGTGACCCGGGCGTCGGCGAGTGCCTGTCGGATGACGCGCTGCTGGGCGGCGCCGTTGGGGGCGGTGAGTCCGTTGCTGGCGCCGTCCTGGTTCACCGCCGAGCCGCGGATGACGGCGAGTACGCGGTGTCCCTTGCGGACGGCGTCGGAGAGCCGCTCCACCAGGAGGATGCCGACACCTTCGCCGGGGCCGAACCCGTCGGCGGCCTCGGCGAAGGCCTTGCAGCGGCCGTCGGCGGCCACGCCGCGCTGGCGGGAGAACTGGACGAAGACGGCGGGTGTGGACATGACGGTGGCACCGCCTGCCAGGGCGAGGTCGCACTCACCCGCGCGCAGGGCCTGGGCCGCCTGATGGAGTGCCACCAGGGAGGACGAGCAGGCCGTGTCCACGGTGACAGCGGGTCCTTCGAGCCCGAGCGTGTAGGAGATGCGGCCCGAAGTGAAGCTGACCACACCGCCGGTGAGCAGGTCGCCCTCCAACTCCGCGGAGGGGTCGCGCACCCCGGAGGTGTACCCGCCGTCCCAGGCGCCGACGAACACGCCGGTGCGGGAGCCCTTCAGCGAGCGGGGATCGACGCCGGCCCGTTCCAGGGCCTCCCAGGAAATCTCCAGCAGCAGCCGCTGCTGCGGGTCCATCGCCACCGCCTCGCGCGGCGAGATCCCGAAGAAGGCCGGGTCGAAGGCTCCTGCGGCCTGCAGAAAGCCGCCCTCACGGCAGTACGAGCGGCCTGCCGCGCCCGGGTCCGGGTCGTAGAGCCCCTCGACGTCCCAACCGCGGTCGCCCGGGAAGGGCGAGATCGCGTCGACGCCGTCGGACAGGAGTTCCCACAGGTCCTCGGGGGAGTCGACGCCGCCGGGAAAGCGGCAGGCCATGCCGACGATCGCGATCGGCTCGTTGGCGCGTGCCTCCAACTCCTTCAGGCGCTCGCTGGTGCGGTGCAGTTCGGTCGTGGCCCGCTTCAGGTATTCGCGGAGCTTCTCTTCGTTCGCCATGTCTCGTCACCCGTCACGTGCTGTGCGGTTCAGAACCGCTCGTCGATGAATGCGAAGATCTCGTCGTCCTCGGCGTCCTCGATGGACGCGGCCACCGATTCCCCCTCCGAGTCCGCGAGATGTGTGCCGCCGGATCCGCTGCCGATACCGCCCCACAGGCCGGCGAGGGCCGTGAGCCGGTTGGCGATCTCCTTGTGTGCCGTCTCGTCGGTGACGGCACTGTCGGCGGCTTGTCCGGCGAGGGTGCCGAACAAGGCCTCCAGACGGTCGAGTTCCGCCATGACGGAGGTCCCACGAGCGTCCGGGGCCGCCGGAGCGGCCGCGGCCCCCTCCGCCGCCAGTTCGCGGCGCAGGTGCGCGGCGAGTGCCTCCGGCGTCGGGTGGTCGAAGACCAGGGTGGCCGCCAGACGCAGTCCTGTGGCCGCGGCCAGCCTGTTGCGCATTTCGACGGCGGTGAGGGAGTCGAATCCGAGTTCCTTGAACGCCCGGTCGACGACGATGCTCTCCGGCCCGCCGTGGTTGAGCACGGCCGCGGCGTGGGTCCGTACGGCCTCCAGGACGACTTCCGCCTGGCCCTCGGCGGACAGGCCGGCGAGCCGGTCGGCGAGGGTCTCGGCGGGACCTTCCTGAGCGCGCCGCCCGGACCGGGTGTCCGCGCCGTCGACCAGCGAGCTGAGGAAGGCGGGGACCGGGCCCGCGGCGCGCAGAGCCGCGTGGTTGAGCCGGATCGGGACCAGCAGGGGGTTGTCGACGGTCTGCGCGGAGTCGAAGAGCGCGAGCCCTTCGGCGTCGGTGAGCGGCATGATGCCGCCGCGTGCGAGCCGGCGGTGCATTCCGCTCTGGTCGAGATGCTCGGCCATGCGGCTGCTGCTGGACCACAGGCCCCACGCGAGGGATACGGCGGGCAGGCCGAGGGAGCGGCGGTAGCCGGCGAAGGCGTCGAGGAAGGCGTTGGCCGCCGCGTAGCCACCCTGGCCGGGACTGCCGAAGAGGGCGGAGGAGGACGAGTACATGATGAAGGCGGACAGATCGAGGTCGCGGGTGAGGTCGTGCAGGTTGAGCACGGCGTCGACCTTGGGGTGCAGAGCGGTGTCCAGGACCTCGGGGGTGAGCGTGGGGAGCGTGCCGTCGGCGAGCACGCCGGCGGTGTGGACCACGCCGGTCAGCGGCTGGTCCCGCGGGATGGCGGCGAGGAGCGCGGCGAGCTGTTCGCGGTCGCCCGCGTCGCAGGCCCGTACGGCGACCTCGGCGCCCAGAGCGGTCAGCTCGGCGGCCAGTTCGGGGGCGCCATCGGCCTCCAGGCCCTGGCGGCCGGCGAGTACGAGATGGCGTACGCCGTGCTCGGCGACCAGGTGGCGGGCCACAGCGCTGCCGAGGGTGCCGGTGCCGCCGGTGACCAGCACGGTGCCGTACGGCCCGAACGACGGTGGCAGGGTGAGGACGAGCTTGCCGGTGTGACGTGCCTGGCTGAGGGCGCGGAAGGCCTCACGGGCGTGCCGGATCTCGTAGGTCGTCATCGGCAGCGACACGAGGACTCCCGCCTCGAAGAGCGCGAGCAGTTCGCGCAGCATCTCACCGACGGTCTCCGGCCCGGCCTGCACCAGGTCGAAGGCCTGGTAGACGGTGCCCGGGTGGTCGGCGGCGATCCGCCGCGGGTCGCGTACGTCGGCCTTGCCGAGCTCCAGGAAGTGGCCGCCCCTGGGGAGCAGCCGCAGGCCGGCGTCGACGAACTCACCGGCGAGGGAGTTGAGGACGATGTCCACGCCGTCGCCACCGGTCTCCGTGAGGAACGCGTCGGCGAAGCCCAGGGTGCGGGAGTCGGAGATCGCCTCGTCGCCCAGGCCGAGGTGGCGCAGGGTGTCCCACTTGCCGGTGCTGGCCGTGGCATACACGGTCAGCCCGTGGTGGCGGGCCAGTTGGAGGGCTGCCATGCCCACGCCGCCCGCGGCGGCGTGCACGAGCACGCTCTGGCCGGGTTCGGCCTTGGCCAGGCGGGTCAGGGCGTACTGGGCGGTGAGGAACACAGCCGGTACGGAGGCCGCTTCCGCGTAGGTCCAGCCGGTGGGGATCGGGGCGACCATGCGGTGGTCGGCGATCGCGTAGGGGCCGAATCCTCCGGTCCACATGCCGAGGACACGGTCGCCGGGGGCGAGTCCGGTCACACCGGGCCCGACCTCGGTGACGACGCCCGCGCCTTCGGCGCCCATGACCGCCGCGTCGCCGGGGTACATGCCGAGAGCGATGAGGGTGTCGCGGAAGTTGAGGCCGGCGGCACGCACGGAAACGCGTACCTGCCCTTCCAGCAGTTCGCCCAGGGCGTCGGGCGCAGCGGCGAGGCGCAGGCCCTCCATGGTGCCGGTGCCGCTCGTGGCGAGCCGCCAGGAGGTGCTCTCGGCGGGCGGCAGGAGGACGTCGCCGCGGGCGCCGTCGGCGCCCGTCCGGACGAGCCGGGGGACGCGGACGGCGCTGCCGCGGACGGCTGCCTGGGGTTCGCCGCAGGCGAGGGCGGCGGTCAGGGCGGTGACGTTGACGGAGTCCGTGTCCACGTCGAGCAGAGCGAAGCGGCCGGGCTCTTCGGACTGGGCGGAGCGGACCAGGCCCCAGAGGGTGGCCGCGGCCGGGTCGCCGGGCTCGTCGTCGCCGCCCGCGGCGACGGCTCCGCGGGTCACCAGCACGAGCGTGGTGCCGGAGAGGGCGCTGCCGTGCTCCAGCCATGCCTGGGCGAGGTCCAGGGCCCGGTGGGCCGTGGTGTGCGCGGACCGCGCGTCGGGGCAGGGAAGGTGGGGGAAGGACACGACGACGGTGTCGGGTGCCTGTCCGACGGATACGGCCTCGAACAGCGCCTCCAGGTCGGGGTACCACTCGCCGGCGTTGCCGGTGGCCTCCAGCGCGGTGGCGATCTTGGCATGGTCCTCGCCGACGACGGCGATCCGGCGTACGGGCAGGGCCTGGGTGACGGGCAGCTGCTGCCAGTCGACCTCGTACAGGGAGCCGTTGCGCTTGCTGCCGCCCGCTGGGCCGGCGGTGAGCTGTTCGTCGGAGACGGTCCTCACTACGAGCTCGTCGACGGCGAGGACGGGCCGGCCCGTGTCGTCGGTGCACAGCAGGCGTACGGCCTCGGCGCCGGCGGGGGAGATGCTGACGCGCAGCCGGGCGACACCCTCGGCGTACAGGCGGACACCGCGGACGGCGAACGGCATGCGGGCCGTGCCGTCCTCGGGGAAGAACGAGCCGAGGCTCATGGCCTGCAGAGCGGCGTCGAGGAGCGCGGGGTGGAGCCCGAAGCCGGCGGTGGTCTCGTCGGCGTGCTGGGGGAGTGCCACCTCGGCGTGGACGGTGGTGCCCTCGGTCCAACCGGCGCGGAAGCCCCGGAAAAGCGGGCCGTAGTCGTAGCCGCGCCCGGTGAACTGCTCGTAGAAGGACTCGGGGTCGGTGCCGGTGGCGGGTTGGGCCGCCGCCGGGGGCCACGCCCCATCAGCCGAGGCGGGTGCGGCAGGAGCCGGCCCGCCGTCGACGGAGGCGACGACGGCCTCCGCATGGCGGCGCCACGGGGAGCCCGGGTCCACTCCGGCCTCGCGGGAGTGGACCGTGAGGGTGCGCTTGCCTGCCTCGTCGGCGGCGGTGACGAGCAGGCTGAGTTCTATGGCGCCGTTGTCGGGGAGGACCACGGGTGCCTGCAGGATCAGCTCGTCGAGACGGTCGCAGCCGTGCTGGCGGCCGGCCCATAGGGCGAGGTCCATGAGGGCGGCGCCGGGCAGCAGGGCCGTGCCCATGAGGGCATGGTCGGCCAGCCACGGCTGGGTGTCCGAACCGAGCCGGGCGGTGTAGACCACCGAGCCGGACTCGGGGAGTTCGACCCCCCCGCCGAGCAGCGGGTGGCCGGCCTCGCGGATGCCGATGCCGGCGGCATCGCCGCGGCGAGCGGGGGCGTGGTACCAGTAACGCTCGCGCTGGAAGGGGTAGGTGGGCAGGTCGACATGGCGGGAGTCGGTACCGAACAGGGCATCGGCATCGATCTCGACCCCGCTGATGTGGGCCATTCCGAGCGCGGCGCCGAACCAGCGGGCGCCGCCCTTCTCCCGGCGCAGGGTGCCGAGCACGGCGGCCCGGCCGCAGGCGTCGGCGACGGTCTCCTGCAGGGAGGTGGCGAGCATGGGGTGCGGGCTGGGCTCCAGGAAGACCTCGTAGCCGTCGGCGATCAGGGAGCGGGTGGCCTGCTCGAACTCGACGGGCTCGCGCATGTTGCGGTACCAGTACGCGCTGTCGAGGGCGGCGGTGTCGAGGAGCCCGCCGGTGACCGTGGAGTAGAAGGGGATCTGCCCGGTGCGCGGGGACACCGGCGCCAGCACCTCCATGAGGTGGTCCCTGAGGGCGTCGACCTGGGCGGAGTGCCCGGCGGTGTCGACGCCGGGGATGGCGCGGGCATGGATACCTTCGGCCGTGAGCTCCTCCAGGAGCTCACGGAGGGCTTCGGGATCACCTGCGACTGCGGCGGTGCCGGGGCTGTTGACGGCGGCGACGGACAGCCGGTCGCCGAACCGCTCCAGGCGGGGCCGGATCTCCTCGGCGGGCAGGGAGACGGCGAGCATGCCGCCCTTGCCGGCCAGCGTCAGCCATGCCTGGCTGCGCAGGGCCACGATGCGGGCGGCGTCGTCGAGGGAGAGGCCGCCGGAGACGCAGGCGGCGGCGATCTCACCCTGGGAGTGGCCGACGACGGCGTCGGGGTGGACCCCGATGGCCCGCCAGGCCTCGGCCAAGGACACCATCATCGTGAACAGCACGGGCTGGACCACGTCGACGCGGCTGAGGGCCGGCGCGCCGGGCACCTGCCGCAGCACATCCATGACGGACCAGTCGAGGTACGAGCGCAGAGCGGTGTCGCAGGCCTGCGCGGACTCGCGGAAGGCCGGCGAGCGGTCGAGCAGCCCTTCGGCCATGGCGGGCCACTGGGACCCCTGGCCGGGGAAGACGAACGCGATGCGGTCGCTCGGCCCGGCGGTGCCGCGGAGCACGGCCAGGTGCGGCCGGTCCTGGGCGAGGGAGTTGAGGGCGTCGAGCAGCTCCTCGCGGCTCTCGCCGATGACGGCGGCCCGGTGCTCGAAGCGGGAGCGGGCCGTCATCAGGGTGTAGCCGGCATCGGCGGGGTGCATACCGGGATGCTCGACGAGCCCCGCGCGCAGCCGGGCGGCCTGGGCGCGCAGCGCCGACTCGGAGCGGGCCGAGAACAGCAGCGGGACGGTGACCTCTTCCCACCAGTTGGTGTCCTCGACGCCGCCCTGACCGCCGTCGTCGGCGGTGCCGGCCGTGCTGTCGGGGCGCGGTGCCTCCTCCACGATGACGTGGGCGTTCGTACCGCTGATACCGAAGGCGGAGACTGCGGCGCGGCGCAGGGTTGCCCGCTCGGGCCAGGGCACGTCGTCGGTGAGCAGGGACACGGCTCCGGCGCTCCAGTCGACCCGCGGGGTCGGCTCGTCCACATGAAGGGTCCGGGGCAGGGTGTTGCCGCGCAGCGCGAGGACCATCTTGATGACGCCGGCGACGCCGGCGGCGGCCTGGGTGTGGCCGATGTTGGACTTGACCGATCCGAGCCACAGTGGATCGCCGGCCGGGCGCGCGTCGCCGTAGGTGGCCAGGACGGCCTGCGCCTCGATGGGGTCGCCGAGTTCGGTGCCGGTGCCGTGTGCCTCGACTGCGTCGATGTCCTCCGGGCGCAGTCCGGCATCGGCCAGGGCCTGTCGGATGACGCGTTGCTGGGATGGGCCGTTGGGGGCGGTGAGTCCGTTGCTGGCACCGTCCTGGTTGACGGCGGAGCCGCGGATGACGGCGAGCACGGGGTGTCCGTTGCGTTCGGCATCGGACAGGCGCTCGACGAGCAGCATGCCGGCACCCTCACCGAGGGCGACCCCGTCGGCCCCGGCCGCGAAGGCCCGGGAGCGCCCGGAAGGTGACATGACGCGCTGGCGGGAGAACTCGACCAGCATTTCCGGGGTGGACATGACGGTGGCGCCACCGACCAGGGCCATTCCGCATTCACCGCGGCGCAGCGACTGGACGGCCAGGTGCAGGGCGACCAGTGAGGCCGAGCAGGCGGTGTCGACGGTGACAGCGGGGCCTTCGAGGCCGAAGACGTAGGAGAGGCGGCCGGACATGACGCTGGCGGAGTTGCCGGTGCCGAGGTAGCCGTCGAAGTCCTCTTCGCCGTTCTGAAGCAGCGGCATGTAGTGCTGGCCGTTGGTGCCGACGAACACTCCGGTGCGGCTGCCGCGCAGGACGTTCGGGTCGATGCCGGCGCGTTCCAGGGCCTCCCAGGAGGTCTCCAGCAGCAGCCGTTGCTGCGGGTCCATGGCGAGGGCCTCGCGGGGCGAGATGCCGAAGAACTCGGGGTCGAAGTCGGTGGCCTCGTGGAGGAAGCCGCCCTCGCGGACGTACGTGCGGCCCTGGGCCTCCGGATCCGGGTCGTACAGCCCGTCGAGGTCCCAGCCGCGGTTGGTGGGGAAGGCGGTGATGGCATCGCCTCCGCGGGCCACGAGATGCCACAGCTCGTCGGGCGTGTTGATGCCGCCCGGGAAGCGGCAGGCCATGGAGACGATGGCGATGGGTTCGCCGTCCCCGCCGGCGGGGGCGGTGACGAACGGGGCCGCGGTGTCCGGCTCCTGGACCCCGCTGGCCAGGTCCCGGAGGTGCCGGGCGACGGCCGCGGTGGTGGGGTGGTCGAAGACGAGCGAGGGGGCCAGGCTCAGCCCGGTAGCCTCCCGGAGGCGGTTGCGCAGTTCGACCGCGGTGACCGAGTTGAAGCCCAGTTCCTTGAAGGCCCGGTCGGGGGCGATGCCGTCGCCGGTGGCGTGGCCGAGCACGGCGGCGACGTGCGTGCGTACGAGGCGCACCAGTTCGCGTTGCTGCTCCTCGTCGGACTTGTCACGCAGGACGGCCGCCAGGCCGGTGGTGTCCCGCTCGTCCGCTGCCGCCCGTTCGGCGGCCCGGAGCCGCCGCACGGCGGGCAGTTCGTCGAGGAGTGCCGAGGGCCGGGCCGCTGTGTACGCGGGCTCGAAGCGCTCCCAGTCGATGTCGGCGACGGTGATGCCGGTCTCGCCGCGAGCCACGATCCCGTCGAGCATGTCGAGGGCGCGCTCGGGGTCGAGGAAGGACACGCCGGTGCGGAACAGCTGCTCGGCGGCGGGGCCGGCGGCGACGTCCTGCCAGGGGGTCCAGGCCACGGAGGTGGCGGGCAGCCCGCGGTCGCGGCGGCCGTCCGCGAGTGCGTCGAGGTACGCCGTGCCTGCCGCGTACCCGCCCTGGCCCGCGCCGCCCCAGACACCGGCGACGGAGGAGAAGACGACGAACGCGTCGAGTTCCGTGTCCGCCAACAGGGCGTCAAGGCGGGTGGCGAGGCCGGTCTTGGCGTCGATGGAGGCGGCGAAGCCCTCCATCGTGGTTTCCGTGAGGGTGGTCAGGGGGGCTGTCGGCGGCGCGACATAGACCGCGGACGGGGTGTGCGCGGCGAGCAGGGCGCGCAGCCCCTCCTGGTCGTCGAGCTCGCACGGGACCACGGTGGTGCGGTCGGCGAGCCCGGCGAGCGGGCCGCCTGGGGTCGCGATCTCGTCCGCGAGAGTGCCGGTGAGCCCGGAGAGGACGATCCGCTCCGCGCCACCGTCCAGTAGGTGGCCGGCGAGGGGTCCCGCCACGGCGGCGATGTCGCCGACGACGAGGACGGTGCCGCGCGGGCGGGTCCGTACGGCGGCCGGTGCGGCGGGCGCCTGGACCAGGCGGCGGCCGTATGTGCCGGAGCTGCGGACTGCGACCTGGTCGTCGGTGCCCGGTGCGGCGAGGACGCCGGCCAGCTGCTGGAAGGCGCGGGCGTCGGCGGTGGCCGGCAGGTCGGCGAGTCCGCCCCAGCAGACGGGGAGTTCGAGGGCTGCGACCCTTCCGAGGCCCCAGATCTGGGCCTGCACGGGGGACGGGGACTCGGCCGGGGACACGGCCACGGCGCCGGATGTGACGGCCCATAGGCGGGCTTCGGTGCCGGCGTCGGCGGCGGCTTGGGTGAGGGTGAGGGTGCTGGCGAGGCCGAGTGGGACGGTTGGGTGGTCGGGGTGTGTGTCTTGGGTGAGGGCGAGGAGGGAGAGGATGCCGGTGAGTGGTTCGGTTTCTGGGCGGTCGGTGGTTTCGGCGAGTCGGGCTCTTAGCAGGGATCGGTCGGCTGCGGCCGGGTTCACGATGAGTGGTTCGACGGTGGCGCCGTGGTCGCGCAGGGTTTGTTGGGCGAGTTGGGTGGTTTCGGTGTTGGTGAGGGTTTCGGGGATGACGAGGAGCCAGCGGCCTTTGAGTGTGGGGGTTTGGGTGTGGTGGAGGTGTTTCCAGGTGGTGCGGTAGCGCCAGGTGTCGGTGGGGTGGGTGGTGGTGTTGGTGGGGGTGGTTGGTTGATGCCAGTAGTGCTGGTGTTGGAAGGGGTAGGTGGGGAGGTTGATGGTTTGGGGGTTGGTGTGGTGGAAGAGGTTGGTCCAGTTGATGTTGGTGCCGTGGGTGAAGAGGTGGGCGGCTGAGGTGAGGAGGCGTTGGAGTCCGCCTTCGTTGCGGCGGAGTGTGCCGGTGGTGGTGATGTGGTGGGGGGTGGTGTCGGTGGTTTCGTGGATGCCGGTGGTGAGGACGGGGTGGGCGCTGGTTTCGATGTAGGTGGTGTGTCCGTTGTCGAGGAGGAGTCGGATGGTTTCTTCGAAGCGGACGGTTTGGCGGAGGTTTTGGTACCAGTAGTCGGGGGTGAGTGTGGTGGTGTCGGTGATGTGGGTGGCGTGGACGGTGGAGTAGAAGGGGGTGTGGGAGGGGCGGGGTTTGATGGGGGTGAGTGCGTCGAGGAGTTGGTTTTTGATGTGTTGGACGTGGGTGGAGTGGGAGGGGTAGTCGACGGGGATGTGGCGGGCTCGGATGTTTTGGTTCTGGTAGGTGGTGATGGTGTGGGTGATGGCTTCGTTGTCGCCGGCGATGATGGTGCTGTTGGGTCCGTTGGTGGCGGCGATGGTGATGCGTTGGTGGTAGGGGGTGGTGGTGAGGTGTTGCTGGATGGTGTGGGGTGGGAGGGGGATGGAGGCCATGGTGCCGTGGCCGGTGAGGTGGTGGGTGATGAGTTTGGCGCGGAGGGCGATGATGCGGGCGGCGTCGTTGAGGGTGAGTGCGCCGCAGACGGTGGCGGCGGCTATTTCGCCTTGGGAGTGGCCGATGACGGCGTCGGGGGTGATGCCGAGGTGGTGCCAGAGTTCGGCGAGGGAGACCATGACGGCCCAGGTGATGGGTTGGACGATGTCGGCGCGGTCCAGGGGTGCGTGGGTGCGGAGGGTCTCGGTGGGGTCGTAGTCGATGTGGGGGGCGAGTGCGTTGGCGCATTCGTGGAATCGGTTGGCGAAGACGGGGCTGGTGTCGAGGAGTTCGGCGGCCATGCCGGTCCATTGGGTTCCCTGTCCGGGGAACACCAGCACCGTGCGGCCCGGAGTGCCTGCTGTGCCTTCGATGGTGGTGGTGCCGAGGGTGACGCGGCGGTGTTCGAACATCGGGCGGGTGGTTGCCAGTGAGTAGGCGATGTCGAGGGGGCGTGGTTCCCTGCCGTGGTCGCGCTCGCGTTCCAGGTGGTTCCGCAGCCGCTCGCTCTGAGCCCTGAGCGCGGGTTTGGAGCGGGCGGTGACGATCTGGGGGATGACGGGTAGCTCGCGGGTGGGTGCCTCGTCCTCGGCGGGTTCGGCCGCCTGGGGTGCTGGGGCCTGTTCGATGATGACGTGGGCGTTGGTGCCGCTGACGCCGAAGGAGGACACGCCGGCGCGGCGTGGGCGTCCGGTGTCGGGCCAGGTGCGGGGTTCGGTGAGCAGCTCGACTTGGCCGGTGTTCCAGTCCACCTGCGAGGAAGGGGTGTCGATGTGCAGGGTCTTGGGGAGCAGGCCGTTCTGTATCGCCATCACCATTTTGATGACTCCGCCGACACCTGCGGCGGCTTGGGCGTGTCCGATGTTCGACTTCAGCGAACCCAGCCACAGGGGTGTGCCTGCGGGGCGTTGGCCGTAGGTGGCCAGGAGGGCTTGGGCTTCGATGGGGTCGCCGAGTCGGGTGCCGGTGCCGTGGGCTTCGACGGCGTCCACGTCGGTGGTGTCCAGTCCGGCATTCGTGAGGGCGGCACGGATGACGCGTTGCTGGGATGGGCCGTTGGGGGCGGTGAGTCCGTTGCTGGCGCCGTCCTGGTTCACCGCCGAACCGCGGATGACGGCGAGCACGCGGTGTCCCTTGCGGACGGCGTCGGAGAGTCGTTCGACCAGCAGTACGCCCGCGCCCTCGGCCCAGCCGGTGCCGTCGGCGCCTTCCGCGAACGCCTTGCACCGTCCGTCAGTGGCCAGACCCCGCTGCTGCGAGAACTCCACGAAGGTGGCAGGTGTGGACATGACGGTGACGCCGCCTGCCAGGGCGAGGTCGCACTCACCCGCGCGCAGGGCCTGGGCCGCCTGATGGAGTGCCACCAGGGAGGACGAGCAGGCCGTGTCCACGGTGACAGCGGGTCCTTCGAGCCCGAGCGTGTAGGAGATGCGGCCGGAGACCACACTGCCGGAGGTGCCGGTACCGCCGTAGCCGCCCGCGTCCTCGCCGGAGGCGGTCCGGTCGGTGCCGTAGTCGTGGTACATCGAGCCGACGAACACGCCGGTGCGGGAGCCCTTCAGGGAGAGGGGATCGATGCCGGCGCGTTCCAGGGCCTCCCAGGAGGTCTCCAGCAGCAGCCGCTGCTGCGGGTCCATCGCCACCGCCTCGCGCGGCGAGATCCCGAAGAACTCCGCGTCGAACTCGCCCGCCTCGTGCAGGAAGCCGCCCTCACGCACATAGGAGTGCCCCGGAACACCCGGCTCGGGATCGAACAGGGACTCCACGTCCCAACCGCGGTCGGTCGGGAACGGCGACACCGCGTCCGCACCCGAGGACACCAACTCCCACAACGCCTCCGGCGAACCGACCCCACCAGGGAAACGGCACGCCATCCCCACGATCGCGACGGGCTCGCTGCCGCGCTCCTCGACCGCACGCAGCTTCTCTCGGGTCTCGTGCAGCTCGGCCATGGCCCGGCGTAGGTAGTCGCGGAGCCTGCCCTCGTTGCCGATGGCGTCGTTGTGGGTTTCTTTAGCGGACACAGCTCTCCCCTGGAGGTGTCGGTGCCGGGCTTCAGGCGGTGCGGAAGCCGCTGTCGAGCATCTGGAACAGCTCGTCGTCGGAGGCGGAATGGAGTAGCGCGGTGACATCGCCGGTGTCCGGGATGCCCGGCTCCGGGATGTGCCCGGCCGGGGTCGCGGCGGCGGTGCCGAGGTCGGCGAGCAGTGCTTCGAGGCGGCCGGCCACGGTCTGCCGGGCCCCTTCGTCGAGGACGGACTGAGCCGCGGCCTCGGAGAGTTGGTCGAGCAGAGCCAGTACGGACGCCTCGGCTCCCGGCAGCTCCCCGTCGAGGTGATCGGCGAGGGCCAGGGGCGTCGGGTGGTCGAAAACCAGAGTCGCCGTCAGCCGCAGTCCGGTGGCCGTGGTGAGCCGGTTGCGCAGTTCCACGGCGGTGAGCGAATCGAAGCCCGCTTCCTTGAAGTTGCGGGCGGCGGCGATCTCGGCCGGGCCGGTGTGGCCGAGTACGGCCGCCACCTCGGTGCGTACGAGATCGAGGAGGAACGCGGCGCGTTCGGCCCTGGGCAGGACCGCGACCCTGTCGGCGAATCCGGCGAGCTCCGAAGGCCGTGTGGCTGCGCTACCTGCGGCCGGTTGCGGGGTGCGTGCGTCCGGGCGGCGGGCGGTGGGTCCGGCGAGGGTGCGCAGGACCTCAGGCCGGGCACTGCCGGTGTCCCGGGCCGCGGCGGGGTCGATGCGCAACGGCAGCAGAACCGGTTCCTCGCGGGTGCAGGCCGCGTCGAAGAGGGCGAGGGCCTCCGGATACGGGAGGGAGACGAGTCCGCTGCGGCGCAGCCGGGCGGCGTCGGCTCCGGCGAGTTCGCCGGCCATGCCCTCACCCGCCCAGGGGCCCCAGGCGAGGGAGAGGACGGGCAGGCCTTGGGCGCGCCGCCAGGAGGCGAAGGCGTCCAGGTAGGCGTTGGCGGCGGCGTAGGTGGCCTGGCCCGCACTGCCGATGAGCCCGGCCGCGGAGGAGAAGAGGACGAACGCGTCGAGGTCCAGGTCGCGGGTGAGCTCGTGCAGGACGCGGACGGCGTCGGCCTTGGGCCGCAGTACGGCGGCGAGGCGGTCGGCGTTCTGGCCGGTGACCAGACCGTCGTCGGTGACGCCCGCGGTGTGGACCACGCCGGTCAGCGGGTGGGCCGAGGGCAGTTCGGCCAGGAGTGTGCCGAGAGCCTCGCGGTCGGCGGCGTCGCAGGCGGCGATACGGACCGTCGCTCCGGCCTCGGTGAGTTCGGCGGCGAGTGCGGCCGCCTCGGGGGCGTACGCGCCGCGCCGACTGGTCAGCAGCAGCCGGCGTACGCCGTGCCGGTGGACCAGATGGCGGGCGACGGCGGCGCCGAGGCTGCCGGTGCCGCCGGTGACGAGCACGGTGCCCTCGGAGCTCCAGACGGTGCCGGTGGAGGGTTCCGCTGCGGGTGCGGCGCGGACCACGGCCGGGGCGTGCGGAACCCCGGAGCGCAGGGCCAGCTGCCCGGTCGTGTCGCCGCGGGTGAGAGTAGCGGCCAGGGCGGCGTACGAGGCAGGGGCGCCGTCGAGGTCGGCGAGGGCGAAGCGGCCGGGGTGCTCGGTCTGGGCGGAGCGCAGCAGGCCCCAGGCCGTCGCAGCCGAGGGGTCGGTGACGGGACCGGCGCAGTCCACGGCGCCGTGGGTGAGCAGGGTCAGGCGGGCCGCGGCGAGGTGTTCGGCGGCCAGCCAGGCCTGGGCGAGTGCGAGAGCGCGGGCCCCGGCTTCGTGCGGGTCTCGTGCTCCCCGCAGGTCGGCGAGCACCTGGACGGCGCGGCCGTCGGTGGCCCGTATGCCGTCCAGGTCGTGCGGCGCGCAGTGCCTCACGCGCGCACCGGCGTCGGCCAGGGCTTCGGCCAAGGCCGGGTCGTGGTCGTCCAGGAGATACCAGTCGGTCGACTGGACGGCGGTGGCGGACACCCTGCCGGCGGGTGCGGCGGGCAGTGGGTTCCAGGTGGGCCGCAGCAGCGGCCCGGTGCCGGAGGCGGCGACGCGGGCGGCGGAGATCCGGCGCATGGCCAGGGAGCCGGCGGCGAAGACGGCGCGGCCATCGGGGTCGGCTGCGGTGACCGCGACGGCGTCGGGGCCTGCGGGGGAGATCCGGACACGCAGGGCGTCGGCGCCTGCGGCGTACAGGGTGGCGCCGGTCCAGGCGAAGGGGACGAGCCCGTGGGCGCCCTCGCGGGTGGCGGTGACGGCGTGCAGGGCGGAGTCGAGGAGTGCGGGATGGAGCCCGTACCCAGGTGCCTCGGCGGCCTCGGGCTGGGGCAGGACGGCATACGCGTAGACGTCGTCGCCGAGCCGCCAGGCGGCCTGCAGGCCCTGGAACGCGGGTCCGTAGCCGATGCCGGCCGCGACGAACCGCTCGTACTCTCCTTCGATCGAGACGGGTTCGGCGCCCTCGGGCGGCCAGGTCCCGGTAAGGCCCGTGAGGTCGGGATCGGTGGCGGACGGCCCTGCCTCGGGCGAGGTGTGGCCGGTGGCGTGCAGGACCCAGCCGGTGTCGGCGGCGGCACGGTCGTCGGCCGGAGCGGAGTGGACGGCGATGGGCCGGGTGCCGTCGGCGGCGGCTGGGCCGTGCCAAAGGCGCAGCCGGACGGGCGCGTCCTCGGGGAGCACGAGCGGGTTCTCGAAGGCGAGCTCCGCGACGCCGCCCTCGCCGGCGGCGGTCAGGGCGAGTTCGAGCAGGGCCGTGCCGGGCACTACCGGACGGCCCGCGAGGGTGTGCTCGGCCGTCCACGGGTGGGTGCGGGTGGACAGCGTGGCCGTCCATACCGTGCCCTGGGAGTCCGGGAGTTCGACCGTGGCGGCCAGCAGGGGGTGCTCGGCAGGGGCGACGCCGGCGGCGGCCAGCGGGGCCCGCGGGGTGGGGGCGTCGAGCCAGAAGCGGCTGCGCTGGAAGGCGTAGGTGGGCAGCCGGCCGGCGAGGGCTGTGCCGGCTCCGGGCCCGGGAACGGGGGCGGTGGGCACCAGCAGACCGTGCACGTGGGCGGTGGCCATGGCCTGCTCGAAAGCGGAGTCCTCGGGGCGGCCGCGGCGCAGTACGGAGAGGGTGACGGGGGCCGCGCCTGCCTGCCGCGAGTCCGGCTCGTCGGTGTCGAGGAGAGTGCGGCTGAGCGCCGTGAGCACGGCGTCCGGGCCGAGTTCGACGAAGGTGTCGATGCCCTCTGCGCGCAGGGCGCGCAGACCGTCGAGGAACCGCACCGGGCGGCGCGCATGGCGGACCCAGTGGTCCGCGTCGCACAGCGCATCGCCGACGGCGATTTCTCCGGTCAGGTTCGACATGACAGGAATCTTGGGCGGGCGGTATGCGAGACCGCGAGCGATCGTTTCGAACTGTGTCAACATGCCGTCCATGTGGGGCGAGTGGAAGGCGTGACTGACTTTCAGGAGTTTGGCGGCGCGACCTCGGCCCTTCCAGTGCCCGACCAGTTCGCCGACGGCGTCCGCGTTCCCGGCGATGACGACAGCGGCGGGCCCGTTGACGGCTGCGAGGTCGAGTTCCGTCTCCCGGCCGGCGAGTTGGGGCGCTAGCTCATCGGCACTCGCGGCTATGGCGCCCATGGCGCCGCCCTCGGGTAGCTCGCCCATGAGGCGTCCGCGGGCGGCGACCAGGCGGGCCGCGTCGACGAGGGTGAACACCCCCGCGACATAGGCGGCTGTTATCTCGCCGACGGAGTGACCGGTCACGGCATCGGGGCGCAGGCCGCGGGAGGTGACGAGCGCGTACAGGGCGGCTTCCAGCGCGAACAGCGCGGGCTGGGTGTACTCGGTGCGGTCGAGCAGCGCGGCATCGGGCGAACCGGGCTGGGCGAACATCACCTCGCGCAGCGGGCGCCGCAGGTGCGGGGCGAAGGCGGCGCAGATCCGGTCGAGACTGCGGGCGAACTCCGGTTGGGATTCGTATAGTTCATGGCCCATGCCGGGGCGCTGGCTGCCCTGGCCGGTGAAGAGGAAGGCGGTGCGGCGGCCTGTGGCGGCGCGGCCGGTGATCATACGGGACGGGTCGCCGCCCTCTCCGGCGGCCAGGGTCTCGACTCCGCGCAGCAGTTCCGCGGTGTCCGTTCCGAGGATGACGGCCCGCTGCGGGAACGCGGTGCGCTGGTGGGCGAGAGCGGAGGCCACAGCGGCTGGATCGGCCGGGTTTCCGGCGCGGTCGTCGGCGGCGATGTGGTCGACGAGCCGACGGGCCTGGGCGCGCAGGGCGGTCTCGTCGCGGGCTGACAGGGCCCAGGCGAGGGTGCCGGAGTCCGGGTGGGGCCCGGCGGCCGGGCGGTCCGCCCGGTCCGCCGGGTCTTCCCGGTCCGCGGGGGCTGCCATGCCCGCGGCAGGGGTGTCGGCAGCCGGGGTGCCCGCGGCGGGTTCGGTGGTGTGTTCGGGGGCGGCGGCGGTGCCGGGGGAGGACCGGATGTCCACGCCCGCGGCTGCTTCGGCGGAGGCGTGGTCCGCCTCCAGGATGACGTGGGCGTTGGTGCCGCTGGCGCCGAAGGCCGACACCCCGGCCCGGCGGGGTTCGCCCGGCCGCTCGGGCCAGGGGGTGTGCTCGGTGAGGAGGGAGACCGCACCGGCCGACCAGTCGATCCGCGTGGACGGTACGTCGGCGTGCAGGGTCCGGGGTAGCGCGCCGTGCCGCATGGCCAGCACGGTCTTGATGAGGCCGGCGACGCCCGCGGTGGCCTGTGTGTGCCCGATGTTGGACTTGAGGGAGCCGAGCAGCAGCGGAGAGGCGGCGGAGCGGCCCTGGCCGTACGTGGCGAGCAGCGCCTGCGCCTCGATGGGGTCGCCCAGCTTGGTACCGGTGCCGTGCGCCTCGACGGCGTCGACCTGGTCGGATGTGAGCCGGGCATTCGCGAGCGCGGCACGGATGACGCGTTGCTGTGCGGGGCCGTTGGGGGCGGTGAGGCCCGCTCCGGTGCCGTCTTGGTTGACGGCTGAGCCACGGATGACGGCCAGGACGGTACGGCCTTCACGGCGGGCGTCGGAGAGTCGCTGGAGGAGCAGCATGCCGGCGCCCTCGCCGAAGCCGGTGCCGTCGGCGCCGTCGGAGAAGGCCTTGCAGCGGCCGTCCGGTGCGAGTCCGCGCTGCCGGGAGAAGTCGATGAACATCGTCGGCGTGGACAGGACCGTCGCGCCGCCGGCCAGCGCGAGGTCGCATTCTCCTGCCCGCAGGGCCTGCGCGGCGAGGTGAACGGCGACGAGCGAGGAGGAGCAGGCGGTGTCGACGGTGATCGCGGGGCCGCGCAGCCCGAAGGTGTAGGAGACGCGGCCGGAGGCGACGCTGCCGGCGCTGCCGTTGACGAGATAGCCCTCCAGGCCGTCGGGGAGCCGGCCGCCGGGTATGTGCGGGACGCGGGCGCCGTAGTCGTCGTACATGACGCCCGTGTACACGCCCGTTCGGCTGTCGCGCACGGTGTCACCGCGGATGCCGGCGCGTTCCAGGGCCTCCCAGGAGGTCTCAAGCAGCAGCCGCTGCTGCGGGTCCATGGCGAGGGCCTCGCGCGGGGAGATCCCGAAGAACTCCGGGTCGAAGTCCGCGCAGTCGTGGAGGAAGCCGCCTTCGCGGGCGTAGCTGGTGCCGTGCGCGTCAGGGTCCGGGTCGTAGAGGGCCGCCAGATCCCAGCCGCGGTCTTCGGGCAGGGCGGAGATGGCGTCGGTGCCGGACTCCAGGAGCTTCCAGAGCGCCTCGGGGGTGTCGGCCCCGCCGGGGAGCCGGCAGCTCATCGAGACGATGGCGATCGGCTCCCGGGCGGCTTCGGCCGCCTCTTCGGCGGTGCGCAGCCGGGTGCGGGTGGCGACGAGTTCCGCGGTGACGCGCTTGAGGTAGTCACGGACCTTGGCGTCGTTGGCGTCGTTGGCGGCGCTTCCGGTCACAGCTGCTCCTCGATGAAGGCGAAAAGTGCGTCGTCGTCGGCGAGTTCGAGCGCCGGCTCGGGGGTGGCGGGCAGAGTCCCGCCCAGGGCGGAGACCAGGGCGGCGAGCCGCCGGTGGACGATCTCGCGCCGGATGTCGTCTTCGGAGAGCCCGGCCACGGCCGCTTCCAGGGCTTCCAGTCCGGCAAGGGCGGCTTCGCCCGCTTCCCGGCCGCCGCCGGCGGCGGCGTTCAGCTCATCGCCGATGTGCTCGGCGATGGCCTGGGCGGTGGGGTGGTCGAAGACGACGGAGGCGGCCAGGCGCAGGCCCGTGACGGCGTTGAGCCGGTTGCGGAGCTCGACCGCGGTCAACGAGTCGAAGCCGATCTCGCGGAAGGCGCGTGTCGGTTCGACCGCTTCGGGCCCGGCGAAGCCGAGTACGGAGGCCACCTCGGCCCGGACCACGGCCAGCAACTGCCGACCGCGCGCGGCGGCGTCGAGCGGGGCCAGACGCTGTGTCAGGGTCTGCGCGTCGCGTTCGTCGGAGCGGGTGGCGATGCCGCCGGTCGCGGCCCGCGGGGTGGCGGGGGCCGGGACCAGGGCACGCAGCAGGGCGGGAACCGCGTCGGGGCCGTTGGCGGCCTGCTCGCGGCGCAGCGCCGGGGTGTCCAGGCGTAGGGGTACGAGCAAAGCGTCGCCCCGGTCCGCGATGCCACGGTCGAAGAGGGCGAGCCCTTGGTCGTTGCTCATGGGCGCGATGCCGGAGCGCCGCATGCGGTGCAGGTCGGTGGCCGCGAGGTGCCCTGTCATGCCGCTGGCCTCGCCCCACAGACCCCAGGCCAGGGAGACGGCGGGCAGCCCGATGGCGCGGCGGTGCTGGGCCAGGGCGTCCAGGAAGGTGTTGGCGGCGGCGTAGTTGGCCTGGCCGGGACGGCCCAGGATCCCGGCGGCACCCGAGAACAGCACAAACGCGGACAGCGGGAGGCCGCGGGTCAGCTCGTGCAGATGCAGGGCAGCGTCGGCCTTGGGCCGCAGTACGGCGTCCAGCCGCTCGGCGTCGAGGGCGGTGAGCGCTCCGTCGTCGAGCACACCGGCCGCGTGGATCACGGCGGTCAGCGGGTGCGCGGGGTCGATGCCGGCCAGCAGGGCCGCGAGCGCGGAGCGGTCGGCCGTGTCGCAGGCGACGATCTCGACGTACGCGCCGAGCGCGGTCAGTTCCCCTTCCAGTTCGCCGGCCCCGGTGGCGTTCCGGCCGCTGCGGCTGACCAGCAGCAGTCGGCGGGCTCCGTAGGCGGTGACGAGGTGGCGGACGAGCAGTCGGCCGAGAGTGCCGGTCGCCCCCGTGACCAGCACGGTCCCCTCAGGGGCGCACATGCTTCCCGTCACGCCGGTTGCGGTCTCGGCGGCCCTCGCGGGGGCGAGGGCCGGGGTGAGCACCTTGCCTGCCCGCAGGGCGAGTTGGGGCTGGCCGGTGGCCAGGGCCGAGGGGAGCGCGCGCGCCGAGGCGGGCGTGCCGTCGGTGTCGACGAGCACGAACCGGCCCGGGTGCTCGGTCTGGGCGGAGCGTACGAGTCCCCAGAGCCCGGCGCCCGCCATCCCGGCCGCGGTGTCGTCCGCAACGGCGGCGAGAGCCTGCCCGGTCAGCACGGTCAGCGGGACCGTCGCGAGGGGACCGTCATGGCCGAGCCAGTCCTGCATCAGGGCAAGACCCCGTGAGGCGAGGTCATGTACGTCCTCGGGCCTGGCACCCGGGTCGGCCGGGAAGGGCACGACCACCGCGTCCGGTACGGCGGCGCCCGCGGTCACGGCGGCGCGCAGGGCCGCCGCGTCCGCGTACACCCCGACCTCGGCACAGCCCGCCGCGGCGAGGCCGAAGTCGTCGGCGCCGAGCACCGCCAGCCGGGTCGGTGGTGTGGTCGCCGGGCTCCCGGCGGGCCGTTCCCAAGCGACGCGATAGAGGGGAAGGTCGGTGCCGGCGGCGGAGAGCAGGGCGTCCAGGCCGTCCTGCGCCAGGGGCCGCATGACGAGGGCGTCCAGAGTGAGGACGGGTGCCGCGGTGAGGTCCGTGGCCTCCAGACGCACCGCGCCTTCGCCGGCCGGGCTGAGGCGTACGCGCAGCGCGTCCGCGCCCGCCGCGTGGAGGGTGATGCCCTGCCATGCGAACGGCAGCAGCACGGAGCCGTCCGGAACATCGAGTAGCCCGCCGGCCAGCCAGGGCTGCAGGGCCGCGTCGAGCAGCGCGGGGTGCACGCCGTAGCCGCCGGCGTCCGCCTGGGCCCGGGCGGGCAACCGGATCTGGGCGAAGACCTCGCCGTCGCCACGCCAGAGGGCCTCGATACCGGCGAAGACCTCGCCGTACTCATAGCCGAGGTCCGAGAACTGCCCGTAGACGTCGACCGGTTCGATGCGCTCGGCTCCGGCGGGTGGCCATGCGGCGGCCCCGGCCCAGTCGGCGGCCACGGGCGCGGCGGCGGGAGCGGGCACGACGACACTCTCACCGTGCCGGATCCACGCGGCCTCTTCGGCACCGGCGGCGCCCTCGGGACGGGAGTGGAAGGTCAGCCGTCGGCGGCCCTGCCCGTCGGCGGCATCCACTCGCACCTGGATCTGAGCGGCGTGTCGGCCGTCGAGGACGAGAGGGGCCTCCAGGGACAGTTCCTCCACGGTCGCGCAGCCGGTCGCGGCGGCGGCGTGCAGGGCGAGTTCGACGAAGGCCGTGCCGGGCAGCAGGGTCCGACCGCGGACGGCGTGGTCGGCGATCCACGGGTGATCGGTGAGCGAGATCCGCCCGGCGAACACCGTCTCGCCGGTCGATGCGACCGCCAGGGCACCGCCGAGCAGCGGGTGGTCCTCCCACACCATGCCGAAGCGGGCGGCCGCGGCGTCGCCGACGCCCGCGGGCGAGGTCGGTGCCCAGTAGTGCTGGTGTTGGAAGGGGTAGGTGGGGAGGTTGATGGTTTGGGGGTTGGTGTGGTGGAAGAGGTTGGTCCAGTTGATGTTGGTGCCGTGGGTGAAGAGGTGGGCGGCTGAGGTGAGGAGGCGTTGGAGTCCGCCTTCGTTGCGGCGGAGTGTGCCGGTGGTGGTGATGTGGTGGGGGGTGGTGTCGGTGGTTTCGTGGATGCCGGTGGTGAGGACGGGGTGGGCGCTGGTTTCGATGTAGGTGGTGTGTCCGTTGTCGAGGAGGAGTCGGATGGTTTCTTCGAAGCGGACGGTTTGGCGGAGGTTTTGGTACCAGTAGTCGGGGGTGAGTGTGGTGGTGTCGGTGATGTGGGTGGCGTGGACGGTGGAGTAGAAGGGGGTGTGGGAGGGGCGGGGTTTGATGGGGGTGAGTGCGTCGAGGAGTTGGTTTTTGATGTGTTGGACGTGGGTGGAGTGGGAGGGGTAGTCGACGGGGATGTGGCGGGCTCGGATGTTTTGGTTCTGGTAGGTGGTGATGGTGTGGGTGATGGCTTCGTTGTCGCCGGCGATGATGGTGCTGTTGGGTCCGTTGGTGGCGGCGATGGTGATGCGTTGGTGGTAGGGGGTGGTGGTGAGGTGTTGCTGGATGGTGTGGGGTGGGAGGGGGATGGAGGCCATGGTGCCGTGGCCGGTGAGGTGGTGGGTGATGAGTTTGGCGCGGAGGGCGATGATGCGGGCGGCGTCGTTGAGGGTGAGTGCGCCGCAGACGGTGGCGGCGGCTATTTCGCCTTGGGAGTGGCCGATGACGGCGTCGGGGGTGATGCCGAGGTGGTGCCAGAGTTCGGCGAGGGAGACCATGACGGCCCAGGTGATGGGTTGGACGATGTCGGCGCGGTCCAGGGGTGCGTGGGTGCGGAGGGTCTCGGTGGGGTCGTAGTCGATGTGGGGGGCGAGTGCGTTGGCGCATTCGTGGAATCGGTTGGCGAAGACGGGGCTGGTGTCGAGGAGTTCGGCGGCCATGCCGGTCCATTGGGTTCCCTGTCCGGGGAACACCAGCACCGTGCGGCCCGGCGTGCCTGCTGTGCCTTCGATGGTGGTGGTGCCGAGGGTGACGCGGCGGTGTTCGAACATCGGGCGGGTGGTTGCCAGTGAGTAGGCGATGTCGAGGGGGCGTGGTTCCCTGCCGTGGTCGCGCTCGCGTTCCAGGTGGTTCCGCAGCCGCTCGCTCTGAGCCCTGAGCGCGGCGGCCGACTTGGCGGTCACCACGAGTGGGACGACCGGCAGTTCGCTGCCCGCGGGCTCCGTTGCCGACTCCCGTACGGGCGGTTCTTCGAGGATGACGTGGGCGTTGGTGCCGCTGACGCCGAACGCGGACACGCCGGCGCGGCGTGGGCGTCCGGTGTCGGGCCAGGTGCGGGGTTCGGTGAGCAGCTCGACTTGGCCGGTGTTCCAGTCCACCTGCGAGGAGGGGGTGTCGATGTGCAGGGTCTTGGGGAGCAGGCCGTTCTGTATCGCCATCACCATTTTGATGACTCCGCCGACACCTGCGGCGGCTTGGGCGTGTCCGATGTTCGACTTCAGCGAACCCAGCCACAGGGGTGTGCCTGCGGGGCGTTGGCCGTAGGTGGCCAGGAGGGCTTGGGCTTCGATGGGGTCGCCGAGTCGGGTGCCGGTGCCGTGGGCTTCGACGGCGTCCACGTCGGTGGTGTCCAGTCCGGCATTCGTGAGGGCGG
Source organism: Streptomyces sp. SCSIO 30461 (assembly GCF_037023745.1). Classification (NCBI taxonomy): domain Bacteria; kingdom Bacillati; phylum Actinomycetota; class Actinomycetes; order Kitasatosporales; family Streptomycetaceae; genus Streptomyces; species Streptomyces sp. SCSIO 30461. Next base: position 2,570,535 of record NZ_CP146101.1, read on the forward strand.
CACGGATGACGCGCTCCTGTGCTGGCCCGTTGGGGGCAGCCAGTCCGTTGCTCGCACCGTCCTGGTTGACGGCGTCGCCACGGATCACCGCAAGCACGCGGTGCCCCCTGCGTACGGCGTCCGAGAGCCGCTCGACGGCCACCATGCCCGCGCCCTCGGCCCAGCTGGTGCCGTCGGCCGCGTCGGCGAATGCCTTGCAGCGGCCGTCGGCCGCGAGGCCGCGCTGGCGGGAGAACTCCACGAACAGGCCGGGGGCGGCCATGACGGTGACGCCGCCCGCCAGGGCGAGGTCGCACTCACCCGCGCGCAGGGCCTGGGCCGCCAGGTGGAGCGCCACCAGGGAGGACGAGCAGGCCGTGTCCACGGAGATGGCCGGGCCTTCGAGCCCGAGCGCGTAGGAGATGCGGCCGGAGACCACACTCGCGGACTTCCCGGTGAGCAGGTAGCCCTCGTGCTCCTCGGAGGCCTCGTGCAGGCGGGACGCGTACTCCTGGTGGGTGAGGCCCGCGTACACACCTGTGCGGGAGCCGCGCAGGGTCAGCGGGTCGATGCCGGCGCGTTCCAGGGCCTCCCAGGAGGTCTCCAGCAGCAGCCGCTGCTGCGGGTCCATCGCCACCGCCTCGCGCGGCGAGATCCCGAAGAACTCCGCGTCAAAACCACCGGCCTCGTGCAGGAAGCCACCCTCGCGGACGTATGTCGTGCCGCGTCGACCCGAATCCGGGTCGGGGTCGTAGACCTCGTCGAGGTTCCAGCCGCGGTCGACGGGCGCGGCGCCGATGACGTCGCGCTCGTCCATGACCAGGTCCCATAGAGCCTCGGGAGTGTCAGCCTCACCGGGGAAGCGGCAGGCCATGCCCACGATCACGACGGGGTCGTCGGCGTCGGCAGGGCGGACGGTGGCGGCGGATACCTCGGGAGCCCCGGCCGGGGTGCCGCCGAGGAGTTCGCCGAGCAGGTACGCGGCGAGTACGCCCGGGTTGGGACGGTCGAACACCACGGTGGCGGGCAGGCGCAGGCCGGTGGCGTCGGCGAGGCGGTTGCGCAGCTCCAGCGCGGTGAGGGAGTCGAAGCCGGCGTCCTTGAACGCCCGATCGGCGCGGACGGCGTCCGTGCTCGCGTGCCGCAGCACCGCCGCGGCCTCGCCGCGGACCAGCTCGACCAGAACCCGGGTCCGCTCGGCTTCGGGTAGCCCGGCGAGCCGCTGCCCGAGTCCCTCGGGCGAGCCGGCAGCTGCTCCGGCGAGGGCCTGCTGCCGCGCCTCCTCCAGGGCGCGACGGGCCTCGGGAACGCTGTCGAAGGCCGGCCCGGGACGCAGCGCGCCGGTGTGCGCCGCGAAGCCGGCCCAGTCGACGTCCACGACGGTCACGCAGGTGTCGCCGAGATCGAGGGCCCGGTGCAGGGCCTCGATGCCCTCGTCGGGGTCCATGGCCCGGATGCCGCGACGGCCGAGGCTCTCCTCACCTGCGCCCACGGCCATGCCGCCGCCGCCCCACAGGCCCCAGGCGACGGAGGTGGCGGGCAGGCCGTCGGCCCGGCGCTGCTCGGCGAGCGCGTCGAGTGCGGCGTTCGCGGCGGCGTAGGCGGCTTGGCCGCCGTTGCCCCAGGTGCCGGTGACGGAGGAGAACAGGACGAAGGCGTCCAGATCCAGGCCCCGCTCGCGCGTGAGCTCGTGCAGGTGCTGCGCCGCTTCGGCTTTCGGGGCCCGCACCCCGCGGAAGGCCTCGGCAGTGACGGAGTCGATCACCCCGTCGTCGAGCACGCCTGCGGTGTGGAAGACGGCGGTGGGTGGGTGGGCTTCGAGTAGGGCGGCGATGGCGTCGCGGTCGGAGACGTCGCAGGCGGCGATGGTGACTTCGGTGCCGAGGGCGTGTAGTTCGCGGGTCAGTTCGGTGGTGCCGGGTGCGTTGGGGCCGCGGCGGCTGGTCAGTACGAGGTGTGTGGCGCCGGTTCTGGCGAGCCATCGGGCGACGTGGGCGCCGAGGGCGCCGGTGCCGCCGGTGACCAGGACGGTGCCACGGGCGGTCCAGCGCGGGTCATCGGACGCCTGGGCCGGCCGGCCGGCGCGGGTCACCCGGCGGCCGTGGCTGCCGGAGGTGCGGACGGCGATCTGGTCCTCGGCGCCGGGGCGGCCGCCTTGGGCGAGAGCGGCCGCCATCCGGTCGAAGGCGCGGGCGTCGGGCTGCTCGGGCAGGTCGACGACCCCGCCCCAGAGGGCGGGCAGTTCGAGCGCGGCGACCCGGGCGAAGGCCCACACCTGGGCCCCGGAGTCCTCGGGCAGTTCTCCGGGCGTGACCGCCACCGCCTGCCGGGTCAGGGCCCATAGGCGGGCTTCGGTGCCGGCGTCGGCGGCGGCTTGGGTGAGGGTGAGGGTGCTGGCGAGGCCGAGTGGGACGGTTGGGTGGTCGGGGTGTGTGCCTTGGGTGAGGGCGAGGAGGGAGAGGATGCCGGTGAGTGGTTCGGTTTCTGGGCGGTCGGTGGTTTCGGCGAGTCGGGCTCTTAGCAGGGATCGGTCGGCTGCGGCCGGGTTCACGATGAGTGGTTCGACGGTGGCGCCGTGGTCGCGCAGGGTTTGTTGGGCGAGTTGGGCGAGTTGGGTGGTTTCGGTGTTGGTGAGGGTTTCGGGGATGACGAGGAGCCAGCGGCCTTTGAGTGTGGGGGTTTGGGTGTGGTGGAGGTGTTTCCAGGTGGTGCGGTAGCGCCAGGTGTCGGTGGGGTGGGTGGTGGTGTTGGTGGGGGTGGTTGGTTGATGCCAGTAGTGCTGGTGTTGGAAGGGGTAGGTGGGGAGGTTGATGGTTTGGGGGTTGGTGTGGTGGAAGAGGTTGGTCCAGTTGATGTTGGTGCCGTGGGTGAAGAGGTGGGCGGCTGAGGTGAGGAGGCGTTGGAGTCCGCCTTCGTTGCGGCGGAGTGTGCCGGTGGTGGTGATGTGGTGGGGGGTGGTGTCGGTGGTTTCGTGGATGCCGGTGGTGAGGACGGGGTGGGCGCTGGTTTCGATGTAGGTGGTGTGTCCGTTGTCGAGGAGGAGTCGGATGGTTTCTTCGAAGCGGACGGTTTGGCGGAGGTTTTGGTACCAGTAGTCGGGGGTGAGTGTGGTGGTGTCGGTGATGTGGGTGGCGTGGACGGTGGAGTAGAAGGGGGTGTGGGAGGGGCGGGGTTTGATGGGGGTGAGTGCGTCGAGGAGTTGGTTTTTGATGTGTTGGACGTGGGTGGAGTGGGAGGGGTAGTCGACGGGGATGTGGCGGGCTCGGATGTTCTGGTTCTGGTAGGTGGTGATGGTGTGGGTGATGGCTTCGTTGTCGCCGGCGATGATGGTGCTGTTGGGTCCGTTGGTGGCGGCGATGGTGATGCGTTGGTGGTAGGGGGTGGTGGTGAGGTGTTGCTGGATGGTGTGGGGTGGGAGGGGGATGGAGGCCATGGTGCCGTGGCCGGTGAGGTGGTGGGTGATGAGTTTGGCGCGGAGGGCGATGATGCGGGCGGCGTCGTTGAGGGTGAGTGCGCCGCAGACGGTGGCGGCGGCTATTTCGCCTTGGGAGTGGCCGATGACGGCGTCGGGGGTGATGCCGAGGTGGTGCCAGAGTTCGGCGAGGGAGACCATGACGGCCCAGGTGATGGGTTGGACGATGTCGGCGCGGTCCAGGGGTGCGTGGGTGCGGAGGATCTCGGTGGGGTCGTAGTCGATGTGGGGGGCGAGTGCGTTGGCGCATTCGTGGAATCGGTCGGCGAAGACGGGGCTGGTGTCGAGGAGTTCGGCGGCCATGCCGGTCCATTGGGTTCCCTGTCCGGGGAACACCAGCACCGTGCGGCCCGGAGTGCCCGCCACACCGTGGATGGCGGAGCGTTCCAGCCGGGTCAGGAATTCCTCGCGGTCGCTCGCCACGACCACCGCGCGGTGGTCGAAGACGGTACGGGCGGATGCCTGGGTCCACGCGATGTCCAGGAGCCGGTGCTCCGGGCTGTGCTCGACCCGGGCACTGAGCCGGGCGGCCTGTTCACGCAGGGCCTCCGCGGTGCGGGCGGTGACGACGACGGGCAGGACCGGCAGGCTGTGGGTGGCGGGTTCGGCCGCCTGGGGTGCTGGGGCCTGTTCGAGGATGACGTGGGCGTTGGTGCCGCTGACGCCGAAGGAGGACACGCCGGCGCGGCGTGGGCGTCCGGTGTCGGGCCAGGTGCGGGGTTCGGTGAGCAGCTCGACTTGGCCGGTGTTCCAGTCCACCTGCGAGGAGGGGGTGTCGATGTGCAGGGTCTTGGGGAGCAGGCCGTTCTGTATCGCCATCACCATTTTGATGACTCCGCCGACACCTGCGGCGGCTTGGGCGTGTCCGATGTTCGACTTCAGCGAACCCAGCCACAGGGGTGTGCCTGCGGGGCGTTGGCCGTAGGTGGCCAGGAGGGCTTGGGCTTCGATGGGGTCGCCGAGTCGGGTGCCGGTGCCGTGGGCTTCGACGGCGTCCACGTCGGTGGTGTCCAGTCCGGCATTCGTGAGGGCGGCACGGATGACGCGTTGCTGGGATGGGCCGTTGGGGGCGGTGAGTCCGTTGCTGGCGCCGTCCTGGTTCACCGCCGAACCGCGGATGACGGCGAGCACGCGGTGTCCCTTGCGGACGGCGTCGGAGAGTCGTTCGACCAGCAGTACGCCCGCGCCCTCGGCCCAGCCGGTGCCGTCGGCGCCTTCCGCGAACGCCTTGCACCGTCCGTCAGTGGCCAGACCCCGCTGCTGCGAGAACTCCACGAACATGCCAGGGCTCGCCATGACGGTGACGCCGCCCGCCAGGGCGAGGTCGCACTCACCCGCGCGCAGGGCCTGGGCCGCCTGATGGAGCGCCACCAGGGAGGACGAGCAGGCCGTGTCCACGGTGACAGCGGGTCCTTCGAGCCCGAGCGTGTAGGAGATGCGGCCTGACATGACGCTGGCTGTGCTTCCGGTGAGCAGATAGCCCTCGTAGCCCTGGGCGTCCTCGTACAGCCGCGGGCCGTACTCCTGCGTCATGGCGCCGACGAACACGCCGGTGCGGGAGCCCTTCAGGGAGAGGGGATCGATGCCGGCGCGTTCCAGGGCCTCCCAGGAAGTCTCCAGCAGCAGCCGCTGCTGCGGGTCCATCGCCACCGCCTCGCGCGGCGAGATCCCGAAGAACTCCGCGTCGAACTCGCCCGCCTCGTGCAGGAAGCCGCCCTCACGCACATAGGAGTGCCCCGGAACACCCGGCTCGGGATCGAACAGGGACTCCACGTCCCAACCGCGGTCGGTCGGGAACGGCGACACCGCGTCCGCACCCGAGGACACCAACTCCCACAACGCCTCCGGCGAACCGACCCCACCAGGGAAACGGCACGCCATCCCCACGATCGCGACGGCGTCGTCCTGGTCGAAGTCCGGTTGCTCGCGACGGACCTCGGCCGCGGGCAGCGAGGCCGGAGCATCGGCGGCGGCCGTGTCGCGGATCAGGTGGGCGACGGCCAGGGGGGTCGGGCAGTCGTAGATCAGGCTCGTGGGCAGATTCAGGCCGGTCACGGCCCGCAGCCGGTTGCGCAGCTCGATGCCGGTCACGGACTCGAAGCCCTGCTGCTTGAAGGACTTCTCGGGCTGAATCGATTCGCCGGTTGCCCGGCCGCGCACGTCGGCGGCGTGGATGAGCACCAGTTCCAGCACATGCTTGAGCTGGTCGTCCGCGGAGCGGCCGCGCAGCTCGCGTATGAGCAGGCTCTCGGTGGGTTCGGCCGGGGCCGGGAGGTTCCGCTCCTCGCTCCCATCCGGGGTGAGCCAGTGGCGGGTTCGTTGGAAGGGGTAGGTGGGGAGGTTGATGGTTTGGGGGTTGGTGTGGTGGAAGAGGTTGGTCCAGTTGATGTTGGTGCCGTGGGTGAAGAGGTGGGCGGCTGAGGTGAGGAGGCGTTGGAGTCCGCCTTCGTTGCGGCGGAGTGTGCCGGTGGTGGTGATGTGGTGGGGGGTGGTGTCGGTGGTTTCGTGGATGCCGGTGGTGAGGACGGGGTGGGCGCTGGTTTCGATGTAGGTGGTGTGTCCGTTGTCGAGGAGGAGTCGGATGGTTTCTTCGAAGCGGACGGTTTGGCGGAGGTTTTGGTACCAGTAGTCGGGGGTGAGTGTGGTGGTGTCGGTGATGTGGGTGGCGTGGACGGTGGAGTAGAAGGGGGTGTGGGAGGGGCGGGGTTTGATGGGGGTGAGTGCGTCGAGAAGTTGGTTTTTGATGTGTTGGACGTGGGTGGAGTGGGAGGGGTAGTCGACGGGGATGTGGCGGGCTCGGATGTTTTGGTTCTGGTAGGTGGTGATGGTGTGGGTGATGGCTTCGTTGTCGCCGGCGATGATGGTGCTGTTGGGTCCGTTGGTGGCGGCGATGGTGATGCGTTGGTGGTAGGGGGTGGTGGTGAGGTGTTGCTGGATGGTGTGGGGTGGGAGGGGGATGGAGGCCATGGTGCCGTGGCCGGTGAGGTGGTGGGTGATGAGTTTGGCGCGGAGGGCGATGATGCGGGCGGCGTCGTTGAGGGTGAGTGCGCCGCAGACGGTGGCGGCGGCTATTTCGCCTTGGGAGTGGCCGATGACGGCGTCGGGGGTGATGCCGAGGTGGTGCCAGAGTTCGGCGAGGGAGACCATGACGGCCCAGGTGATGGGTTGGACGATGTCGGCGCGGTCCAGGGGTGCGTGGGTGCGGAGGATCTCGGTGGGGTCGTAGTCGATGTGGGGGGCGAGTGCGTTGGCGCATTCGTGGAATCGGTCGGCGAAGACGGGGCTGGTGTCGAGGAGTTCGGCGGCCATGCCGGTCCATTGGGTTCCCTGTCCGGGGAACACCAGCACCGTGCGGCCCGGAGTGCCCGCCACACCGTGGATGGCGGAGCGTTCCAGCCGGGTCAGGAATTCCTCGCGGTCGCTCGCCACGACCACCGCGCGGTGGTCGAAGACGGTACGGGCGGATGCCTGGGTCCACGCGATGTCCAGGAGCCGGTGCTCCGGGCTGTGCTCGACCCGGGCACTGAGCCGGGCGGCCTGTTCACGCAGGGCCTCCGCGGTGCGGGCGGTGACGACGACGGGCAGGACCGGCAGGCTGTGGGTGGCGGGCTCGACCGCCTGGGGTGCTGGGGCCTGTTCGATGATGACGTGGGCGTTGGTGCCACCCATGCCGAAGGAGGACACGCCCGCCCGGCGCGGCGGGTTGCCGTCAGCCTCGCCCCCCTGCCAGGGCCGCAGCTCGGTCTGGACGCTGAGGTTCAGCGCGTCGAGCGGGATGTCGGGATGGGGAGTGGCGTAGTTGAGGCTGGGCGGGAGCTCGCCCTCACGGACGGCGAGCGCCGCCTTGAGGAGGCCGACGATGCCCGCGGCGCCCTCGAGGTGGCCGATGTTGGTCTTGACGGAACCGACGGAGAGCCGGGTTCCGGAGGCGCGGGCCGTGCCGAGGACGGCGCCGAGGGCCGCGGCCTCGACGGGGTCCCCGGCACGGGTGCCGGTGCCGTGGAGCTCGACGTAGCCGACGTCCTCGGGGCGGACGCCGGCACGCTCGTAGGCCTCGTGGAGGACGGCCTCCTGGGCGTCCTGGCTCGGGGTGGTCAGGCTGGGGCCCCCGCCGTCGTTGTTGACGGCGCCGCCCTTGATGACGCAGTGGACACGGTCACCGTCGGCGAGCGCCTGCCGCAGCGGTTTGAGGACGACGCAGGCGCCGCCCTCGCCGCGTACGTAGCCGTTGGCTCGGGCGTCGAAGGTGTGGCAGCGGCCGTCCGGTGAGAGTGCGCCCATCAGCTCCATGGTGGTGGTGCTGCGGTCGGAGAGGATGAGGTTCACACCGGCGACCACGGCGAGGTCGCTTTCGCCGCGGCGCAGTCCCTCGCAGGCGAGGTGGACGGCCACGAGCGAGGAGGACTGGGCGGTGTCGACGGTCATGCTGGGGCCGCGCAGGCCGAGGTGGTACGAGAGCCGGTTGGCGGTCATGGCCCGGTGCAGACCGGTCGCGCTGTAGCCGCCGGTGCGCCCGGTGTCGTGGGCGAGCATCGCGTAGTCGTCGGACGCGACACCGACGTAGACGGCGGTGCGGCTGCTGGAGAGGTGGCCGGGGACGATCCCGGCGTGCTCCATGGCTTCCCACCCGAGTTCGAGCACGAGGCGCTGCTGCGGATCGGTCGCGGCGGCCTGCTCCGGGCTCATCCCAAAGAATTCAGCGTCGAATTCGCCGTGGTTGTCGAGAGCGGCCCTCCAGGTGCCGTCATCCTGCCTGGCGACACTGTGGCTTCCCGTTCGGATGAGCTGCCAGAATTTCTCGGGAGAATCGGCTCCTGGCAGGCGGCACGCCATCCCCACGACGGCTATGTCGTTAGCACCCACGAGTTGTTCACCGGTCTTGGGGGTCATTAATTCTCCATAGCCAGAGATGAGGTGCGGAAAATCCACAAGCATTTCGAAGGGGCGGAAGGCCTCTCGGGCCCGTCCGGTCGTACCGGCCCGAAGGGCCGGGGGGAGCAAGGCTGCCAGGGCTCCGTCACCACGTGACGGGGAGCTCCACGAGCCCGCGCACGAGCATGTCGCGGTGCCAGGCGAGTTCGGCCGCGGGCACGGCCAGGCGCAGTCCGGGCAGGCGGCTGGTGAGGGCTTCCAGGGCACACTGGAGTTCGACTCGGGCCAGCGGGGCGCCGAGGCAGAAGTGCGGGCCCTGTCCGAAGGCGAGGTGCTGGTTGGGCTCCCGGTCCAGAACGACACCGGCGGCGTCAGCGAACACGGTCTCGTCGTGGTTGGCCGATGCGAGGGAGTACACGACGGCCTCGCCGGCACGAATGGTCACGCCGCCGATCTCGACGTCCTCGGTGGCGACGCGGGTGGGTCCGACGCTGTTCCACAGGGGGACGACGCGCAGCAGCTCCTCCACGGCGGCGGGCACCAGCTCGGGGCGGGCGCACAACCGCTCGTAGCGGCTGCAGTCCTGTAGGAGGACGAGGACATGGCCGGCGATCTGGCTGGCGGTGGTCTCGTGGCCGCCGATGAGCATGCCGCCGGTGAGCATGAGGAGTTCGTTCTCGGTGAGCCGCCCGCCCTCGTCGTGGGCCTCGATGAGGGCGCTGAGGAGGTCGCCTTCGGGTTGTGCGCGCCGCTTGGCCACGTATCCGCGCAGGTAGTCGGCGTACTCCTCGGCTGCCTGGCCGACCTGCTCGTCGGTGTAGCGGCTGGCGGACATCAGGGCTTCGGTGAAGGTCCGGAAGATGTGCCGGTCCGCATGGGGGATGCCGAGCATCTCGCAGATGACCGAGGTGGGCAGGGGCAGCGCGAGCCTCTCGACGAGGTCGGCCGGCCCGCCGTCGGCGATCAGGTCGTCGACGAGCGCGTGCGAGATCTCGGTGATGCGGGGGCGTATCGCGGCCACCCGGCGGGCGGTGAAGGCCCGGGACACCAGCCGGCGCAGTCGGGCATGGGCCTCGGGGGGCATGCCCATCAGGCCGATGGAGTCGAGGCCGCGGGGGGCGGCGCGGGGCACATCCCTGTCGGCGCCCGCGTGCATGCTCAACCGGGGGTCGGCCAAGGCCTTCCGCACGTCCGCGTGCCGCGTCAGGAGCCATGCCTCGCCGCCGTAAGGCATGCGGACCCGTGCCACGGGCTCACCGGCCCGGAGTTCGGCGTACGCGGGGGCGAGTGCGAGGTCTACTCGGTCGCCGAACGGGTACGCCCGGACGGATCCGGCGGCGGCTTGAGGGCAAGTCATGGCTGAATCTCCTCTGTACGCGGACGCTGACACTCAACATCGGCACCGCGCCGTTGCCATCGGCGCGGTTTTTGAGTGTGTCAAGTCCTCGCGAATTGAGCAGGAAATTCAAGCCGTAATGTAGCGGTATTCGAGCGTCGCGCGACAGTGGTTTGAGCTTGTGTGCAGTGGTCGGCTCGACCGGAGAACTGCGGATGACTGTGTCAAGTCCCGCCTTGCGCCCTGCAAGTAATTGACCTTAATTTGCCGCTGTATCGACAAGTCGTATCCATTTTTCCTCGAAGGGCTGCCCCGATGGCGCATATCGCCTTCTTCATTCTCCCCGCGGCCGGCCACGTCAATCCGACACTGTCCGTTGCGCGGGAGCTCGTCGCACGCGGCCACCGGGTCAGCTACGCCCTGTCCGAGAACTACGCCGAGCGGGTCCTCGCGACCGGGGCCGAGTTCATCCCCTACGCGATGGACCAGGACCGCTTCCTGGCCACGATGGTGCCGCAGCAGGACTCCGCCGAGTACACGGACCAGCAGGAGTTCGTGAACATGATGAAGTGGATGCTGGAGCTCACCCAGCAGACGCTCGGGCAGTTCGAGGAGCACTTCGAAGCCGACGGCCGTCCTGACGTGTTCGTGTGCGACCCGTCCTCGTTCTGGAGCGGGGCCATCCTCGCGGCGAAGTGGGGCGTGCCGGTCATCCGCAGTACGCCGACCTACGTGGCCAACGAGCATTGGTCTCTGCACCCGCCGGTCGACACGGCGGAGGAACAGCAGCAGGACCCGGAGACCGGGCAGTTGTTCGGGATCATCGCAGAGCTGCTGGCGGAGCACGGCGTGGAGAAGAGCATCGGGGAGTTCGCGGAGGACGTGCACTCGGGTCCCGCCCTGGTCTACCTGCCGCGTGCGTTCCAGTACGCCGGCGAAACCTTCGGCGAAGAGGTCGACTTCGTCGGCCCGTGCACGAGCGACAACAGCTTCCACGGCGACTGGGAGGCACCCGCGACGGGGCGTCCGCTCGCGCTGGTCAGCCTGGGCACTCTGTACAACAAGCAGCCGGAGTTCTTCCGCGCCTGCGTCGACGCCTTCGCTGACCTCGACTGGGATGTGGTGATCGCGCACGCCGGCGGCATCCCGGAGGGCGGTCTCGGTGAGCTTCCTCCGAACGTGCGGGTGCACTCCTTCGTGCCGCAGGGCGCGGTCCTCAAGCATGCGTCCCTGATGATCAACCACGGCGGTACGAGCACCGTGCTCCAGGCCGTGTCCGAGGGCGTCCCGGTCATCTCGGTGCCGCAGATGGCGGAGTTGCACGCGACCGCGACCCGGGTGGAGCAGCTGGGCGTGGGCGCCAAGATCCTGCGCAAGGACATCTCCCCGGAGAAGGTCCGCGAGACCGTGCTCGCACTGGCCGCCGACCAGTCGGTCGCGACGCGGGTGGCGTGGTTGCGGCAGGAGATCGAGTCCGCGGGGGGTCCCGCCGCGGCCGCCGCCGCGATCGAGCGGCTCCTTGTGCCGGCGCCAGCCGCCGGCTGAACTGCCGCGCCCGTCCGACGTCCCTTCAGATTTCTTGCCGAACTTCAGTTGAGGAAAGCCGACATGACAACACAGATCGCCGAGGCCGCGGACGCCGCGGACGCCGACACCCCGGAGACCGAGGCGCCGCACCCGCTGGCCCAACCCGCCAAGGCCAACGCGGAGGAGCTACTGGAGTGGTTCGCGCGCGGCCGCGCCGAGGCCCCCGTCTTCTGGGACTCGACGCGTTTCGCATGGCAGGTGTTCTCGTACGAGGACTACAACACGGTCTCCACCAACCCGCAGATCTTCTCCTCGGACTTCTCACCGGTCTTCCCGGTGCCGGAGGAGCTGGCGCTGCTGATGGGTCCGGGCACCTTCGGCGGCATCGACCCGCCGAAGCACGGCCCGTTGCGCAAGCTGGTCAGCCAGGCGTTCACCCCCCGCCGGATGGCCGCGCTTGAGCCTCGCATCGAGGAGCTCGCCCGCAAGCTGCTCGACGACCTCGGCGACCGTACCGAGATCGACGCGGTGACCGAGCTGGCGTACCCGCTGCCGGTGACGGTGATCGCGGAGCTGCTGGGTGTCCCGGCTTCGGACCAGGACCTGTTCCGCGAGTGGGTCGACGTCATCCTCAACAACGAGGGCATGGAGTACCCCAACCTCCCGGACGACTTCGCGGAGACGATGGGACCGGCCATCAAGGAGTGGGCCGCGTATCTGTACGCGAAGATCGCCGAGAAGCGGGCAGAGCCGTCCGACGACCTGATGAGCGGCCTCATCGAGTCCGAGGTCGACGGGCGCCGCCTCACCGACGAGGAGATCGTCAACATCGTGGCCCTGCTGCTGACGGCGGGCCATATCTCCAGCGCGACCCTGCTCAGCAACCTGTTCATCGTGCTGGACGGGCACCCGGAGGCGCAGGCGGAGTTGCGGGCCGACCGCTCGCTGATCCCGGGTGCCGTCGAGGAGGTCCTGCGCTACCGCAGCCCCTTCAACAACATCTTCCGGCTGTTGAAGGAGGACACCGACATCCTCGGCGTCCCGATGAAGGCCGGCCAGATGGTCACGGCCTGGAGCGCCTCCGCCAACCGCGACGCCGCGCAGTTCACGGAGCCCGACACCTTCGACATCCGCCGGACCGCGAACAAGCACATGGCCTTCGGCCACGGCATCCACCACTGCCTCGGCGCCTTCCTGGCCCGTATGGAGGCGAAGGTGTTCCTCAATCTGGCCTTCGACGCCTTCCCGTCGTTCACGGTCGACCTCGACAACGCGGAGTTCTACGAGGCGGATCAGTTGACCGCCCGGCACCTTCCGGTCTCCGTCGTCCGCGGCTGAACCAGCCGCGCCTCAAAGGCACCGGCCGGGCAGGGCAACCAGGGAGCGCGATCGCAATGTCGGTGAGCATCACCACAGAACCGAAGGTGGGCAGGTTGAAGCCCTGCGCCTTCATCGAGTTGGAGCAGCACAACGACGCACGGGGCAACCTGTCCGTCGTCGAGTCCGAATGGACGGTGGGCTTCCCGATCCAGCGGGTGTACTACCTGCACGACCTGGACACCGGCTCGTCCCGCGGCGGACACGCACACCGGGCGCTGGAGCAGCTCATCATCGCCGTCCACGGCAGTTTCACGATCACGGTGGACGACGGGTTCAACCAGACCGAGTTCCGCCTCGACGACGCCGGCCGGGGCCTGTACGTGGGGCCGATGGTGTGGCGGAACCTGAGCGACTTCTCGGAGGGCGCGGTCAGCGTGGTCCTGGCCTCGCTGCACTACGACGAGTCGGACTACTACCGCGACTACGACGAGTTCCTGCGGGATGCGAGGAGTGGACTGTGACGGTTCCGACCGTGGCGCGTGCGGCGCGCGTCCCCTTCTACGACCTCCAGGACCTGCACGCCATGGACGGTGTGCAGGCCGAGATCGACGCCGCCCTGCTGCGGGTCTCGCGCTCCGGGCGCTACCTCCTCGGCCCCGAGCTGGAGGCGTTCGAAGAGGAGTACGCCCGGTACTGCGAGAACGCCCACTGCGTCGGTGTCGGCAGCGGCATGGACGCCCTGGAACTGACACTGCGGGCACTGGGCGTCGGCGAGGGCGACGAGGTGGTCGTCCCCGGGCACACGTACGTCGCCACTTGGCTCGCGGTGTCGGCCACGGGGGCACGCCCGGTCCCCGTGGAGCCGGAGGCAAGCTCCTACCTGATCGACCCGGACCGCCTCACCGCCGCGATCACCCCGCGGACCAAGGCGGTCATGCCGGTGCACACGTACGGGCACCCGGTGGATCTCGACGCGATCGAGGCCGTCACCGCGCCCCGGGGTATCCCGGTCGTGGAGGACGCGGCCCAGGCGCACGGGGCCCGTTACAAGGGCCGGCGGATAGGCTCGCGGTACGCGGCGGCGTTCAGTTTCTACCCGGGCAAGAACCTGGGCGCGCTGGGCGACGGCGGCGCCGTGGTCACCTCGGACGCGGAGCTGGCCGAGCGCATCAGGCTGCTGCGCAACTACGGCTCCCGTGAGAAGTACGAGCACGAGGTGCGCGGCACCAACTCCCGGCTGGACGAGATACAGGCGGCGGCGCTGCGGGCGAAGCTCCCGTACCTCGACGCGTGGAACGCCCGCCGGAACGTCATCGCCGCACGCTACACAGAAGGCCTGTCCGGACTGCCGGGGGTGACCCCTCCGGCCGTCCGGTCCTGGGCGGAGCCCGTCTGGCACCAGTACGTACCGCGCACCACGCACCGCGAGGAACTGCGGCGGGCCCTGACCGATGCCGGAGTGGAGCACCTGATCCACTACCCGGTCGCCGTCCACCGTTCCCGCGCCTATGCGGGCACCGTGCCCGGACCGCTGCCGCGTTCCGAGCGGTTGGCGGCGGAGGTGCTGAGTCTGCCCATCGGTCCGCAGCTGACCGCCCAGGACGCGGAGACCGTCATCGCGGCGGTCCGTCATGCCACGGAGAACAGCCATGTCTGACGTTCCGAAGATCCCGAGCCCCTCGGCGCTCGGCAGTCCCGACTCCCGACGCCCGATGAAGGGCATCATCCTGGCCGGCGGCAGCGGCACCCGGCTGCGCCCGCTGACCGGTGCACTGTCCAAGCAGTTGCTGCCCGTGTACGACAAGCCGATGATCTATTACCCGCTGTCGGTCCTGATGCTGGCGGGTATCCGCGACATCCAGATCATCTCCGCGAAGAACCATCTGGAGATGTTCCGCGCGCTGCTCGGAGACGGTGAGCAGCTCGGCGTCCGCCTGAGCTATGCCCAGCAGGACGAGCCCCGCGGCATCGCCGAGGCCTTCCTCATCGGCGAGGAGCACATCGACGACAGCCCCGTGGCGCTGATCCTCGGGGACAACGTCTTCCACGGTCCCGGATTCTCCCAGCTGATCGCGCAGGCCGCGGCTCGCCTGGACGGTTGTGAGCTGTTCGGCTACCCGGTCAACGACCCCCAGCGGTACGGGGTCGGCGAGGTCGACTCCGAGGGCAACCTGGTCTCCATGGTGGAGAAGCCGGTCAAGCCGCGCTCCAACCTCGCGGTTACGGGCCTGTACCTGTACGACAACGACGTGGTGGACATCGCCCGCGGGCTGACCCCGTCGGCGCGCGGCGAGCTCGAGATCACCGACGTCAACCGGGAGTACCTGGCCCAGGGCCGGGCAAGGCTGAATCAGCTGGGCCGCGGGTTCGCCTGGCTGGACATGGGTACCCACGACTCGCTGCTGCAGGCCGGTCAGTACGTGCAGCTGCTGGAGCAGCGCCAGGGCGAGCGGATCGCCTGCGTGGAGGAGATCGCCCTGCGGATGGGCTTCATCGGCCCGGAACAGTGCTTCGCCCTCGGCAGCGACCTGGGCGCCTCCAGTTACGGCGACTACGTGCGGGAGATCGCCCGCCGTGCCGCCGCCGACGGGCCCGCCGCCGACTCCCCGGCTGCCTGACCCCCCGAAAGTCCACCCGCCCCACCCCCATTCTCGGAAAGGCCTGTTGGAGATGCGCGTCCTGGTGACCGGAGGTGCGGGCTTCATCGGCTCGCACTTCGTCAGAGAACTGCTGTCCGGGGCCTACCCGGGCCTTGAGGCGTCGCGGGTGGTGGTGCTGGACGCTCTCACCTACGCCGGGAACCCCGCCAATCTCGACCCGGTCCGCCACCATCCGGCTCTGGAGTTCGTCCACGGAGACATCTGCGACACGGAGCTGGTCGGACGGCTGATGGCCGGGACCGGCCTGGTGGTGCACTTCGCGGCCGAGTCGCACGTGGACCGCTCGATCGCCGACGCATCGGAGTTCGTGCGTACCAACGTGCTCGGCACCCAGACCCTCCTGCAGGCGGCCGTCGAGGCGGAGGTGGCGCGTTTCGTGCATGTCTCCACGGACGAGGTGTACGGGTCGATCGACTCCGGCTCATGGCCCGAGGACCATCCACTGCGGCCCAACTCCCCCTACGCTGCCTCCAAGGCGGCTTCCGACCTGCTGGTGCTGGCCTTCCACCGCACACACGGGCTGGAGGTGTGCGTGACACGCTGTTCCAACAACTACGGGCCCTACCAGTTCCCGGAGAAGGCGATCCCCCTGTTCACCACCAACCTGGTCGACGGGCTCGATGTGCCGTTGTACGGCGACGGCCTCAACAGCCGCGACTGGCTGCATGTGGACGACCACTGCCGGGGTGTCGCCCTGGTCGCGGAGAGGGGCCGGCCAGGCGAGGTCTACAACATCGGCGGTGGCACGGAGCTGACCAATCGTCAACTGATTGAACAGTTGCTGGCGCTGTGCGGCCGGGACTGGTCGGCGGTGCACGGCGTCGCCGACCGGGCCGCCCATGACCGCCGCTACTCGGTGGACACCTCGAAGATCTCCCGCGGGCTTGGCTATGAACCGCGGGTGCCCTTCGCGGAGGGCCTGGCCGCCACGGTGACCTGGTACCGGGAGAACCGCGCCTGGTGGGAACGGCTGAAGGAGCGCGCCGCGCTCCCGAGGCCCGCCGCACCCGTCGAGCAGCCGGTAGGTGCCCGTGCGTATCGATGAGACGGCCGTCCCCGGTACGTACCGGCTGCTGCCGGAGCGGTTCGAGGACGAGCGCGGCCATTTCTACGAGGCCGCCAAGCACAGCGAGCTCACGGCGGCGACCGGGCTGCCCTTCGAGGTGCGCCAGGTCAACAACTCCGTCTCGCGGCGCGGCGTCCTGCGCGGGCTGCACTGCAACGACGTGCCCGCCGACGCCGGCAAACTGGTCACCTGCGTCAGGGGCTCGATCCTCGACGTCATGGTCGACCTCAGGGAGGGCTCGCCGGCCTTCGGCCGGTACGCCGTGAACCGGCTCCACGCCGATGAAGGCACAGCCCTCTACCTGCCCGGCGGCATCGGCCACGCCTTCCTCGCACTGGAGGACGGCACCTGCGTCAACTACCTGCTGTCCGCGGAGTATGCACCCGGGGCCATGGTCGACGTCGACGCGCTCGACCCAGGGCTGGATCTGCCGTGGGAGCTCGACGGGCCCCCGATCCGCTCGGCGAAGGATGCCGCAGCGCCCTCCCTCGCCGAGGTCGTGGCATCCGGTCGGCTGCCGCGCTACGCACCGCTGCGCGAGGAGCTGATCCGGCCGTGACCGTACCCGCCACCCGCGGCAACGCCGCATCCGCCCAGAACCCACCCGCTTCCCCTTCCGGCGTGTGGCTGCGCCGCTACCGGCCCGTCGTGGACCCGGCCGTTCGTCTTGTGTGCTTTCCGCACGCCGGCGGTTCGGCCACGGCCTACCTGGGCCTCGCCGCCGGCCTCGCCGATGCCGGCATCGAGGTGCTGGCGGTGCAGTACCCGGGCCGCCAGGACCGGCGCGGTGAGCCTTTCGTCGAGACCGTTGACGCCCTGGTCGAGGCGGTGCTGCCGGAACTGGGGGAGTGGACCGGCCACCCGGTCGCCCTGTTCGGGCACAGCCTGGGCGGCACCCTCGCGTACGAGACGGCACGTCGGCTGGCCGAGCTGGGCGAAGCGCCCGTGCATCTGTTCGTATCGGGCCGCCGCGCGCCCACCGTACCGCGCACGGACACCGCGCACCTGCTGGACGACCGGGCACTGATCGCCCATATCGGCACCCTGGAGGGCACCGACCCGGTAGTGCTCCAGGACGAGGAGCTGTTGCGGATGGTGCTGCCGGCGCTCCGCAACGACTACGGAATGGCGGGCACCTACCGGCACCGCGCCGGGGCGCTCCCCGTGCCGTTGACGGTTCTCACCGGGGACCGTGACCCCAATGTCTCCGTCGAGGACGCGCGGCGTTGGTCCGAGGTGGCCGGGGGGCTGGTGGGGCTGCACGTGCTTCCGGGCGGGCACTTCTTCCTCAACGACCGCCTGGAATCCGTCTGCCACATCATCGAGGAGGCGCTGGACCATGTTCGCTGACACCGTGCCACGGGCCGGGGACCGCACGGACACCGCGAGGCGCCTGCTCACATCGGCCCGAACCCCCGACAGCGCGGCCATGCCCGTCGACCGGGTGCCGGGCTGGCTGGCCGATCAAGCCCGCGCGGGCAGCTTCCGGGTCACCCGGGTGCCGTTCGCCGCGCTGCGGGGCTGGTACTTCGGCGACGGCGGCAACCTGTGCCACGAGTCAGGCCGCTTCTTCGCCGTGGAGGGACTGCACGTCACCGCCGACGGGCTTCCGGAGCGGGGCTGGAAGCAGCCGATCATCGTGCAGCCGGAAGTCGGCCTGCTGGGGATCGTGGTGAAGGAGATCGACGGGGTCCTGCACTTCCTGATGCAGGCCAAGATGGAGCCGGGCAACCGCAACATGCTCCAGCTCTCCCCGACCGTGCAGGCCACGCGCAGCAACTTCACCGGGGTCCACCAGGGCCGCGGCATCCCGTTCCTGGACCTGTTCCTGGAGCGGGGTCGGGCACGGGTGCTCGTGGACGTGCTCCAATCCGAACAGGCCGACTGGTTCCTCGCCAAACGCAACCGAAACATGATCGTGGAGATCGACGGCCAGACCGAGATCGGCGAGATCGGCGAGGACTTCCGCTGGCTGACCTTCGGTCAGCTGCTGTGTCTGCTGCGGCTGGACAACGTGGTGAACATGGACACCCGGTCCATCCTGGCCTGCCTGCCCACCGCGGGCGCCGAGCCCGTCGGCATGGACTCCGATCCGGTGCTGCGTTCCTTCCACGACCTGTCGGCCCCCTCGGTGCACGGCATGTCCGAGGTCCTCAGCTGGCTGACCGGCATTCGGGCGGTGCGCCGGCTGGTCCAGCGCCGGGTTCCCCTCTCCGAGGTCGCCGAAGACGGCTGGGAGTTCACGGACGAGGAGATCGGACATTCCGGCGGCCGCAGGTTCCGGGTGATCGGCGCCGACGTCTCGGCGAGCAATCGCGAGGTCGCCTCCTGGACCCAGCCCCTGATCCAGCCCCAGGTGCCGGGCCTGATGGCCCTGATCGTGAAGAGGATCGGGGGCACCCTGCACGCCTTGGTGCAGGCCCGGGTGGACGTCGGGCACCTGAACGTCGCCGAGCTGGCGCCCACGGTGCACTGCCGCCCGGCTGACCACACGGGCCCGGGGACCGAGCCGTATCCGCCGTTCCTCGCCGACGTGCTGGCTGCTCCGAAGGTGCGGTTCCACTACGACGCGGTGCAGTCCGAGGAAGGCGGCCGCTTCTACCACGCGGAGAACCGGTACGCGATCACCGAGGTGTCCGACGACTTCCCCGAGGAAGTCCCGAAGGACTACGCCTGGCTGACCTTCGCCCAGCTTACCGAGCTGCTGGCGCACGGCAACTACCTCAACGTCGAACTGCGCACGCTTGTCGCCTGCGCCCACACCCTGTACTGACCGGTCCCGGCCCCGGCCGCCCGCACCCCCCGAGGACGTCATGCCCGCACCCCTGCGCTTCGGCCTTCTCGGCTGCGGCGACATCGCCGCGCGCCGCACCCTGCCGGCCCTGCTCCGCACCCCCGGACTGCGACTGGCCGCCGTGGCCGCGCGGGACCCCGCGCGGGCCGCGGGGTTCGCGGACCGCTTCGGGGGCGTCCCCGCGCCGTCGTACGAGGACCTGCTCGCGCGCCGCGATGTGGACGCCGTCTATCTGTGCCTGCCCACCATGCACCACGCCGTGTGGGCCGAACGCGCCCTGCGGGCCGGCAAGCACGTCCTGGTGGAGAAGCCGCTCGCGACCAACGGCGCCGACGCGGCGGCCCTGTACCGGCTGGCGCGGGAACGCGGCCTCGTCCTGCTGGAGAACTTCATGTTCCTCCACCACGGCACACAGCGGCGGGTCGCGGGCCTGTTGGCGGACGGGGCCCTGGGCGAGCTCCGCGCCGTCTCGGCGGCGTTCACGATCCCGCCGAGACCACCGGGGGACACCCGCTACGACCCGCGGACCGGCGGCGGGGCGCTCTTCGACAACGGGGTCTATCCGCTACGGGCCGCCCTGCGCTTCCTCGGCTGCGGCCTCAGCGTCGCCGGCGCGGTTCTGCGTGTCAGTGAGGAGCACGGCGTGGATCTCGCAGGGGCCGTGCTGCTGTCCGCTCCGGAGGGGGCGACCGCGCAGATCCGGTTCGGCATGGAGCACCACTACCGGTCCTGGTACGAGATCCAGGGCAGCGAGGGCACCCTGTCGGTGGACCATGTGTACACGACGGCGCCCGGCCACGAGTCTGTGGTCCGGCTTGCCACCGGTACCGGGCACACGGAGATCCGGGTGCCCGCGGAGGACCATTTCGAGGCCGTGCTGCGGTTCTTCGCCGCGGCCGTGCGCGTACCGGACGCGCAGCAGCCCGCCCTGTCGCTCCTCGGTGAGGAATCGCGGCGGCAGGCCGGGCTGCTGGACGAGATCGGCGCGGTGGCGGTCCACGTCAGCCGGTGACAGGGGCTCCGTCGCTCAGTTCGAGATGCGAGCCCTGGAAGGCCCTGCGCATCCGCCGGTCGTGGGTGACGATCACGACCGCCCCCGTGTAGTCCGCCAGCGCCTGCTCCAACTCCTCGACGAGCAGCGGGGACAGGTGGTTGGTGGGTTCGTCGAGGAGCAGCAGGTCCACGGGCCGGGTGACCAGGCGGGCCAGGTCGATACGGCGGCGCTGGCCCACCGACAGGGAACCGACCGGAAGGTCGAGCTCGGACTCGCGGAACAGGCCCAGGGACAGCAGCTGTCCGGTGAATTCGTCGGGGTGGCCGGGGCGGCCATCGGCGAATTCCGCGAGCACCGAGCGCCGGGGATGCTTGGGCAGTTCGTCCTGGCGCAGCCAGCCGATCCGCTCGGCCCGCCGCACGGTGCCGGCGTCGGGCTCCAGGTCGCCGGCGAGCACCCGCAGGAGGGTGCTCTTCCCCGCGCCGTTGGGGCCGGTGATCAGCAGCCGCTCGCCGTGGGCGAGGGACAGCCCGCCGATGCTGAGGCGGCCGTCGACGCGCAGGCCGTCGACCTCGGTGAGGGGTCCCTCCGGGGCCGCGGCGGCTTCGTCCCCCACCGCGATGGAGGCGGTGAAGCGCAGTGGATCGGGCGGCTGCGGCACCGGGTTGGCGCGTAGCCGGTTCAGCCGCTCGTTGGCGTTGCGGGCCTTGCTGGACGTGGAGGAAGAGGACGACCGGGCGCGGTGGTGCTCGGAGCCGCTGAAGGCCCAGGGCCCCTTCTTGGCGATGGTGGCCAGCATCCGGCCCGCGTTGGCCGCGAGGGTCTCCTGCCGGGCGATCTCGGCGAGGTGCTCCTCGTACTCCCGCTCCCAGCGGGCACGGGCGGCGGCCTTGGCGGTGAGGTAGCCCTGATATCCGTCGCCGTAGCGGTTCACGGTCTTGCGGTCCGGGTCGACCTCCAGGATCGCGGAGGTGACGGCCTCCAGGAAGGCGCGGTCGTGGGTGATGACGACGATGGTGCCGCGGTGGTCCTGCAACCGCTTCTCGAGCCAGTCCACGGCCTGGTCGTCCAGGTCGTTGGTGGGCTCGTCCAGAAGCAGCAGCTCGGGGGCCGCGGCCAGGGTGGCGGCGAGCGCCAGCCGGGAGCGTTCGCCGCCGGAGAGGGTGTCCACCGGGCGGTCGCGGTCGAGGCCGGGCAGGCCGAGCCCGTGCAGGGCCGCGTCCGCCCGGGCGTCCGCCTCGTAGCCGCCGCGGTCCTCGAACTCCGCCAGCAGGTCCCCGTACGCGGCGAGGAGCTGCGGGTCGTCGTCCACCAGCGCGTCCTCGACTTCGTGGAGCCGCCTCTCCAGGTCGCGCAGGTCGGCGAAGGCGCGGTCCAGCACATCTCTGACGGTGGAACCGGCCGGCATGTCGAGGCGCTGCGGCAGGTATCCGATGCCTCCGGGAGCGGTGACGGTCACCTCGCCGTTGTCCACGCCTTCGACCCCGGCGATGAGCCGGAGGAGGGTGGACTTGCCGGAACCGTTGTCACCGATGACACCGGCCTTCTCACCGGGCTTGACAGTGAGGGACACCCGGTCGAGTACGACGTGCTCGTCGTACCGCTTGGTGATCTCTTCCAGCGAGAGCTGGGAATGCACCCGTGATGCGGCGGGTGAGGACATGCGCATATGCGTACTCCTGGTGGTGCGGATCGGAGAGCGGTGACCGCGCCCTCCGTAAACTGCTTGACGGGGTCGAGCGTTGCGGGGTTGTCGGTGGCAGAGCGCCTCCCTGAGGTAGGTACGGGCCCGAACCCGTCGGCGCCCCCGCCGAGGATCTTCCGAACGGGCTCCCTCCGCAAGACGACGCCGTGCCCCGGGCGGCGGTGTCATCGCCCGCCGCACGGACCGCTGTCCGGCGGCTCGTTCGGGCGGCCGTCGGTGCGGGGCCGCGGTCCGGTGCGCGACCGGCCGAGACCGGTCGCGGTGGGAGGGACCGACCTGATGCCGGTCCATCGGACCAGGACGCGGTCGGGTTCAGTGGACGCCGGTGGTGAAGTCGCGGACGGAGCCGATCACGTAGTCGGCCATCTCCTCGGTAATGCCCGGGTAGACGCCGATCCAGAAGGTCTGGTCCGTGATCAGGTCGCTGTTGACGAGCGGCTCGGCGATGCGGTGGGGCTTCTCGGCGTACGCCGGGTGGCGGGTCAGGTTGCCCGCGAAGAAGCGACGGGTGTTGATGCGCCGCGACTCCAGGAACTCCACCAGCGCTGCCCGGGTGTAGGCGGCGTCGGGGGCCACCGTGATCAGGAAGCCGAACCAGCTCGGGTCGCTGTCCGGGGTCGGCTCCGGGAGCATCAGACCCGGCAGTCCGTCGAGCCCGGCGCGCAGCTGCGCCCAGTTGCGGCGGCGGGCGGTGCTGAACTCGCCGACGCGCTGCAGCTGGCTCAGGCCCAGAGCCGCCTGTAGGTCGGTGGCCTTCAGGTTGTAACCCACGTGGGAGAAGATGTACTTGTGGTCGTAGCCGTGCGGCAGCTTCCCCATCTGCTGGTCGAAGCGCTTCATGCAGCGGTTGTCCTCGCCCGGTTCGCACCAGCAGTCGCGACCCCAGTCGCGGAAGGACTCCACGATCCGCGCCAGCGCCAGGTTGCTCGTCAGGACGCAGCCCCCCTCACCCATCGCGATGTGGTGCGCCGGGTAGAAGCTGGTGGTCGCCAGGTCGCCGAAGGAGCCGGTACGCCTGCCCCGATAGGTGGAGTCGACCGCGTCGCAGTTGTCCTCGATGAAGAATAGGCCGTGCTCTTGGGCGAGTTGGGTCACCTCCTCCACCTTGAACGGGTTGCCCAGGGAGTGCGCGATCATGATCGCGCGGGTCTTCGGGCCGATGGCGGCCGCGATCCTCTCGGGGGTCGTGTTGTACGTACCCAGCTCGACGTCCACGAAGACCGGCACCAATCCGTTGTGCAGGATCGGGCTGACCGTTGTCGGAAATCCCGCCGCCACGGTGATGACCTCGTCGCCCGGCTTCAGGCGCTGCTCCTCCAGCTGCGGGGAGGTCAGGGAGCTGAGGGCCAGTAGGTTCGCGGAGGAACCGGAGTTCGTCAGATGCGCCTTGCGGGTGCCGATGAACCGGGCGAAGTCCCGTTCGAAGCGGCGCGAGCTGACGCTGGCGGCGATCCGCATGTCGAGCGCCGCGGAGACCAGTGCCAGCCGGTCCTCCTCGCTGAGCACGGCACCGGAGACCTGTACCGGGGAGACTCCGGGTACGAACGGGCCTGGGGCCTGCTCCCGGTGGTACTCACGGACGAGCTCCGCGATCCGGTCCTTGGTCTCGCCCATGGTCGTTACCCTTCTGATGGCACCGCTGACGGAACCGTGAGCCTAGACCGGGGAAGCACATCGAATCGTCAGAGCACCATTCGACTTCGTCAGGTCAGGGAGGAATTTCGGCGTGTGGCGAAAACTCTTCGCTCGGCAGAGAACGCGGCTCGCCAGCCGAGCGCTCGGATGCCACACTGAAATCGCTCTAGAACATGCTCAGGAGGTAACGCATGACGAATACGCCGGAAGACAACGCTGCTGAGACCGATGCCAAGCGCAAGTTCCGTGAGGCTCTGGAGCGCAAGTCCCGCAACGCCAGGTCCCAGCAGGCCCACCACGAGGCGCGACTGAAGATCAACGGCTCCAGTGGGCCCGCCCATCAGAACCAGAGCTTCCGACGTAAGGCAGGCTGACCCGCGTAGGCATTTCACAGGGCCGCCGCGATCCCGTCCGAGGGATCACGGCGGCCCTCTTTCATGCGTTCCGCTCTTATGTTCGCCCGGTTCGCTCAATTTCCGCTCAAGGATGGACGGAGAACGGCTCGATGACTTCTGGGTATTCGCTCGGCATTCAGTCACGCCGGTTCAGCCTGGATCCACCGAGCGGTGCCTGCGCGGTGCCAGCCCAACGAAGAAGACGTGCCCTGTGACCTGCGAGGATGGGAGTTCTCTACGCTTCCAGCCCGCAGCAAGACAAGGCACGTCGTAAGTGAAATCTTCCCATACCGTCGCAGCGACCTTCGCGGCGTTCGATGACCCGAATCTCCTCGCGTACGGTGGGCTGGCTCCGGCGGTCCGACTGGCCGAGCGGTGCGGCCTGCCGGACCTGGCTGTCACGAAGGTGCGGCTCAAGGGTGTTGCGAACGGGGCCGGGGCAGCGGTCGGCGCGAAGGTGATGTCGCTGGTGGCGGGGATGCTCGCCGGAGCGGACAGCATCGACGACACGGATGTGCTGCGGCACGGGGCGGTGGCCAGGGCATTCGACGGAGTTCGCGCCCCGTCGACGCTGGGCACGTTTCTGCGGGCGTTCTCCTGGGGTCACGTGCGTCAACTGGAGTCGGCGGCACGGGCGTTCACCTGCAACCTCGCCGGACACTGCAATCTGCTGCCCGGCGGCGACCAGGTGGTGCACCTGGACATCGACTCCAAGGTCAAGCAGGTCTACGGGGCGGCCAAGCAGGGCGCCGAGCACGGCTACACCAAGGTGAGGGGCCTGCACTTCCAGATCGTCACCGCCTCCACTCCGCTGGCCGCGCCGGTAATCGTGGCCACCCGCCTGCGCAAGGGCTCGGCCGGCTCCGCCAAGGGCGCGGCCTCGCTGATCGCCGAGGCGATCAAGGCGGTGCGGGCGATGGGCGCCACCGGCACGATCGTGGTCCGCGGCGACTCGGCGTTCTTCTCCCACAAGGTCGTCGCCGCCTGCCGCCGCGCAGGCGCGCGGTTCTCCTTCGCCGTCGCGCAGCGCAAGAAGATCCGGGAGCTGATCGCCACCGTTCCCGAGGACGCCTGGACGGCGATCAAGTACCCGAAGGCGATCTGGGACAAGGACGAGCAGCGGTGGATCTCGGACGCGGAGGTCGCCGAGGTCGAGTACACCGCGTTCACCGGCAAGGCCAAGCGCTACCACGCCACCGCCCGGCTGCTGGTCCGCCGGGTCAAGCGCCTGAACGACGCCCACGTCCTGGACGGTCAGGGTGAGTTGTTCACTGTCTGGCGGTTCCATGCGGTGTTCACCGACCAGGTGCTGCCGCTGGTCGAGGCAGAAGCCGATCACCGCCGCCACGCGATCGTCGAGCAGGTCTTCGCCGATCTTGAGGACTCGGCCCTGGGGCACCTGCCCTCGGGGAAGTTCACCGCGAACGCGGCCTGGCTGACCCTGGCAGCCCTCGCCCACAACCTCACCCGGGCGCTGGGCGCGCTCGCCTCGGCCTTCCACGCCCGGGCCCGCACCGGCACCATCCGCCGCCAACTCATCGCGGTTCCAGCCCGATTGGCAGCCGGAGCACGCACCCTGACCTGGCACCTGCCGCAGCACTGGCCCTGGCGAGAGGCCTTCAGCGACCTGTGGACGGCCGTCGGCCACCGCCTGCGAACCTGACCACCCGGACGCCTGCCCGCCCACGACCAAGGACCTCGGAGACCCCGCCACCGGGACGGCCACCCGGCGACCACTCCTGCCCGCCAGCAGGAACGCCCCCGAATCCGCTCCGAAAATCACAGAGCCGCACTCATCGAATACGGCCCTGTGGATCCAGGTTCAGCCCAAGGGCTGTCCCCTAAGGGATGTCCCGCAATCCCGGCGGGCGCGCGGCGCTCCCCCAGAGCTTCGCCTGGGAGGTGTCCCCAGCTACGGCACTCCCCCTGGCTTCGCCGGAGGTGCCCCCACGCCGCGTTGTCGAATCGCCCGAATACGCCCAGTATGAGGACGGTCCTCCGCCTCCCGGTCCTCCGCCTCCCGGCCCTCCGCCTCCCGGCCCTCCGCCTCCCGGCCCTCCCGGCCCTCCCGGCCCTCCCGGCCCTCCCGGGCCGCGGGGACGCCTCGCGTCACAGCGTTGGGACGGTGGCCGCGGCGTCGACGTTCCCGGGTGGACCGACGGCCTCCCGACCGTCCTGTCTACTTCCCCCGCCGGACCTCGGGGCGCGGTGTGCGGCGGGTAGCGTTGTCCCGGCCGGACAGCCTTCAAGGGGGCCCGGAACAGGGGCGGCAGGAAGCCGCTGGTCCCACGCTGCCCGCCGGTCGGTGTGAACTGCAGCCCTGCTCTGCTGAGGAGTCGAGATCCGAAAACCCGTGTACCGGTCACGTGAACGCACCGCGGGCCGATCGGATGTGAGGCCGATGGTGCTGCCCCCGTCGCTGCGCGGGTGGCTCGGGGTGACCGCGGTCCTCGCCGCGCTGGTGGTCGTCGTGCTCGGAGTGCTGTACGCCGACGACAGCGAATCCGCCATGGCGGATACACGGGTCGGGGCGATGGTGGACGGTGTGGGGACGCGGTCGCGCCACGTCGCCCTGGGCGTGGACTTCCTGGGGGAGCCCGTGGGAGCGGCGATTCTGGTTGTCGCCGCCGTGGCGGGCTGCCTGCTGCTTCGCCGTCCTCGCGCTGCGGTGCTCGTCGTCGCCGGCACCGGCGTGACCGTGGGGACGGCGACGCTGCTCAAGCCCCTGGTGGGACGCACCATCCACGACGGGCACCTGTCCTACCCGAGTGGGCACACCGCCTTCGTCACCGCGCTCGCCCTTGTGGTGGCGCTGCTCGCGGTCGGCCGGATCGGCCTCGGCAGGACGGCCGGTATCTCGCTCGCACTCGCCGCGGCGCTGATCGCGGGGGCTTCCATGGGCTGGGCGCAGGTCGCCCTGGGCGCGCACTACCCGACCGACGTGATCGGCGGCTGGTGCACCGCGCTGGCGGTGGTACCGGCGACCGCGTGGGTGGTGGACCGGACGGCTGAGGCCGTCCGGTGGAGGCATCGCTGACGTCACGTCACGCCAGGCGGCGGAAGACGGGTTTGACCGGTCGTCACCGACGAGCAGTTCGCGAAGATGTGGAACCCCTCGCTCGACGAAGGGAAGATCGGACAGATCTTGCTGACCGCGTGGATCGCCAAGGAGAGCCTGCGCACCATCCTTGCCCTGGCCCGCACCGGAGCCGACCGCGAGCAAGTAGGCCATGCCCGATGGAAGTTCCTGACCTGGTGCGCGGACTCAGGCATCCCCGAAGTTCGCACCCTCGCCGCCACCGTCGACCGCTGGTGGCTCGAAATCGCCGCGTCCATCGACACCGGTCACAGCAACGCCAAGAGCGAGGGCATCAACCGCGTGATCAAGCTCGTCGCCCGCAACGCGTTCGGGTTCCGCAACGCTGACAGTCAGCGTCTACGGACACGCTGCGTCACGACACGACGAGCCCGCGGATACCTCCGCACCGCTTAACTTCGAAGACCCACTTTGACTTCACTCGAGGGTGGCACGGCTTTGGGGAAGAGCGACTCGATTTCCCCGATCACAGCGAGTAGGGGAAGTCTCTGCGTGAAGCAGTTTCGTCGTTGACTGCAGCGGCGACGCTCGCCAGGATCGCGAGGCGGGGGCGACGCCGAGGTGCTGGGCGGAGGTGAGTAGCGCCGAGGCGATCTCCGGTTGCCGTGGTCCACTCCATGGACTGCGGCCTGGTCCGGGCGATGACGCCGGTCCCGAAGCCGAGGGTGATCACCAGCATCGCCGATGCCATCCCCATTGGGGTTCGTCTCGGTCGTGATCAGGGAGGACCAGGCAAGAGGCCTCACGCTGCAGCACTGGGCGAGCGTGAACGCGAGAGGAGCGTGACCGCACCCCGTGCCGGCCGGGTGCCGAGTACCGCTCCCACGGCCCCCAGCCGTCCGGTGTGGCGCTCCGCGTCCATGACGTGCACTGGCCTGAGAGCCTGCGCTGGCGCAGGATGGCGACGATCCCGTCGACTTGCGCCTGTGACAGAGGAGGCGCGCCCTCGGCCTTGGCGGCTCCCGCCCTTCGGAGGTCCTCGAGTACGTCCGGAGAGGCCTGGTGGTGCGGCCGTCGTGTTCGCGAGGTGCTCTGAATTGAGCAGCAGCGCCGCTCTTCCTCTACCTGGGTGAAGTTTTCGAGTTCCCACTTCAACAGGAACTCGACTTCCTCATTTCGGCGTATTATTCCCCTCATGACCGCAGGCATCGAAGACACGCAGGATTTTAGTGACGCGGAACGCGGATTCATCGCTCCGCCTCCCTCGGCATCGATTATGACAACTGAAGGCCATACGGCCTGGGACGCTGGTTCATTCTCTTTCTTGGAGAATGGCGAGTGCCCGGACACTGTGAATCCCCATCTCTGGCGCCAGGGAAAGCTTTGTGCAAAGGCCGGCTTGTTTCAGGTTACTGATCGCGTGTATCAGGTGCGGAACCTTGATATTTCGAATTTGACATTCATCGAAGGAACTGAAGGTGTAATCGTAGTCGACCCCTTGCTGAGCGTGGAAACAGCCGCTGCCGGGATCAGACTGTACCGGGAACACCGCGGCGACCGCCCTGTAACGGGTATGATTTATACACACAGCCATTCCGACCACTACGGTGGCGCGTTCGGTATCCTTCCAGATGGACGCGGTGATGTGCCGGTATTGGCCCCTGCGAAATTCACCGAGCATGCAGTCAGCGAGAACGTGCATGTCGGTCCCGCTATGGCTCGTCGCTCCGATTACATGTTCGGAAATTGTCTGGAAAGGTCCCCCAGAGGGTTGGTCAGCAGCGGTATCGGCACCACTCTGTCCGAGGGTTCCGCGAGCTTGGTGCTGCCTAGCCTGGACGTCACACACACAGGGCAACAGGAAACCATTGACGGTGTTCCTTTCATCTTCCAGTTGGCCCCAGATACCGAGGCGCCAGCAGAGATGCACTTCCTGCTCCCCGGTTACCGCGCCCTATGCATGGCCGAAAACGCCACCCGCACCATGCACAACGTGCTCACTCCGCGGGGTGCCCTCGTTCGTGACGCCCACGCCTGGTCCCGCAGCCTCGGCGAAGCCTTGACGCGCTTCGCCCCTTCCGCAGACGTGCTCTTCGCTTCGCACCTCTGGCCCACCTGGGGAGCCGCAAACATCACCGAGTTTCTGTCACGGGAACGCGATTTGTACGCGTTCATGCATGACCAGACTGTGCGGCTGATGAACAAAGGTTTGACCGGAATCGAGATCGCCGAGGTCTTGCAATTGCCACCCGAACTCGAAAAGAGTCGGCTGCGCGGCTACTACGGCACTCTCAGCCACAACGTGAAAGCAATCTACCAGCGCTACATGGGTTGGTACGACGGAAATCCGGCCCACTTGTGGGAGCATCCACCCACGGAGACGGCGCGACGCTACGTGGAAGACTACGGGGGTCTCCGCGCTATTATCGCACGCGCCCAGGACTATTCCGAAAAGGGCGATCTGCGTTTCGCCGCCACATTGCTGAACCACGCGGTTTTCGCAGATCCAGACAATGTGGACGCCAGAGAGGTACTCTCAGGAGTCTACGAGAAACTTGGATACGGGGCCGAGAGCGGCCCATGGAGAAACATTTTCCTCACTGGCGCCAAAGAACTACGCGAGGGCCGACAACCTCCAGTGGTTCGGCGGGCTGTCAAGTTCGCTCCTGCGCTCACCACCGAGCAACTCCTGGATATCCTCTCAGTCCGGATCGATGGCCCTCGCTCCTGGCAGCACGACCTCACCGTGGATGTAATGGTGCGTGACCGCCAAGGCACCTGGCGCTTGACTCTTGCCAACGGGGCGCTCACTCACCATCAACTCTCCCCCGACGAGTTCTCCTCGAACAGTACAGCTGCTGTGACGCTCACCTTGACCGCGACCGAACTGTGGCAGATGGCTACCACTCACGCCATCCCCGACGGAGCCACCGTCGACGGGGACCGTGCCGTCCTCACCACGCTTCTCGCTCTGCTCGACCCCCCGGATTTCAACTTCGCCATCGTCACGCCGTAGCGAGCTCGGAGGTCTGTCCCTTCAGTTGGAGATCAGCGGCTTCGCTGTAGTTCCACGATCACTGCGTGCGGGTAACTACCGTTCATGAAGGCGGAGTTACTGGACATCTTGCCGGAGGTCACGGACCGGGAGCGGGCCGAGGAGTTCTCCGATCAGTTGGAGAACCTGCTGGTGGAGGTCGGCGGGATCTTCCCGCGGGCTGATCTGCGCTTGCGGGCCGCGCTGGCACAATGAGGTCTTCTCGGCAACTTCTCATGACACACCCGTTGGGTGGTAAGGCACATGACACTGGTCGGCCCGGCGGGTGCCGACGAGCGGACGCCGTCAAGAGCCGAGCGGCCTGGGGAGATCAGCCAGAGACTGAGCCGGCGGTCCGGACGAGGAGCAGGGGGGTGCCGACTAGGAGGACCGCCACGCCCAGGACCGAGCCCCAGCCGGCGTAGAGGAGGCTGGACCAGAGCACCCCGAGGCAGGCGAGGGCGAAGAACGCCGGAGTCACAGGGTGCAGCGGCGTCCGGTAGGGGTGTCTACCACCGGTCCCCCGATGGTGGAAGACGTACAGCGACAGCGCCACCAGCAGCATGAAGAACCAGAACACCGGCGCGGTGTACGAGACCATCGACCGGAAGCCCGCCCGGGTGGCGGATCCGAAGACGACCAGGGCCGCGCAGACGGCAGCCTGGAGGACGAGCGCGTTGGCGGGGGTCGAGCCGCGCTCCCGCCACCGGCCGACGGACTTCAGCGCCCCGAGGTCGCGACCGAGGACGTAGTAGGAGCGCGAGCCGGTGATGATCAGTCCGTTGACCGTGGTGAGGGCGGACAACACAACGACGACGCTCATCACGACCTCGCCGGTGCTGCCGGCGACGGCGCGCATCATCGTGGCCCCCACCACGTCGGAGTCGCGGATGCCGTCCAGTCCCAGCACGCGCAGATAGGCGAAGTTGATCGCGAGGGACACCGCGATGACGATCAGGACGCCGGCGATCAGGGCCCGGGCCATGGTGCGGCGGGCGTCGTGCAGTTCGCCCGAGAGGTAGGCGGCCTCGTTCCAGCCCCCGTAGGTCAGGAGGATGAACATCATGGCCAGGCCGATCCCGGCCCAGGTCGTGTCCTGCGGGGTGCCCTGACGGGGCGTCGGGCCGGTGGTGAGGAACGCGGAGACGACGATGGCGAGGACGGCTAGGACGACGGCCACCCCGATGACGTTCTGGGTGGTCTTCCCCGGCCTCGTTCCCACCCGGTTGACCAGGGTGAACAGGAGGATCGAGGCGAGGGCGTAGACGCCGGGACCGTACCGGCCCAGCGGCAGGAGCACGTTCGCGTAGTCGCCCGTGACGAAGGCCGCGGCGGCGATGGCGCCCGGCTGGATGACCGTGCACCGCGCCCAGGCGAACAACAGTGCGAGGCGGGGCCCGTAGGCCGCGTGGAGGAAGGCGTACTCGCCGCCCGCGTCCGGGTGCGCACTACCCAGTTCGGCGTAGCAGAGCGCTCCGGCCAGGGTGAAGAGGCCGCCCAGCAGCCACAGGGACATGAAGACGGTCTCGTCGGCGGAGTACTGGGCGACGAGCGAGGGCGTCCTGAAGATGCCGATGCCCAGGACGATGCCGACCACCATGACCGTGACGTCTCGGGGGGTCAGCTCGGCCCGGGGCATCGCGGCGGCCGGGTCGGACATACTGACAGGGTGCCAGCAGAGCTGCGGGCGGGGCGCCGACGGCACGGTCAGCCGACCCGGGTGCCGCCGAACAGCCCAGTCGCCGAAGGCTGCCGGTGGCGGGCCCCTGCATCTTCTTGGTGTTCCTCACCGGGCAGTCTGTGGCCGGGGTTGGAGCCGTTCGTGCCGTCCAGGAATAGAGCAGGTTGTGCGCGATCCCGGACCAGGCGCCGCGCTGCACCACCGGGAAATGCCCGGTGAGTTCGGCGACGTCGTCCACCCGCCGGAAGTAGCCGCTGTCGTTGTCGATGAGCGGCTTCAGCACCAGCGGGAAGCCGATACGGGCGGCCTGCGTCACGGCCTCGTCGAGGGTCCGGGCCGGTCCGTAGACCGGCTGCGGCACGTTCCCCGAGGCGAAGACCTCGCGCATGGCGTACTTGTCGCGCACCGTGCGCGCCACCTGTTCGCCGACGAAGGGAAGTCCCAGGTCGGCGGCGACCGCGGCGGCCGCGGGCACGCTGTGCCCGACGAACGCCGCGACGGCCCGGATGGGTTCCGGCTCGGCCGCCGAGAGTGTGCGCACCGCGGCGACCGTGGCCTCGATGTCCGTGGTGTCCACCGACACCACGACGTCGGCGAACTCCTTCTCCCAGGTCGGGTCCTTCACGACGAGAAGAAGCCGGTCCCCGTTCTTCTTCGCGTACTCTGCGGCTTTCGCCAGGTGACCGCGACGGCTGGCGTTGGATTTGTGGAGTACGAGGATGCTCATTCTCTACATTTCTTTCCGTGCACGACGACCGCGGCCGTGGCTCCCCCGTTCAGCTGATGCCGCTGAAGAACTTCGCTCCGCCGTAGACCGACTCGGATCCCAGCTCCTCCTCGATCCGGATCAGCTGGTTGTACTTGGCCGTCCGGTCGGCCCGCGACAGCGAACCCGTTTTGATCTGGCCGCAGTTGAGGGCTACCGAGAGATCGGCGATGGTCGTGTCCTCGGTCTCGCCCGAGCGGTGCGACATCACCACGGCGTAGCCGGCGCGGAAGGCCGTGTTCGCGGTGTCCAGCATTTCGGTCAAGGTGCCGATCTGGTTCACCTTGACCAGGATCGAGTTCGCAATGCCCCGGTCGATGCCGTCCTGCAGCAGGCGGACGTTGGTGCAGAAGACGTCGTCGCCGACCAGCTGGCAGGTGGAGCCGATGGCGCCGGTGAGGTACTTCCAGCCCTCGAAGTCGTCCTGGGCCATGCCGTCCTCGATCGACACGATCGGGAATCGGGACGTCAGGTCGGCGAGGTAGTCGGCGTGCTCGGTGACCGACCGGACGCGGTTCTCGCCCGCGTAGTGGTAGGCCCCGTCACGGTAGAACTCGGAGGAGGCGGGGTCCAGCAGCAGCGCCACGTCGCGGCCGGGCCGGAAACCGCTCTTCTCGATGGCGTTGACGATGAACTCGAGCGCCTCGTCCGCCGTGGCCAGATCAGGCGCGAAACCGCCCTCGTCGCCGACGTTGGTGTTGTGTCCGGCGGCGCGGAGGAGGTCCCGCAGGGTGTGGAAGACCTCCGAGCCGGTGCGGACGGCCTCGGCCAGCGAGGCCGCGCCCACCGGCGCGATCATGAATTCCTGGAAATCAAGCGCATTGTCGGCGTGGGCGCCGCCGTTGATGATATTGATCATCGGAGTCGGGAGAACATGCGCGAAAGTGCCGCCGACGTAGCGGTACAGGGGCAGTTCGTGCGACGCGGCCGCGGCCTTGGCGACCGCGAGCGACACGCCCAGCGTCGCGTTGGCGCCGAGCCGGCCCTTGTTCTCCGTGCCGTCGATTTCGACCATCAGCCGGTCGACGGTGGACTGCGCTTCGGCCGGAAGTCCCTGCACCGCCTGCGCGATTTCTCCGTTCACTGCGGCAACCGCGCGTGTGACGCCCTTGCCGCGGAAACGGGCGGGGTCGGAGTCGCGGAGTTCGACCGCTTCCCGGGTACCAGTCGAGGCACCGGAGGGCACCGCGGCCCTGCCCAGGGAGCCGTCGGCCAGGCGAACGTCTACCTCGACAGTGG
Source organism: Streptomyces sp. SCSIO 30461 (assembly GCF_037023745.1). Lineage (NCBI taxonomy): Bacteria > Bacillati > Actinomycetota > Actinomycetes > Kitasatosporales > Streptomycetaceae > Streptomyces > Streptomyces sp. SCSIO 30461. The sequence goes on from NZ_CP146101.1 coordinate 2,604,047, forward strand.
GATTGCCACGGCTGTCGACGATTTCGCGTGCGAACACGCTGGTAATCTCAGACATTCCACTCCTACGCTGTGTCCCGCATTTCATGCCGGATGAGTCACCGCACGGCATTGCTGCCGCGGCGCACCAGGAGGCACTCCTCGCCGAGTCGCACCCGCCTGTCGCCCGCAGAATCCGCAAGAGATTCCGCCGACCATGCTGTCTGCACTGCGGGTGACAGAGCTCCGCCCCGATCGATTCATGAGGAATCTCGGCGCATCACGAACGGGATCAGGTCCGGACGACTTCCGGTACCTCCACACGCGCCCGTAATGGAACCCAGGCAATTGAACAAGAAACGAATGCGACCTTCCCCGTTGAAGGTCTTTGCCCCCTACCCCCCCGCGCGACGGCTTCAGGTGGCCGCGCTGTCGCAATCTAACCACACGCTCCCCCGACCTTGATCCTTCAGGTGTGATCCAGGGTCTTTGAGGTTCCGAGGCGGGCGGTTCGCCTGGTGAGCACGGGAAGTGACGACTTGTCGGCTTGCGCGGATGAGCCGTGACCTCGCCGCCGTGGGAGTGCGCGATGGCCCGGACGATTGCCAGTCCGAGGCCCGAGCCCCGCTCGGAGTCGGTGCGCTCCGCTGCCAGGCGCCGGAAGGGCTGGAAGAGCGCGTCGACGTCTTGGTCCGCGACCACGGGGCCGGTGTTCTCGACCGTGAGAGCGGCGCCGCCGTCCGGGGCGGTGCCGGTGGTGAGGCGGACCCAACCGTGCGGCCCGTTGTAACGGACCGCGTTCTCCAGCAGGTTGTGGATGATGCGCTCCACCATTACGGCGTTGCCCGAGGCGATTGCCGGCCGGATCTCCAACCGAAGGCCGATGCCTGCCGCGTCCGCCTGCGGTCGGTGCAACTCAGCGGTGTGACGAGTGAGCGCGGCGAGGTCGGCCGGGCACGGCGGGCCCCCGAAGAGGCGGAGGCCGCGCTCGCGGCGTGCAAGGAGTTCGCACCCACCGCGCAGGACACGCAGGACACCAAGCCCGACGCGAAGCAGCTCGCCCAGATGCGCGAGTACGTCAAGTGCCTGCGCGCCAACGGCTACGACGCCCCGGACCCCGACCCGGAGACAGGGGGCATGCCGGTCGACCAGAACGCCACGAAGAGCATGGACGAGCTCCGGGCCGCTGCGGAGAAGTGCAAGGACGTCAACCCCGCCTCCCAGCGGTGACGGGCGGCGACGGCATGACACACACCGGGCACCACCGACGACCGGCCGGACCGCACCGACCGCCTCCCCGTTCCTGCGGACCCAGCACAGACACCCGCGCACAACCCGCCGGACACATCTCCCGACGGCACGCCGCAGGGGCCGCCACGCGTCCGCCGCCCCCGCACCGTCGTCGCCCTCGTCGCGGTTGCTGTCGCGGTCGTGCCGGGGACCGTCGGGGTGGTGGCGTACGGCGCCGGCGACGACGGCGGGAAAACCGACAAGGGCAGCGGCCTGCCACCGGTGACCGCCACCGTGACCCGCTCCGACCTCGCCCGCCAGGGCACCGTCACCGGCAGCCTCGGCTACGGCGACAAACAGCCCCTGCTGAGCGGCGTATCGGGCACCGTGACCTGGATGCCGAAACCCGGCGCCACCGTCGCGCAGGGCCAGAACGCCTTCAAGGCCGACGGGCGGCCCGTCCCTATCGTCTACGGCGGCGCCCCGCTCTACCGCGCACTGCGCCCCGGCACGAAAGGCCCTGAGATGGAACGTGCACTGGCCGCCCTCGGATACACCGGCTTCACTGCCGACGAGGAGTACACCGACAAGACCGCAGCGGCTGTCAAGCGCCGGCAGAAGAAACTCGGCGTGCCGCAGACGGGCACGGTCGAACCCGCCGGCCTGGTCGTGGCCGGCGACAAGACACGCGTCACCGGCCACGAGGTGATGCCGGGCGAGCCCCTCGGGCCCGGCTCACCCGTCACCGCGGCGACGGGGTAGCGGGACACGCCCAGGCCGCTCAGCGAGTACTCCACCTTGCGGGTGAACGGCGCCAGTTCGACGACGGCGCTCACGAGGGCCGGCGCCTCGGCAGCGGCGATCGTCGCGGCTCCGCCGGAGATGGAGTGGCTTGGGATTTGCACGTCACCAGCCCTGAACCGACGTGATCACCGATGCCCTGGCCCGGCTCAAAGTTCTCTCGACCCCCGGCTGACCAGCACATTTCCGCCCAACCAGCAGCATCACCCCGACCGGAGCCGTGGAACCCGACGCGACAGCCGGGCCATCAGTCCGGCCATCACCAACTCGAACAGCCGAAACGGCCCGCCTAGAAGCCGACGGACCGTCACGAAAGATCGAGGCTAGGGAATCATATTCGAGCGGGCTCCCTCATTCCCATCCGAGGAAAAAAATGATCAACACTTTCTATGATCTACCTCTCTGGCTTTCGGCCGTCGTCTCCATCCTGGCTTTCGGTTCATTCGCGCTGCTGGGGACGCTGGTGGCGCGAAAGTGCCTGATGGAATCCATTAGCAGGGAGCCGAAGTGGGGGGATATCTGCCAGGTCTTCAGTAATGCCGTCATCGTGTTCTACGGACTTCTCATTGCCTTGATCATTGTTGCGAGCTATGAAGACTATTCGACAGCCTCCTCGTCAGTACAGGCCGAGGCTAACGAAATCGCCCATTCCCTCAGTCTCGTCGAGGCATTCCCGGAGCCATTCAGGGAGCGTATGGAAAGTTCCACCCGTTCATACATCTCCTGTGTACTGAAAAAGGAGTGGCCAGCTCAGGAGCGAGGTGTCGACCCGACCCCCCTTTGCAGTCAGGAGGTTTCCGAGTTCCTCAATGCGCTTTACGGATTTGAGCCCACCACAAACGCGGAAATTGCTGTCAAGCAGGAGATGCTGTCGGCTTACGGAGACTTTCTGGATGCGCGACTCGCGCGACTGGACGAGGTGAACAGAACCATCCCTTCCGTGCTGTGGATGATTGTTTTCGTCGGGGCGATCTCAACCCTCGGGTCAATCTTCCTGCTTCCCGTGAATTCGGTCGGGATGCATATCCTTATCTCGCTCATGGTGAGTACGACACTGGCTTTGATGATTTTCGTCATCGCGGCAATGGATGATCCTTTCAGGGGTGGGCTCAGAGTCGAACCGACCGACATTTCCAGAGTGCACGACTTCTAGCCTCGCTCAACAAGCTCATGAGTCGCACGCCAAGAGGGCGCTCTTGACTTCACCGGGAGCAAGTCGTGCGACAGCCTCCGACCCATCCCGCAGCCTCACCGAAACCGGGCAAGCCCGGCCCCGGACGTCCGCCCGGCAGCCGCAACCAGCACAAGGCCCGCACCGGCAGCATCGGTCTGTCCACCGTGGCCTGGCCGAGGGCCGAAACCCGAGCCCACCACGCCCCGACACACCGCCGGTGATCACACGGCAGACAACGTGACAGCACCCGGTTTGCACGGTGTGCAGGCGGTGGATGTCACCGAGGCGCCCCTGGAGCCTGCGTCGGGGGCGTCACACGGGTGGCGACAACGCCCAGGGCGACCGCGGCCACGGCGCTGCCGACCGCGATCCACCGCAGGACCTCTTCGATCGCCCTCGCGAGACCGGTCGTGGCGGCGCGAATCTCGATCAAGGTAGCCGCTGAGGCGACGCAGATGCCCGCGATGCCGATCACGATGGCGAGTTCCACACCGGATGCCTGCCCGACGCGCGAGGGGGGGACGACGGACTGGGTCCCGCTGCTCCCCATCGTCCACCCCATGCCGTACCCGAATCCGATCAGGGCGAGACCGGGAACGTAGGACCACAGGCTGCCGCCCAGCGAGACCAGGAACAGGCCCGCCGACCCGACCAGAGTCATGACGCTCATCGTCCGCGGGACGTCGAAGCGTTCGCCGATCGGCCCCGAGAGCGGTGCGGCCACCCCCGCGGCGACGGAGACGGCGAGGAAGACTCCGCCGGCGTCGAGAGGTGTACGTCCGGTCACCTGTTGGAGGTAGACCGTGACGCCGTACGTGGACACGATCAGGGCGACGTTGGCAACAGTCGCCATCAGCGTGATGATCAGGAAGGGCCTGTTGCGGAACAGGTCGAGTGCGACCAGCGGCCAACGCGCCACCCGCTCTCTCATGACGAATCCGATCAGCAGCAGCCCTCCGGCAGTCGCGACACCTGCGGTCAACCCGGCGGGCCAGGTCCGTAGGCGGTCCACCGTGAGCGTTACGGCGGCGATGCCAAGGGTCACCGTCGCCAGACCCGGCAGGTCGACCGAGCGGGGCACAGTGGTGTCGCGTGACTCGCGCACCCCGGCGAGGACCATGACGATGGCAACCGCACCGATCGGGACGTTGACGAAGAACACCACCCGCCAGCTCAGCAGCTCCGTCACTCCACCACCGAAGACGGGACCGAGTGCCAGCGCCAGGGCGCCGATCCCATAGGCGTTCCCGATGGCTCGCATCGTCCGTTCTGGTGGATAGGCGTCGGTGATCACGGCGATGGCAAGGGGGAACAGGACTCCTGCCCCCGCACCCTGGGCGATCCGCATCACGATCACGGCGCCGGAAGTGGAGGCGAGGCCCGCGCCGAGTGAGCACAGGGAAAAGATGACGAGACCGATGCCCAGCATCCGCCTGCGGCCCAGGATGTCCCCGAGTCTGCCTCCCGGGATCAACGCGGCGGCCAGGGCCAGCATGTAGCCGCTGATCACCCACTGGAGATCCGTGACGCTCGTACCCAGGTCCGAGGCCATCCGCGGCAGTGCCAGGTTCATTGCCAGAAAGTCGAGTTGCACGACGAAGATGCACAATGAGGAGGCGATCAGCGTCAACCCTGGACGCACCGGCCGGGACCCACCCTCATGCAGGCCCTTGTAGGTCACGTCGCCCGGCAGGCGCTTTCCATGCTGATTGTCGGAGTCCATGGGCACTCTCCCGTAAGGCTGTTCACAAGGTCCGTCCACTCTCGACCGAACGTGGACGGACCGGCGGTTCATGGCGTGGCTCCTCAATATGCAAAGCCGGGGTGCCGTGCAGAGGCATTCGCCACGTAATCCGTGGTGTATTTCTCCGTGAGTCCATGGACGCGCCTCGTCGGTTTTCCGCTGATCGGGCTCCAGACCCGTGAGGCTGCGTCCACGGAAGTGGCGTATGGGTTCGATCTGATCCGGGGGTTTGCTCCGACATCGTGATGGTGCCTGCATAGCTGAACGGCCGCCGGCTGATCTTTCAAGCCGACCGAGTCTTCGAAGGAGATCAGCACGATGACCGCACCCGGCAGTCCGCCCCTGCGCGACCTTGCCGAGAACGATCCCGCCTCGGCGAGTCCGGACCTGCTGCGCTCGATGGTCAAGGCGTTCGCCGACGCGCTCATGTCCGCGGAGCCGACGCTCTCCGCAACGAGGAGTACGGGCAGGTCGACGAGGAACACGCCAACCACCGCAACCGGCTACCGCACGCGCGAGCGGGCCACGAGGGCCGGGACCGACGAGCTCGCCGTTCCCAAGCTGAGGCACCCACGGGGGAACTTCATACCTCCGTCCCGCATACGTCTCGGGTAGCAGATCACGGAAAGGGTGAACGACGCACACGCCAGTTCCGTATGAACCCTGTGTCCCTTCTATGAGACCCCTTCCGGCTGGGCGCTGGCTCAGCCGCGAGATGACGCCCGCACGCCTTGTGGGTTCTGCCCACCCGGCGCGTGCGATGCGGGAGGCGAGGCCTGTGGTGACCCGTTCGGACAGAGAAGACGAGAACCTTCACACGGGGACGGTCGTCCACGAACTCCTGCCGGAGACCGATGTCATCGAGTGGCTGCGAGCCAGCACCCCGGCCGACCAACCGGCCATCCGGGAGCTGCGGCGCAGACACCTGCCCGCCACCGTGGACTATGCGAGGCTGTACACCACCAGCGCGCCGACCGGTGAGCAGCTCGCCGACGAAGCGTTCCTCCATGCGATGAGGGAGGTCTGTGACGGGGTCGATCCATCCGGGACATGGCGTCACCACGTGCTGACGCACGTACGCGAGACGGCACTGGCCTGGGCCGCGGACAGCCGACGGGAACATCTGCGGCCCGACTTCCTGACATGGGCACAGACGGCAGGCCCGTCCGCCGTGTCCGAGACGCCCAATGTCATGATCGCAGCCTTCTGCCAGCTGCCGGAGCGGCTGAGGGCGGCTTTGTGGTACGCGGTCGTCGACGACGAGTCGCCCTCCTCAGTCGCCACCCACCTGGGCACTACGCCGGGCTCCGTCCCGGTTCTCACCGCCAAGGCGCTGGTCGCCATGCGGGACGCCTATCTGAAAGAGCATCTGTCGCGCCGTGGTACCCCGGACTGCCGGGGGTTCAGCCGCATCACCGATGCCGCCGCGCAAGCTCGGGACGCGTACAGGCATCCTGATCTGGCCGCGCATCTGGTCGGCTGCGCCGACTGCGGCGTCCTGTTGTCCAGCCTCGCGAAGCTGTACGGGAATCCGCAGACCCTTCTGGCCGAGGGCCTGTTGGTATGGGGTGGCGCCGCCTACACCGGGCGGGCCGCGGCGCACGGAATCGACGACGCGAGCCCTCCCGGGCACAGCCCTGCGTTGGCGGACGGACGGAAGCCGCGGCTCGACACAGTCGCTTTGACGGGTGATCCTCTGAAGGATCCAGCCCGACCAGTACCCGCGTACCAGTCTGTTCCGGGACGCCGGACCATCAGAGCCGTCAGCGGCATTGCCGCCGTGATCGCTGTGGCGGCAGTGGCCGTCAACGACGCCGTGCCCGAGATCTCGGACCTCAGCGGTCCTGAGCGCTCGCAGCCGAGCCGATCGGCCGGTCTGGCTCCGCCCACCGCACCCTCCCGCTCCGCTGGAACACCGTCGGGGGCGGCAACCGCGGCTCCGGGCCCGACGCCTCCCGTACCCGTACGCACCGGTGAGACCTCTCAGATCGTCCATGCGGCCACCGGGCTCTGCCTCGACGTGGAGAACCAAGTGGTGCAGAAGCGTGTCAATGCCGTTGCTGCGCCGTGCAGTTCCGGAGCGACCCAGCGATGGACCTTCGACACCGACGGACACCTGCACAACATGGCCGATCCCGCTTTCTGCCTGAAAGTCGACGATGAGGCCGCAGGCGTCGGCATCCGTCCCTGCGCCTCCGACGACCCGGAGAAGCGAGCGCGGATGACCTTTGACATCGGTGAGAACGGGGCAATCCGGTCCCAGCCGCGACCCGACCAGGTCGTCGTCCCCATCAACTCTTCCGCCGGCGAGGAGCTGCCTCTGGTGATCAAGAAGAGCTCCGCAGAGGACTCCGAACGCTGGGCGGCGCGGCCGGTCGGGCCCGCGTAGGTACCACCCGGCCAGCACGGTCAAGCCGGCTGTGAGGTTAAGGGCTGTCCCGTAATCCCCGGCGGGCGCGCGGCGACAGCTACGGCACTCCCCCTGCCTTCGCCGGGAGGTGCCCCCACGCTGCGTTGTCGAATCGCCCGAATGCACCCGGTATGAGGGCGACCCTCCGCCTTGCGTTGCGTCCCCTCGGCCCCAAGGGCCGGGGGAGACCCCATACCCCTCGGCCCCAAGGGCCGGGGGAGACCCCATACCCCTCGGCCCCAAGGGCCGGGGGAGACCCCATACACCTCGGCCCCAAGGGCCGGGGGAGACCCCATACACCTCGGCCCCAAGGGCCGGGGGAGACCCCATACACCTGACGCCGCGCTCTGATCCACCGCGGATCACGGGACAGCCCTTAGTCGGGTAGCCGGATCACGTTGCCGTGACCCGGCCCCCTCAGAACCGGACGTGCCAGTCATCCCGGCATCCGGCTCAAGCAAGCCACGTGGGCTTCGCAGGTCAGCAGGTTGATGTGGTCCGTTCGCCGTCGCCCGCATGGTGCTGGCGATGACACTCGGAGTGCACGAGGCGAAGGTTGTTCCGCTCGTCCGAGCCACCGTGGCGCCGGTAGGTGAAGTGATGCTTGTGGAGCATCTTCTTCGAGGCCGCGAACCAGTTGATCCACTCGCGTGGACTGTCCGGTTCGTACTCGGCTCCGGCGATCAGCGCTTGCTTGCAGAGGGGACAGAGCCCCTGCTGCCGGACCGCCAGGAGAAGACTCGTCTTGTCCATCGGCGGCGGCGCTTTCCTGCGGCGGCGGTCCCGCCAGTACCCGGCCAGGTCGGGGTCGTCTGGAGACGATCCGCCCTTGACGAGCTGGTGGCGGACGATGCCGGTCCAGGAGAACTTGGGCAGGAAGGCGCCGTTGCCGCGGTCGCCGAAGACCCATCGGTCCTGCCTGGACGGGTGGAACCTGCCGAAGTACCGGTCCACGACCCAGTACCTTGACTTCTTGGGATGGCCTCGCCTGGCCCAGTTCCAGGTCAGGCGCCACATGTAGTGGTCCAACGACGCGAACGTCGTCGTGGAGGACATCGCCCGGTAGTAGGCCGACCAACCGCGAACGATCGGGACGAGCCTGCGCAGTACGGCCTCGGCGTTGGTCCCGTGAAGGGCTTTCACCTCGGTCCGTAACCGCTCCCGGAGCCTCTTGCAGGCCGCCGTGCTCGGTTTGATGATCAGTTTGCCGCCCGTCCGGCGGACGGTGAAGCCGAGGAAGTCGAATCCCTCGTCGAGGTGGACGACCTTAGTCTTCTCCTCGTTGAAGCGAAGACCTCTCGGCTTCAGCCAGTCCTCCAGCCGGGTCCTGACCTGGTGCACCTGGGCTTCGTCGTGGCAGAGCACCACGAAGTCGTCGGCGTATCTCACCAGCACGGGAGTGCCTGGGGATGCGCCGGGTTCTCGCCCGGCTCGCACCACTCTGTATCGGCACCCTGCGGCCTGTTCCAACCCGTGCAGAGCGACGTTCATCAGCAGCGGGCTGATCACACCGCCTTGAGGAGTTCCTTCCTCCGTCGGTGCGAATCGACCTCGGTCGACCACTCCCGCCTTGAGCCAGCCCCGGATCAGGTCCCTGGCGGGGAACTGGCCGATGGAGGTCATCAGGTGGTCGTGGTCGATGCGGTCGAACGCCGCTGACAGGTCCGCGTCCAGCACCCACTGACGTTTCGAGGACTTGCCCTTCACCGTCAGGAAGATCGCCATGATCGCGTCCTGGCAGCTGCGGCCGGGCCGGAAGCCGTAGGATCTCGGCTCGAACCGCGCTTCCCACTCGGGCTCCAGCGCGTTCTTCACGCGGGCCTGGAGCACACGGTCACGGATGACCGGGATGCCGAGCGGTCGCTGTTTCGCGTTGCTCTTGGGGATGAATACGCGCTTGACGGGCCTGGCCTTCCAGGGCTGGGACGACCGATGGATCTCGGCCGCCAGCTTCCCCCTCGCCGCAGGGGTGAGGGCTCGCTCCCCGTCGATGCCGGCGGTCTTGCGACCACTGCTCTGCTGCGTCACCCGCTTCACGCTGACCAGCGTGTTGCTCCGGCTTCGCAGCATGAGCTTCTGCAAGTTGCGGACCTTCTTCAGGTCCCCGTCCTGCGTCGCCTTGAAGATCCTCTGCCTCAGTCGCCGTACGTTCTCCTCGCACTCGGCCCAGTCGATGCTGTGCCAGTCGAGTATTTCGTCCTCCGGTCCGTTCACCGCAGCCGCCGAAGGCTCAGCCAAGACCGTGCCCCCAATTCGCGCCTCCAGTACCTAACTTGTCCTTCGGTTCTGACGTCCTTGCAGCGGTGACTTCAAAGGCTCACCTGATCCACGTGGGCTCCCTTTCGGGCCGGACCACCAAGGCCCGTATCCGGCGAGTTATGCGGGAGCGGGTGAAGGTCCCGTTCTCCCGGTTTCCTCTGGCCTTTCGGCCCACCGGCCTTCGCTTCTTGGATCATCCTTCTCCCGCCGGGGAGTTCAGCTCTCCTTGCGGTCGGCCTACCGGCTCTTCGCCTGGACCCCGACGGGGTTTCCACGTTCCGCACCAGTAAGACGCGGCTGGGGTGGGCGCCCCCTTTGCCCCGGGACCAGCGGTGTCCTCCCCTCAAGTCTCAGCTTCCTGAGGGTCGCTCGGTGCCTCACAGCACCGGGTCCTGTGACCGCCGTTTGCTTACCATCGCGCGGTCTTGAAATCACGGGGCGTCGTCAGGGGTTCACTCGCGTTCGCCCGTCCAGCCTTCCCCTCACCTGTGTCGCCTCGATGGCCGAGGCGTCCTTGGGCTTGAGCGCTCAGCTCCGCACCCCGCCGTTGCCAGCGACGCACGTGAGCGCGGGGACGGGCCTTGGACACTGGCCCGAAGCTCAGCCGATCGATACCTCCTTCATCTGGCTGTCCTTACTTACTTGGAGCGACCTCGTGTCGCACCTGATCGTTTCAGAATGAGATTCGTAGATGGTAGTGGCAGACGTCCAGCCCTGCGGGCGACGCCAGGCCGTGACGCCTGAGTAGCCCACGGTCTCAACCGGGACATCGTGCTTGGCAATACCGGTTCGAAAGGCGTACATGCTGAGCCGGGCACCTCCCGATGGCCCGGGTGGTTCAGGCGCAGGCGGCGGCAACGGGGCGACCCGCTCCCACAGGCATTCAGGAACAGGACCAGCACGCACCCGGACATCTCGGCAACCAAGATCGGCCAGCACGAGCGCTCGGCCGGGTTCTCGCTGGAGCGATCAGTCCGGTCCTGCCTTGTCACCGGTGCTGCCACCCGTTTGACTTTGCCTGAGTGCCTGCTTGTAGAGCGGCGCTAGGGGGAGGCGACCAGCAAATGTTGATCGACAGTACGGTCATGGTGCCTGGCGAGCGGGCGGAGGCGATTCGCGAGGCGATCTGGAGCAGTGTGGTGCGGGTGGAGATCACCCATCAGCCCGATCCGCGGCTCATCCGCACTGCGGGGGTGATCAGCCGTGTCGGGCCGTTGACTGTCTGCTCGGTGCGCGCCAATGCCACCGTTGTTCGGCGTACTCCCGCACTCGCCCGGGACGACATGGAGCCGAGCGTGTTCGTCGGACTGCAGGTCACCGGCAGCAGCATGGTCGTGCAGGACGGCAGGGAGGTTGTGCTGCGGCCCGGCGATCTGGCGCTGTACGACACCACCCGCCCTTACACGCTCTTGAACAGGGACGGGATCCATCAGCACTACTTCCGCATCCCGCGCGCCGAACTCGCCCTACCGGAAGGGACGCTGAAGCTGGCAACCGCGGTACCGTTCGACCGCCGGGACCCGCTGGCCGACCTCACGGCCATGTGCCTGCGGCGCATCGCCCGCCAGCAAGCCCGGGGCGCGGCGTCTCCCACCCACGATTTGGAGGCGGCTGGCAGACCGGGCATAGAGTTGCTGCGTGCTCTCATCACGGCCCGGCTCGGTGACCACCGCACAGCGTTCCAGGCTGCGGACGAGACCCTGTGCCTGCGGGTCATGGACTACGTCCGGGCCCACCTCGGTGATCACGACCTGACGCCGGCTCGTGTCGCGGCCTACCACCACGTCTCGCTTCGCCAGCTGTACAAAGTCCTGTCCCGAAACGGCGTGCACCTGGGCGAATGGATCCGGTCGCAGCGACTCGAACGCTGCCGCACGGAACTCGCGTCCGCCTCGGCACGGCACCGGTCGATCGCCGCTGTCGGGTACCGGTGGGGTTTCCCGAACGCCGCGCACTTCAGCCGCGCCTTCAAGAGGGCCTTCGGAATCACCCCCGGCGACTGGCGGGCGCTGCACTCCAGCAGCGGCGGGAGCCCGCGTGCCCTCGACCCGTGACCTGGGGCTTACGGGGGCGGAATAGGAAGCCGGTCCGGGCTGCCCGACAGCGGGTGTGCGGGCGGAATCCGTACCCGTCCGGCGGGGTCTGTCCCGGATCGGTGGCCGTGGCCGAAGGAGCCCGCCGCTCCACGGACGGCTGGTCGCGGAGCGAAGACGGGGTCACAGGACGCGCTTGTTGACCACCATGTGCCGTGAGAAGGGAGCGGTGTCGTTTCCCCAGGAGATGCTGGCGAAGACCTCGCCGCCGGGAGCGCCTTCGATCGCCGGGGCGGCGTCGGAGGGCGAGGGGCCGCCTGTGCTGTGGTTCCAGCCCTGCCAGGTGTATCCGCCGTCGGTGGAGCGGTTGAGGTAGAGCTGGTGGTCATTGGGGCTGATGCAGCCGAGCGTCACGTTCCGCTGTGCCCGCCAGGCCGGATTGTTGCGGTCGGTGACCGGCTGCTCCGGGCCGCCGCGGCCCAGGCCCACGGACTCGCATTGCGCGTTGCCGGGCACGGCGGTGTAGGTGGCGTTGGTGAGGTTGTCCGGACTCGTGTGGGAGATCCAGACGTTGCGGTCCCGCCCGACGATGGCGTCCATGAGTTCTACCTCGTGCGCGACCGACACGCCGTCGTTGGTGATCAGGGGGGCGTGGACGTAGGTGGCGGCGGTGAAGACGCGGGGCTGTGTCTGCGGGCTCCAGTGCGGCCCGATGGTGACCCGGCCGTTGGACATCGTCATTCGCGCGACCCATATCCGGTCGCCGACGACGGTGGACAGCACGGCGCTGTCGCGATACCCGACGGCGGAGATGCCGCGGTTCGTGCCGACGTGGCCGAGTTGGGCCCAGGGTGACCAGATGTTTCCGGCGGCGCCTCCCAGGATGCTGTAATAGACCTCGCCGTTGTCGCCGGTGTGGAAGACGACCAGGTGGGGGCCTAGTTGGTCCTCGATGATGGTGACGTCGGGTCGGTGGTGGGTGCGGCCGTCGCCCGGCATGACGCGCCAGCTGCCGTTGGCGTAGCGCCACCAGATCTGGTTGTCCTCGCCGCGGACGAACTGATAGTTGTCGCCGCGGAACCAGTCGGAGGCCATGGCCTCGGGGGAGCGGGCTGGGCCTCCCTCGTTGAGCCACTGCCCTTCTGTCGCCGCCGCGGGCGTGAGCCCTGTGGTCAGAAGCAGGGTGAGGGTGGTGAGTGCCACCAGCGGCAGGCGCGCCACGTGCCGTACTCCCGGTCGCCTGGCGGCTGCCGGGGGGAACTGGGGCAGGTCCATCGGTTCTCCTTGTCATGGTTGGTCGGCCGTCGGCGCGCATCGCGGGAGGTGTTGCGGGCGGGGCGGCCGGTGCGGGGCGGTCCCGGCATGGTCGGTTGCGGTCGGGGGAGTCTCAGGTGGTCGGGTCGGCGAAGCGGCGGATGAAGGTGAGTGCGGTGTCGGCGACCTCGCGCCAGCCGCTGTCGATGGTCAGCGAGTGGCCCCGGCCGGGGATCTCGGTGATCGCGGTGACGGCGTGCTCGTTCTGCGCCTGCTTCTTGTAGGCGGCGTTGGCGATGGCCCAGGGAACGGTGTTGTCCTTCTCCCCTGAGATGATCAGCAGCGGTCCGCGGCCGGCGGCGTGGGTGTCGACCTTCGCTTCGGTCCAGGGGTTGAGGTTGGCCGCGGCGGCCTGGAAGAGCGGCTCGCCAGGGGCGGCCACCGCGAACGTGCCGTACAGCTCAAGCGCCTCTTTCTCGCTGACGGCGTTGGCGAAGGCGTAGCGGAACTGGTCGAAGGTCAGCGGCACCGCCCGGTGGTAGTTGGCCGGGTTTGCGAGCACGGCGCTCGCGGCGCGCAGGGAGGACAGCGGCAGCGGCAGCACGCCTCGGAAGGGAGCGGGGTCGATGGCCACCGATGCCTGGGACAGGCCGCGTCCGGCGGTGATCTGGGTGATCAGTCCGCCGAAGGAGTGGCCGATGACCACCGGCTTGCGGTCCAGGCGGCCGATCAGGTCGCAGAAGTGGTCGGCGACCTGGCCCACGCTCTTGCCCGCGAACACCTCCGGGTGGGCGTGCGCCTCCTCCACGGTGTCCGGGTCGTCGGGCCAGCCCGACAGGACCGGGGCGAAGCCGGCCTGCTCGAAGAGGGTGGCCCAGCGGTCCCAGCTGGTGGGCAGCAGCCACAGCCCGTGGATGAAGACGACGGGGACTCGGCCGGTGGCGTTGGCGGCCTCGACCTGGGCGAGGTCGCGTGCAGTGGACGGGGTGGGAGCGGGGTTGGACACGGTTGGTTCCTTGAAGGTGGCGTGGGTCAGGGGTTGACGGTGCGGGCGGCGGAGCGGATCAGGGCGGCGACGGCGTCGGGCCTGCTGTGCATCGGCAGGTGGGAGGTGGGAACCTCGATGGTTCGAGACCGGGCGCGGGCGGCCTGGAACCGCTGGAGTGCGGGGACGATGCCCCGGTCCCGGGTGGAGATGAGGTTCCACGACGGCACCGAGTGCCAGGCCGCGGCGCCGACCCGGTCGGTGAACGCGGAGGCGCTGAGCGGGCGTTGTCCTGCGGCCAGCGTCCAGGTGGTGGAGCGGGCCACGTCCTGGGCGAAGACATCGTGGTAGCGCTCGGGGCGGATGTAGAGATCGATGGTGGTGGAGCCGTCGGGGCCGGGAACAGGGACGGGGGTAAGGGCGGCGTCGAGCTGGGAGCCGGGAAAGCGGGCGGCAAGTTCGCCGAGGACTTCTCCGACGTCGGGAATGAACGCGGCGATGTAGACGAGGGCTTTGACGTTGGGCGCGGTGGCGGCGGCCTGGGTGATGACGGCCCCGCCGTAGGAATGGCCGACCAGGACGACGGGGCCGGGGATGGCGGCGAGCCGGGCGGTCACCTGCGCGGCGTCGTGGGTGAGGCCGCGCAGCGGGTTCGCTGCGGCAATCACCGGGTGGCCCTGGTGCTGGAGCCGCTCGGTGACGGGGTTCCAGCTGGCTGCGTCGGCGAACGCGCCATGGACCAGGACCACGGTCGCCTTCGCGGCCCCGGTCGCCTCGGCGCCGGATCCCTCGGACGCCGCGGCAGGCGGGGCCCCGGTGGCCGAGGCGACGGTGAGGGCGGCGGCGGCGCCGACGGCGCCCTTGAGGGTATGTCGTCGGCTCAGCGGACGGCCGGTCATGATCGAGAATCCTTACGGAGAAGGGGCATGGGCGTAGGCGCGTTGTGCTCGGGTGCGGTCACGGGGACCTCGGCGGCGCCTTCGGCGTGGGCGTGGGCGGGTGGTGCAGCAGGGCGCGCACGCCGAGGCCGCCGGCGACGCCCGCGGCCAGCGCGGCCGCGGCGGACCAGGCAGGCCAGTGGGGCAGGCTCAGGATGCGGTCGGCGGAGAGGCGGCCGGGCCCGGTGAGGGCAAGCGCCGTGGCGATGCCGATGAGGACGAGGGGATACTCGTAGCCGTCGTGCTGTACCCACAGGCCGTTGGGCCACTTGACGGTGAGCGCGACGGTCATCACGCCGATGGTCCCGGCGGCGGCGAGCGGGGTGAGGGCTCCTGCGGCCAGCAGCAGGCCGGAGCCGATCTGGCTGGCTCCCGCGGCGAGGGCGGTGAGCGCCCCGCCGCGGAAGCCGTCGTGCCGGAACTCCTCGGTACCGCCGACCAGTCCGCTGCCACCGAGCAGGAAGCTGACCTTCTGCACACCGTGAGCGGCGATCAGCAGACCCGCGAGGAGACGCAACAGGAGCAGTCCGGTGTTGGTGTCCATGGTCGAAGGGCTCCGGTCAGCCGGCGGCGTGCGGGTCGATCATGGTGTGGGCGTAGACGATGCCCAGACCGTAGGCGCCGCCGTGCTCCTTGACCACGTCGGTGGTGGCGGCGTAGGTCTCGGTACGGGCCCAGTCGCGCTGGAGCTCCAGGAGCACCTGAAGCCAGGTGACGGGGACAGCTCCGGCGGCGGTCATCCGCTGGATGGCGTGTTCGTGGGCGGCCGGGGTGACGCCGGCGGAGGCGTCGGCGACGACGTACACCTCGTAGCCCTGGCTGAGTGCGGACAGGGCGGGCAGGACCAGGCAGACCTCGGTCCACAGGCCGCTGAGCACGATCTTGTGGCGGCCGGTCGCCTTGACGGCTTCCACCAGGGCCTCGTCCTCCCAGGCGTTCATGGAGGTCCGGTCGACTATGTCGTGCTTGGGGAAGACCTCGCGCAGCTGCGGCAGGATCGGCCCGGAGAAGGAGGCGGCGGCCACGGTGGACAGGACGACGGGGACGTCGAACGCCCTGGCGGCCTTGGCCAGGCCGACGGTGGCGTTGATGACGGTGACGCGGTCGGCGCTGGCGGCGCCGAAGAACATCTGCGGCTGGTGGTCGACGAACAGCATCATGGCGTTGTCGGGGGTGAGCAGGTCACGGCTGGGTGCGGCGGTGACGGCGTCGAGGTCGAAGTTGAAGTCCGACACGAGTGGTTCCTTTCACGGGGTGAACGGTGGGTGAGGCGGTGCGAGAAGGGGCGGGTTCGCCGCCGGGGTGAGTCAGGGACCGAAGCAGGGGTCGAGGGTGGCGGGCGGCTGCTGGGGTGCGGCAAGGCCGCGCGTGGCTCGCCACTGTCGGTGCTGCTCGCCTTCCGCGACGGCTTCGGCCAGAAGGTCGGCCTGGCGGGCTCCCGCCGACGGGGGCGAGGCGGCCTGGTAGCCGCCGAAGCGGGCGACCGGGCTCCAGGAGGGGCTGAGCGGCGGGAGGGCTTCGTCGAGACCCTCGTACTCGCCGACGGCGTAGACGATCCGGCCGCCGACGACGGTCAGGACGGCCTCGATGTGCGCGATGTCCTCCGGGGGCACGGCGAAGTAGTCGTGGCTGAGGACGGCGAAGTCGGCGTACCAGCCTTCCTTGAGGACGCCCTTGACGTCGTCCTCGCCGGTGATCCGGGCGCCGCCGCGGGTGTACAGCTCAAGGGCGCGCTCGCGAGAAACTTGCCGGTCGGGCGGGTAGAGGGCCAGGTCGCCGATGGTGCGGCCGGTGACCAGCCAGTGCAGGGCGACCCAGGGGTTGTAGGAGGAGACGCGGGTCGCGTCGGTGCCGGCCGCGAGCGGGATGCCGCAGGCGAGCATCTCCTTCAGCGGCGGGGTATGGGCTGCGGCCTGCGGGCCGTAGCGGTCGGTGAAGGCTTGACCCTGGAAGGACATGCGGTTCTGGACGCTGATCGCGCCGCCGAGTGCGGCGATCCGCTCCAGGCTGCCGGGGGTGACCGTTTCGGCGTGGTCGAAGAGCCAGCGGTTGCCGCCGGGGAAGTGGCCCTCGGCGGCGAGCTTGTCGAAGACGGCGAGGTCGCGCCGGATCGTCTCGTCGTAGGTGGCGTGCAGGCGAAACCCCCAGTCGTGCTCCAGCAGCAGCCGGACGGCCTGCTCGAACTCGTCCTCGTACCCGGCCGCCAGTTGGGGGCGGGGCTCGGAGAAGTTCTCGAAGTCGGCCGCGGCCCAGGTCAGGTTCTCCCCCGCGCCGTTGAGGCGCAGCCACTCGTCGCCGTCGCCGGGCCGCACGCTCTGTACCCAGCGGGTGAGGTCGGCGAGCTCTTGCCCGGCGGTCTGTGGGAAGAGGTGGTAGCCGATCCGCACGGTCAGCTCGCGGTCGCGGGCCAGTTCAATGACGGTGGCGTAGTTGTCGGGGAAGCTCTGGAAGCCGCCGGCGGCGTCCACGGCGGAGGTGAGGCCGAAGCGGTTGAGCTCGCGCAGAAAGTGTCGGGTGGAGACCTTGCGGTCCGCCGCGTCGAGGGTCGGTGCGGCGGCGAGGGTGGAGTAGAGGATCAGCGCGCTCGGCGCCGCCAGCAGCACGCCGTTCGGGCGGCCGTCACGGTCGCGGACGATCTGGCCGCCGCGCGGGTCGGGGATGTCCCGGGTGAAGCCCGCAGCCTGGACGGCGGCCCGGTTGAGGATCGCCGACTGGTAGAGGTGCAGCACGAACACCGGGGTGTCGGGGGCGGCCTCGTTCAGTTCCGCGGGCGTGGGCATCCGCCGCTCGGCGAACTGCTCGGCCGACCAGCCGCCGACCACCCGGATCCACTGCCCCTTGGGCGTGCGTCCGGCCTGCTCGCGCAGCATCGCCAGCGCCTGTCGAAGCGAGGGGACGCCGTCCCAGCGCAGCTCCAGGACGTAGTTCAGGCCGCCCCGGATGACGTGCAGGTGCGAGTCGTTCAGGCCGGGGACCACCCGGCGGCCAAGCACGTCGATGACCCTGGTGCGGGGTCCGACGCGGGCGGCCACCTCGGCGTCGTCGCCGATCGCGGTGATGCGGCCTCCGTGGACGGCGAGTGCGGTGGCGGCGGGACGCGACGGGTCGCCGGTGTGGATTCTGGCGTTGCGCAGGACGACGTCGGCGCCCTCTGCGGCCCCGGCTATAGGGGTGACGCCGCCGACCGGCATCGTGGGCATGGAGGTCTCGCTCTCGTCAAAGTCGCGGCAGTTGGAGACACGGCAAGGGGTGGAGCGCACCGGCCGGGTGCTGCTCTCGGCCGGTGCGGCTCAGAGGGTGCGGCGGACGCCGGCGTGGCGCTCCAGGTTGCGGAGCTGGACCGTCAGGTCGCCGTGCACAGCCTGGTGGGCGGGGCCGCTGCGGCCGATCGGCAGCACTTCCTGGCCCCGCATGTCCTCCAGCATCAGAGCGAAGGCGGCGTACATCGCGACCGCGGCCAGCAGCAGGCCGAGCGCGCCGGACACGCCGGCGAGCCAGTGCACGCTGGTCAGGTTGGCGGCGGCAGCCACCGCGAAGCGCGGCACAGCAGTGCACAGCACCAGCCATAGCGCCCGCTTGGGCTTGGCGACGCTGGCCATCAGCAGGGCGAAGAGGGCGAAGCAGAGGTTCAGTACGCCCAGTACCCGGGCGCCGCCCGGCGGCTGGGTGGCCAGGACCAGCGAACTGGCCAGCCACATCCCGGAGAAGCAGGCCATCAGGGTCGCCGCCAGGACGTCCCGGGCGCCGAACGCGAGGAATCCCACCAGGAGTTGCAGGGCGAACGCAGGAAGGACGGTGAGGGCGACGGCTCGCTCGGCGCCGTCCTCGAACAGGCCGAGCTGGAGGCAGCCGACGATGGTCGAGGCGATCGCCACGGTGTAGAAGCCGAGCGGCATCGGTGAGGCGATGGGCCGCAGGGTGATGCGGGTCATGCCACGAAGGTCGGGTTCGTGGTGGCGGCCTTCGGCCGGCCGCATCGGGGCCGCGGGCCCCTCAGGAGAGGTGTCGCTGGTGGCCATGAGGTCTCCTCTGGCTTGAGCAGGCGCCGCCACAGACTGGGGTCCCAGCTCGTAGTGGCGCGCTGGTCCCCGCCCACCGGCTGCCCTGGGGGTCAGTGGGCGGCGAGGGCCTTGCGCAGGGTGGCGATGGCCAGCGTGATGGCCACCTCGGCGCCCTGGGTGCCGCGCAGCGCGTTGAGCAGGACGAAGTCGTGGATGACGCCCTGGACGCGGACGGCGGTCACCTCGACACCGGCCTGCCGCAGCTTGGCGGCGTACGCCTCGCCCTCGTCGCGCAGCACATCCGCCTCGGCGGTGATCACCAGCGCCGGCGGAAGGCCGGTGAGCTGCTCGACGGAGGCGCGCAGGGGGGAGGCGGTGATCTCTGCGCGCTGGTTCTCGTCGGTGGTGTACTGGTCCCAGAACCACTGCATGCCGTCGCGCCGCAGGAAGTAGCCTTCGGCGAACTGGTGGTAGGAGCCGGTGTCGAAGCCGGCGTCGGTGACGGGGTAGAACAGCACCTGGTGGGCGAGGGTGAGGCCGCCGCGCTCCTTGGCGAGCCGAGTCAGTACGGTGCTCATGTTGCCGCCCACCGAGTCGCCGGCCACCGCGATCCTGGTGGCGTCCAGCCCGTGCGCGGTGCCGTCGGTGACGACCCAGCGGGCCACGGTCCAGACCTGCTCGACGGCGATGGGGTAGCGGTGTTCCGGGGAGAGGTCGTACTCGGGGAAGACCACGGCGGCGCCGGTTCCGACGGCCAGTTCGCGCACCAGCCGGTCGTGGGTGTGGGCGCTGCCGAAGACCCAGCCGGCGCCGTGCACGAAGACGATCACGGGCAGATCGCCCTGCGCGCCGGCGGGCCGCACGATTCTGGTGCGGACCTCGTCGGTCGGGCCGCCTTCGACGGTCACCCACTCCTCGTCGATCGCGGGGAGCTCCACGTCGCCGGACTGCGCGTCCTCGACGGCCTTGCGGCCCTCGGCCGGTGGCAGCTGGAACAGGAACGGCGGCGAGGCGGTCGCTTCGGCGAAGGCGGCGGCCTGGGGTTCCAGAACCGGCGCGACGAATGTTTGGTCAGTCACGGATCGGACCTCTCTGCGGATCAAGGGTGCGCGCCGCCGGGGCAAGGCGGCGCACGTCCGAAGCTAAAGGCCGAGCGCGGGGACCGGTTGCCTGTGAGTGCTTGCCTGCTGCCCCTCCGCGCAGGGCTTGCGCTACCGCGCGGACACGAAAGGAACAGACCCGTGCACGGGAGAGCAACCGCCGGCCCGGTGTCACCGGGAGGATGGGCGCCGCCGCACCCGGAGACCGCGCTGGAGGGCTGGTTCGTGCTGCTGCTGGACCTGGACGACTTCACGCCACGCGACAGGGCGGACGCGTTTCACCACGCGATGACGGACAACTCCGTGCCGAACGAGATCATCCACGAGGAGTGCGAGGCGGGGATCAGCGCCCGCATCGAAGGCTGGCGAGTGGGCGGCCTGGACCTCTTCGACGTGCGAAGCTCCGGGCTTGAGGTCCGGCGCACGGCCAGACACGTCCGTCACCACCGGGACCGTCCCGTGGTATCGGTCTCGCTCCAGACCCAAGGCATCCACCGCGCCGAACAGGCCGGCACCCGGTTCGCCCTCGGGCCGCAGGACATCTGCGTCTTCCACGAACTCGCCCCACGCACCTATGGCTGGTCCGGACATGGTGCCTCACAGGCCCTCACCATCGACGCGGAGCATCTCGGCCTGCCGGTCGACACCGTGACACGGGCCTCGGTACGTCTCCGCTCCAGCCCCGTACACGACCTGCTGCTCGGGCACCTGCACTCGCTGTTCCGAAACCCCGGCCGCCTCGAAACGGACCCCGGCGCCGGCGCCCTCGCCAACGCCACCACCGATCTCGTACGGGCCCTGCTGACCTCGGCTGCACACGACGAGCGGGACTTGCGGGTTCGAGAAGCCATGGACAACTCCTTGGTGACCCGGATCATGGCGTACACACGCCGTCACCTCACCGACCCCGACCTCGGGCCGGAACGCATCGCCGCAGCCCACGCCATCTCCAAACGGCAGCTGTACGTGGTACTGGCACGCGCGGGCATCCGGCTCGAACAGCGGCTCATCGCCGAGCGGCTGGAAACGGCGTGCCGACTCCTGGCCTCGCCCCGCCACGCTGCACTTCCGGTCTCTGCCGTGGCGGCGCGGTGCGGCTTCACCAGCCCTAGCCACTTCACCCGGCGCTTCCGCTCAGCCTATGGGACCACCCCGAGCGAGTGGCGTCGCCACCGAACTTCCTTAACCAATCAATGATCGTTTCAGAGCGACTTGGGCTGCACGCCCGCTGGCTTCCGACCATGCGTGGGCGCGACCGCCACCACCGCGTGCACCGGCAACCCGGTCAGGGGCTGGGTCCTCGGACCGCGCTGCCCCCTGATCGCGACGAGGCCCTCACCCCGGATCGGCTGCAGCCGCTCACGGGACAGCCGCGGACACGCCTCGGAGCCCAGGTGCTGCTCCGCCGCGCGAGGCGATCAGTTCGATCTCCGCGAGCGACGCCCTTGCGGCAGGGAGCAGCCGGTATCTCTCGAACGTCCCCGGTCGTCCGACCGTGAACACCCGGGTCTGCCGGTCCCAGGCGAACGACTCACCCGACCGCCTGTCCACATCGGTCCACGTGGTGCCGTCATGCGAACCCTGGAGCACCCACCCCGCCGGCGCCGTGCCCTTCGCTGACGAGGTGAGGGTGTACTGGACCGCTCGGGTGCCGGCTGCGACCGGCAGTTCCACGGGTGTCGACGCGTCCAGTGCGCCCTCCGTGGCGGAGGTGTTGTCGAACAGCGGGCCGGTGCCGCTGATCGTGTCGCGCCGTGGCTCGGGCACCCTGTCGTCCTGGGTGATGGACACCGGAGCGGCCCCGCTCCCCGTACCCCAGCGCGAGGGCCGGGCGCCCATCGTGAACTCCAGTGTGCCGCCGCGCGCGAGCAGCTCGTGCGGGAGTGCGGTGGAGTGCCATGCCCGGCCGTTGACCTCGACCCCCTGGACGTAGATGTTCCGGGCGCTGTTGCGCGGGGCTGTCACCACCAGCGCCCGGCCGTTGTCCAGCCGCACGGTGGCCTTGGTGAACAGGGGAGAGCCGATGGTGTACTCCCCACTGCCCATCACCAGCGGGTAGAAGCCCAGTGCGGAGAAAAGGAACCAGGCGGACTGCTCGCCGTTGTCCTCGTCGCCGTGGTAGCCCTGCCCGATCTCGCTGCCGGTGTAGAGGCGGGACAGCACCTCGCGTACCTTCTCCTGCGTCTTCCACGGCTGGGAGGCCGCGTTGTACATGTAGGGGACATGGTGGGCCACCTGGTTGGAGTGCCCGTACATGCCCATCCGGACATCCCTGGCCTCGGTCATCTCGTGGATGACGCTTCCGTACGAGCCCGCGAACTGGGGCGAGGCGGTCTCCGGCGTCGCGAAGTAGGTGTCCAGCTTCTTGCCGAGCCCGGCCCGGCCGCCGTACAGGTTGGCCAGGCCACGGGAGTCCTGGGGCGCGGTGAACGCATAGCCGTACCCATTGGTCTCGGTGTAGTCATAGCCCCAGATCCGGGGGTCGTACCGGTTCGCCGGGACGCGCCAGTCGCCCTTCGGGTTCCGGCCCTGGAAGAAGCCTGCCTCGGAGTCGAACAGGGTCGCATAGGAGCGTGCGCGATTGAGGAAGTAGGCCGACTCCTCCTTGTAGCGTGGCTTGTGCGTCTTCTTGAAGAGGGCATCGGCCATCCGGGAGAGGCCGTAGTCGTTGAGGCAGCCCTCCAGCGTCCAGGAAAGTCCCTCGTGGGTCTCGGTCGACGCGTAACCGATGAACGGCGAGGTCTCCATGCCCTTGCGGCCCACGCCCCGGTGAGGCGGTGCCACGGTCGCGTTCTTGAGCGCCGCCTCGTAGGCCGTCTCGGCGTCGAAGCCCCGTACGCCCTTCACGTACGCGTCGGCGAAAGCCACATCGGACGAGGTGCCGGTCATCAGATCCGCGTAGCCGGGGGACGACCAGCGGGAGATCCAGCCGCCGTCCCGGTACTGCTGGACGAAGCCGTCGACCAGCTCGCCCGCCTTGCCCGGGGTGAGGAAGGAGTACGCGGGCCAGGTGGTCCTGTAGGTGTCCCAGAAGCCGTTGTTGACATAGACACGGCCGTCGACCAGTTTCGCCCCGGTGCGGGTCGGGGTGTCGGGGCCGGTCTGCGGTGAGAAGGGGCTGGCGTACACGTCCTTCCCGCCGACCCTCTCGAAGCCGGAGTTCGGGTACAGGTACAGCCGGTAGAGCGAGGAGTAGAGCGTCACCAACTGGTCGTGGGTCGCCCCTTCGACCCGGACTCGGCCGAGGATGTTGTCCCAGGCGTCCTGCGCGGCGTCCCTGACCGTGTCGAAGTCGGCTGACACCGGGATCTCCTGAGCCAGGTTCTGCTTCGCCTGGTCGACGCTGATGAGCGAGGTCGCGATCCGCAGCGTGACGGTGCGGTCAGCTCCGGCGCCGAAGCGCAGATGGCCCTTCACGCCCTGCGACGCTGAGGCGGTGACGGGTGCGTCGAAGACTCCGTAGACGAACAGCCGTGTCGCGCCCGTGGACAGGCCGCTCTTGACGTCGGAGTAGCCGGTGAAGGAGCTGGTCGCCGGGTCGAGAGTGAGTCCGGCCTGCTCGGTGACATTGTCGAACAGCACCGTGGCGTGCTCACCCGGATAGGTGAATCGCATCATCGCGGCGTGGTCCGCCGGGGCGATCTCGGCCTTGAGGCCGTTCTCGAAGGTCACCCCGTAGTAGTGCGCACGCGCGGTCTCCCGCTCATGGCGGAACGGCAGGGCCCGGGCGGTGCGTGAGGTGTCCGGTGTGCCGTCCGCCGCCGACGGCATGAGCTGGAAGGTCTGCCGGTCGCCCATCCAGGGGCTCGGCTCATGGCTGGCACTGAACGCCTGGACGGTGGGCAGGTTGTCCGCGTTGTTGGCGCGGGCGTATTCGTACAGCCAGCTCAACGAGCCCGCGTTGGTGACCGGGGTCCAGAAGTTGAAGCCATGCGGTACCGCGGTCGCCGGGAAGGTGTTGCCGCGCGAGAACGAGCCGCTGGAGTTGGTGCCGCGCACCGTGGAGACGTAGTCCGAGAGGCGCGCCGGCCGTTTCACGGGTGCCGCTGCGGCCAGCCTGATGTCGTCGATCCAGCCCTGGAACTTCGCGGGGCCGGCGGGGGAGTCGTACGCCACCAGGATCCGGTCCACCGTCTTGCCGGCGGCGACGGCACCGATCCGCGCGGTGACCTGGTTCCACTGGTTGACGTACAGCCGCCTGGCCGCGCCTTGGCCCTGCGGCGTCAGCAGCCCGCCGTGCGAGTCCACCGCGCGGAGGTCGCTGAGATAGCTGCCGTCGGTGAAGGCCAGGTCCACGGCCACTTGGGTGGCGGGATACGTGAGGTCGGTCTCCGCCATGGAGGGAAAGACCCGGTACGACAGCTCCGTGTCCCGCCGCACGGCCGTGTCGACGTCGAAGACCTTGTTGTACGAGTACGCGCGGCCGTCCGTCTTGTGGGTGCCCGCGTACCTCAGTGCGCGCTTGCCGGTGAAACCCGCGTGCGCCTTCGCGGTGGGGGAACCCCCGGGCCCCCGGTCGACCAGACTGCGCATGTCCTCGGGGACCGGGGTGCCGGTGTCGCCGTCGGAGAACTGCACATCGGCCAACTGGGTGGCGTCGGATGCGCCGTTGTTCGCGGTGATCTCCAGCCGGTAGTGGGCGTACGCGGTCGTGGCGGCGGCGTCGATGTCGTACGTCCTGGTCTGGAAGCGCTGGTCGAAGGCCTCGCCCGTGCGGGTGTCGAGGATCTTCCAATCCCTGCCGTCGGACGAGCCCTTGAGCGACCAGTCCCTGGGGTCGCGGGCGGCGAAGTCGTTGGCCGAGGTCAGCGCGTATCTCACGACCTTGACCGGGGTGTCCGTGTCGAATTCGATCCAGGCGCTGGACTGGAATCCCAGCCATTTGGTGGCGGGCTGGAGATCGACCAGATTCTCCTTGACCTCACCGGCTCCGCCGTTTTCGCCGCTGGCACGCAGTCCGATGACCTTGTCCGTCACATTGCCCGGAATTCCGGAGGCGTAGCCGCCGTCGACGCCGGACGACCGCTTGCTTCCGCCGGGCCCTGTCTCCACGGTGCTGCGCCAGTCGGGCTGGGCTTCGTCCGCTTCGAAGGATGTGCTGAACTCCGTTGTTGCAGAAGTGGGTTGGGAGGGGAGCGCGCCGGCTGCCGGCTGCCCTGTCACCACCAGAAGCGCGGTGGCCGCCACCAGGGCGGCCGCGCGGAATCGTCTGTGCCGAGAGCTGGATCTGGGCCGCATGCCGACGCTTTCCTCCTCGCGGGAGCGAATTTGGACAACGTTGTCAGTCTGAGTGCGCAGGCTCCAGTAGGGAGGTAAGTGCCTCACGGTGTCAAGGGTGTTGACGGTGTGGCAGGTTCGAAATCGGCCGTTTCGATGAGATTCTTGATCGTGAATGATCGAGGGGTGGAAGCGGCGAAGAGAGGCAGAGAGGAAGGGCTCGGGTGGTGCTCCCGTATCCGTGAGATCTCAGATCGGGAAAGTCTGGCGGTCAAACCTGTTTTCGATCTTGCTCGGTCGACCGCAAGTGGACTATACCTGTCGGCGTCCGCCTCCCGAACGAACGCACCGCGGTGGCGAGCCGGGCGTCCTTCCCGCTCCCGCCGCCCCCTGAACCCCCTGCACGACCCAGCTTCGGCAAAAGACCGCGGTGGCGGGGCCCTTCGCCTCAGACGATGAGACGGGCGACCGGTACACCGCCTGAGTCCTGGAGAAGGCGAGGACTTGAGCATGGGATCCACCTCCGGCCACCCGAACGGCGGTATCGACCGCCGTGGACTGATCAAACGCAGCGCGGCGATCGGCCTGGTCACCCTTCCGGCGATGAGCCTCCTGTCCGCTTGCGCGAGCGGGACCGGCGGCGCCGGCGGCTCCAAGGTCGAGAAGGGAAAGGTCACCAGGGCCAACCCACTCGGTGTCAACGAGACCGCCCCCCTGGAAGTCGTCATCTTCGACGGCGGCTTCGGCCAGCAGTACGCCATCGACGCCCAGAAGAAGTACAACGCGGCCTTCCCGAAGGCGCCCCGGGTCACCCACAAGGCAACCCAGAAGATCCAGTCCGAGCTCCAGCCCCGCTTCAACGGCGGGACCCCGCCCGACCTCATCGACAACTCGGGCGCCGAGCAGATGGACATGGGCGTGCTCGTCGGCAAGCAGCAGCTCGCCGACCTCACCCCGCTGCTCGACGCGCCCTCGTTCGACAACCCGGGCAGGAAGGTGCGCGACACCCTCCGCCCCGGAATCGTCGAGATGGGCCAGTTCGACGGGGCACCCGTCTGGATCCTCTACTACGCCTACACCGTCTACGGCGTCTGGTACTCGGCGAGCGCACTCGACCGCTTCGACTCGCAGTACCCGCAGACCTGGGACGAGATGCTCGCCCTCTGCGAGAAGGCGAAGAAGCAGGGCATCGCCGGCTGGACGTACGCCGGCAAGCACCCGTACTACCTCCCCTTCTCGCTCTACCCGTTCATCGCGAAGATCGGTGGTCGCGAGGTTCTGGACTCCATCGACAACCTGGAACCGAACGCCTGGAAGCACCCCGCCGTCAAGTCCGCGTTCGAGGCGTACTACGAGCTCTACAAGAAGGGCTACATCCTCAAGGGCACTCCCGGCCTCGACCACATCCAGTCCCAGACCGCCTGGACCAAGGGCAAGGCGCTGTTCATCCCCAACGGCTCCTGGGTGGAGAACGAGGCCGCCGGCACCATGCCCGCGGACTTCGACCTCGCGGTCGCCGCGCCGTCCGGTCTCGACGCGTCGGACGCGATGCCGTTCGGCACCATCTGGGCCTCCGGAGGCGAGCCCTTCATCGTCCCGGCGAACGCCAAGAACGTCGAGGGTGGCATGGAGCAACTGCGCATCATGCTCGGCGAGGCGTCATCGAAGAACTTCACCCGGCAGGTCAAGTCGCTGACCGCGTTCGACGGCGGCACCGACGGCATCGCGCTGACACCGGGTCTGAGGTCGGGTGTCGCCGCCCTCGCCACGGCCGGGGAGAACGTTGTCAACCCACGCCTCCAGGACTGGTACGTCAAGCTCCAGAAGGAGCAGATCGGTGTGGCTGGCCTGGGCGAGATGATGGCCGGACGCCTCACCCCGGCCGAAGCGATCAGCAAGATCCAGGGCTTCGCGGACAAAGCGGCCCAGGACTCGTCCGTCAAGAAGTACAAGCACCAGTGAGCGGCCGTTGCTCCCGGAGACGCGATGTGGGGGCGGCTCCGGGAGCACACGGCGCACTCGGCACCAGCGGCGGCACACTCCCGCAGGATCGGGGTCGGTAACCATGCAGCACGGCAAGAACCGCTTCATCGTGGGGTTCCTGGCGGCCCCCCTGGCGCTCTACGCGCTCTTCGTCATCTGGCCGTTCGTCCAGTCGATCTTCTACTCCTTCACCGACTGGACCGGCTTGAGCCCGGACTTCGCCATGGTCGGCTTCGACAACTACACCCGGATGTGGGACGACGACATCTTCTGGAAGTCGCTCCAGCACAGTCTGGTGTTCGCGTTGCTGCTCCCGGTGGCCACGATCGGCCTCGCGCTGTTCTTCGCCTTCATGATCAATGTCGGCGGACGGCACCGGAGGGGAGGCGCGGTCTCCGGGGTGCGCGGCTCTTCCTTCTACAAGATCGCGTATTTCTTCCCCCAGGTGCTGTCGATCGCGATCGTCGCCCTGCTCTTCCAGTTCGCGTACAACCCCGAAAGCGGGGCGATCAACTCCGCGCTCAAGGCGATCGGTCTGGGCGGCATCCAGCCCCTGTGGCTGGGCGACCCGGAACTCGCCCTGTGGTGTGTGATGGCGGTCCTCGTCTGGTCCACGGTCGGCTTCTTCGTCGTCCTCTTCTCTGCGGCGATGGCGTCCATCCCGAAGGACTTCTACGAGGCCGCGCTGCTGGACGGCGCGACCCGGTTCACCACCTTCTTCCGGATCACGCTGCCGCTGCTGTGGGACACCATCCAGTCCGGCTGGGTCTACATGGGCATCCTCGCGCTCGGCGCGGAGTCCTTCGCGGTGGTGCAGATCATGACCACGGGGCCGGGCGGCCCCGACTACTCGACCACGGTGATGGTGCTGTACGTGTACCAGTCCGCGTTCCGTGATGGCGCGGCGGCCTACGCGACCACGATCGGCGTCGCCCTGCTGGTCGTCACGCTGGCGTTCGCCGCCGCCGTGATGAAGCTGGGCCGACGAGAGCGTCTGGAGTACTGACGTGAAGATGACGGAGACCTCGCAAACCTCAGTGGCTCCTCCCGCCGGTGCTGCTGGGTCCACCCTGCCGCAGGTGGCGAAGACCGGCCGGCCGGCTGCGCCCGGCACGCCCTCGCGGCCGAGGCCGCGCCGAGGCGACGGCAGGGTCCTCAACGTCTTCTCGCACGGGATGCTGATCCTCTGGGCCCTGATGGTCGTCCTGCCGCTGCTGTGGGCTGTGATGACCTCCTTCAAGGACGACAACGCGATCTTCAGCTCGCCCTGGTCACTGCCCGACCGGCTCCATTTCGAGAACTGGTCCCGCGCCTGGAGCCAGGCGCATATGAGCGACTACTTCCTGAACACGGTCCTGGTGGTCGCCGGCTCCCTCGTGGGCACGCTGCTGCTCGGCTCGATGGCGGCGTACGTCCTCGCCCGGTTCGACTTCCCGGGCAACCGCTTCATCTACTTCCTCTTCATCGGCGGTATGAGCTTCCCGATCATGCTGGCGCTGGTCCCGCTGTTCTACGTCATGAACAACATCCAGCTCCTGAACACGATCCACGGTCTGATCCTCGTCTACATCGCGTACTCGCTGCCGTTCACCGTGTTCTTCCTGACCGCCTTCTTCCGTACGCTGCCGACTTCGGTTGCGGAGGCTGCCCTGATCGACGGAGCCTCGCACGCACGTACGTTCTTCCAGGTCATGCTGCCGATGGCCAAGCCCGGGCTGATCAGCGTGGGCATCTTCAACTTCCTGGGCCAGTGGAACCAGTACATGCTGCCGACGGTGCTGAACACCGATCAGGACCAGAAGGTGCTGTCCCAGGGGCTGGTGCAGCTGGCGGTGAGCCAGGGGTACAAGGGCGACTGGTCGGGCCTGTTCGCGGGACTGGTGATGGCGATGCTGCCGGTGCTGGCGGCGTATGTGGTCTTCCAGCGGCAGGTGGTGGCGGGGCTGACCGCGGGGGCCCTGAAGTAGGGCTCCGGCCGGTCCGTGGACGGTGGCGCAGCGTCCCGTCACAGCGGGTGCCCGAGGAGTTCCCGCATGCGCTCAGGTCTTGACGGGGGGCAGCCCCAAAGGCTCCCCTTAGAGTTCACATGTTGGAGTAATGAGCGGGAGTGTGTGAGTCGATGGAGACTCCGGGGTCGCAGACGTCTCTGCATCGGGCGAATCTCGAGCGCGTCGTACGTGCCGTGCGCATGGCCGGTTCGCTCACTCAGGCCGAGATCGCGAGGTCGACCGGCCTGTCCGCCGCCACGGTCTCCAACATCGTTCGCGAACTGAAGGAGGGCGGCACGGTCGAGGTGACCCCCACCTCGGCGGGCGGCAGGCGGGCCAGGAGCGTGTCGCTGAGCGGGGACGCCGGGATCGTGGTCGGGGTGGACTTCGGCCACACCCATCTGCGGGTCGCCGTGGGAAACCTCGCCCATCAGGTGCTGGCCGAGGAGTCCGAGCCGCTCGATGTCGACGCCTCGTCCGAGGAGGGCTTCGGGCGGGCGCAAGCACTGGTCAGACGCCTGATCGCGGACACCGGGATCAGCGCGGACAAGGTGATCGGGGTCGGACTCGGTGTGCCGGGTCCGATCGATGTCGAGTCCGGGACGCTGGGGTCGACTTCGATCCTGCCGGGGTGGACCGGGATAAACCCCAGCGCCGAGCTCTCACGCCGCCTCGGGGTGCCGGTGTACGTCGACAACGACGCCAACCTCGGCGCGCTCGGCGAGCTGGTCTGGGGGAGCGGCCGGGGAGTGAAGGACCTCGCCTACATCAAGGTGGCGAGCGGTGTGGGTGCCGGACTGGTCATCAACGGCCAGATCTACCGGGGCCCAGGCGGTACGGCGGGAGAGATCGGGCACATCACCCTGGACGAGTCGGGGCCCGTCTGCCGTTGCGGCAACCGGGGCTGCCTGGAGACCTTCGCGTCCGCCCGGTATGTACTGCCGCTGCTCCAGCCCGGCCACGGTCCCGATCTGACCATGGAGCGGGTCGTGCAGCTCGCGCGCGAGGGCGATCCGGGCTGCCGCAGGGTGATCGCCGACGTCGGGCGGCACATCGGCAGCGGGGTGGCGAACCTGTGCAACCTGCTCAATCCGACCAGGGTCGTACTCGGCGGCAGTCTCGCCGAAGCGGGAGAGCTGGTGCTCGCGCCGATCAGGGAGTCCGTCTCCCGTTATGCGATTCCCAGCGCGGCCCGCCAGCTCTCGCTGCTGCCCGGGGCGTTGGGGAGCCGGGCCGAGGTGCTGGGAGCGCTGGCCCTCGTGCTCAGTGAAATGGGTGATTCTACGCTTATGGATGGTTCTGGCAGTGCGCTCTCCGTGGGTGCGCCTGCCTTCACTTAGATAACGAATGGCACCGTTGTCATCTCGTTAAGGATTTACTCCTTGACGGCGGAGAGGCGCCCGAGTTGACTTCCAGCCACCTCGGCCGCGCGACGCGGCCTCGTCAGGGAGGTTTCTGAATGAACACGCAGATGCGTCGTGCCGCCGTGGCCATCGCCGCCACCGCCATGGCCGTGTCCCTCGCCGCCTGTGGCAGCGCCAAGGAGTCCGGGGAGAACGCCAACAGCGCGGGCGAGAAGAAGGGTGACGACCTCAAGATCGGTCTGCTCCTCCCGGAGAACCAGACCGCTCGCTACGAGAAGTTCGACAAGCCGCTGATCGAAGAGGAGATCAGCAAGCTCACGAACGGCAAGGCCGAGGTCGTCTACGCCAACGCCAAGCAGGACGCGACGCTCCAGACCCAGCAGGTCGAGACGATGATCACCAACAAGGTGGACGCGCTGATCATCGACGCGGTCGACTCCAAGGCGATCGCCGGCAGCGTCAAGAAGGCGAAGGAGGCCGGTATCCCGGTCGTCGCCTTCGACCGTCTCGCCGAGGGTCCGATTGACGCGTACACCTCCTTCGACAACGAAGAGGTCGGCCACGTCCAGGGCAAGGCGCTCCTCGCGGCGCTGGGCGACAAGGCCAAGGACGGCCAGATCGTCATGATGAACGGTGCCATCACCGACCCGAACGCCGCCCTCTTCAAGAAGGGCGCCAAGGCCGAGTTCGAGGGCAAGGTCAACATCGGCAAGGAGTACGACACCAAGGAGTGGAAGCCGGAGAACGCCAACTCCAACATGGAGGCAGCGATCTCTGCTCTCGGCAAGGACAAGATCATCGGCGTCTACTCCGCCAACGACGGCATGGCGGGCGGCATCATCACCGCACTCAAGGCCGGCGGCTTCACCAAGCTCCCGCCGGTCACCGGCCAGGACGCCGAGCTTGCCGGTGTCCAGCGGATCGTCGCGGGCGAGCAGTACATGAGCGTCTACAAGCCGTACGCCCCCGAGGCCGCCGCCGCCGCCAAGATGGCCGTGCGGCTCGCCAAGGGCGAGGAGCTCACGGACGTGGAGACCGCCCGGGTCGACAGCCCCACGAACACCGGAATCCCCGCCGTGCTCGTCCCGGTCGTCTCGCTGACCAAGGACAACATCAAGGACACCGTGCTCAAGGACGGCATCTACACCATCGACGAGATCTGCACCGCGAAGTACAAGGCCGCCTGCGAAGCGGCCGGCCTGAAGTAGGCCCCCGGAGTCCCGGCCGGCGTCCGGACCATCGGAGTCCAGACGCGGAGCCCAGGCCAGGGACCCAGGGACCGCCGGAAGCCTGCCCGGTGCCCCGCCCCAGTCCAGTCCCGCTATAGGGGCGGGGCACCGAGCAGAAACGCTTCTGCTCGATGCTTCCGCATGCTTCCGGCCTGCTTGCTTCCGGTTGTTTCTGAATACTTGATTCTGCTCGACCCACCGCACCACCTGGCCTTCCGGGAGGCGCGGCTGCCCCGCCGGTCAGGCGGCGAAGGAGATGGTTCACGTGTTGGCTACGCCCGTGCTGGCGTTGCGCGGGGTCTCCAAGCGGTTCGGTGCCGTCCAGGCGCTCACCGACGTAGAGCTTGAGGTCCATGCCGGCGAGGTGGTCGCCCTCGTAGGCGACAACGGCGCCGGTAAATCCACGCTGGTCAAGACGATCGCAGGAGTGCACCCGATCGATGAGGGCGTCATCGAGTGGGAGGGCAGGCCGGTCGCGATCCACAAGCCGCACGACGCCCAGAACCTGGGTATCGCGACCGTCTACCAGGACCTCGCGCTGTGCGACAACATCGACGTCGTCGGCAACCTCTACCTCGGCCGTGAGCTGCGCAAGCGCGGTGTGCTGGACGAGGTCGAGATGGAGCGCCGCTCCCGTGAGCTGCTGAGCACGCTGTCGATCCGCATCCCCAGCGTCCGTATCCCGATCGCCTCCCTCTCCGGCGGTCAGCGGCAGACCGTGGCCATCGCCCGCTCGATGCTCGGTGAGCCCAAGCTCGTCATCCTCGACGAGCCCACCGCCGCGCTCGGCGTCGAGCAGACCGCACAGGTGCTCGACCTCGTGGAGCGGCTGCGGGAGCGCGGCCACGCCGTCATCCTCATCAGCCACAACATGGCCGATGTGAAGGCCGTCGCCGACAAGGTGGCCGTGCTCCGACTCGGCCGGAACAACGGCGTCTTCGACGTCAAGTCCACCTCGCAGGAAGAGATCATCTCCGCCATCACCGGCGCCACGGACAACGCCGTGACCCGTCGTGCGGCGCGCACCTCGGAGGCGCAGAAGTGAGCACCCACAAGACCTCCGGCCGACACGGCGGCGGACACCAGGTAGTGAACCCGGACGCCGCCCATGACGCGGTCACCGCGGTCGACCCTCGGCTGCTGGTACGCGAGCAGGGCCTCGCGGGCTACTTCTCCGAGTTCAAGCGCAAGCTGCACGCCGGTGACCTCGGCTCCATCCCGGTCGTGATCGGCCTGGTCATCATCGCCATCGTCTTCCAGAGCCTGAACTCCGAGTTCCTTTCCGCGAAGAACATCTCGGACATCGCCGTGACCATGGTGGGCACCGGCACGATGGCCGTGGGCATCATCTTCGTGCTGCTGCTCGGAGAGATCGACCTGTCGGTCGGCTCGGTCAGCGGTGTCTCCGGGGCGATCGTCGCGGTCATGGCCGTGAGCCACGGGATGAACGAATGGCTCTCGGTCCTCGTGGCCCTCGCCGCCGGTGCCGCGATCGGCGCGCTCCACGGCTTCTTCTTCGCGAAGATCGGCGCCCCGGCGTTCGCCGTCACCCTCGCCGGTCTGCTGTTCTGGCTGGGCTTCATGCTCCAGCTCCTCGGTGACCATGGCACCATCAACCTGGACAGCGAAGGCGCCGTCGGTCAACTGACCACGTACTTCTTCTCCGACGTGGCCGCCGCCTACGGACTGGCCACCGCCGCGGTCGCGGTGTTCTTCGTGACGTCGTTCCTGGACAACCGCCGCCGTGCGGCCGTCGGGGTCCCGTCCCGTCCGGTGTCCGACATCGTGCTGCGCACGGTGCTGCTGGCCGTCATCGCCTTCGGCGCAGCGTTCATGTTCAACCAGTACAAGGGCCTGCCGCTGGCCTTCGTCCTGTTCCTCGCCATCCTGGTGATCACGGACTTCGTGCTCCGCCGCACCGCCTACGGCCGCAGGATCTTCGCGCTCGGCGGCAGCGTCGAGGCCGCCCGCCGCGCCGGCATCAACGTCGCCGCGGTCCGGATCTCGGTCTTCGCGCTCTCCGGGTTCTTCGCGGCGGTCGGCGGTCTGTTCTGGGCCTCCAAGATCGCGGCCGCCAACCAGAGCGCCGGTACAGGCGACCTGCTGATGAACGTCATCGCGGCGGCCGTCATCGGCGGCACCAGCCTCTTCGGCGGACGCGGCCGGACGTGGAACGCCCTGCTCGGCGCCCTGGTGATCGTCGCGATCCAATACGGTCTCGCGCTCGAAGGCATCAGGACCCCGGTGGTCTACATGATCACCGGTGGGGTGCTGCTCGCCACCGTCGTGATCGACTCGGTCACACGCAAGACGCAGAAGACCGCGGGCCGCGCGTAACGCCGCTCACACAGTGCCCGGCACCGGAACCGGTGCCGGGCACTTCCGCGTGTTCATCCGAGGACGCGGGTAGCGATACGCGGACAGCGGCGACCCCGTCCGTCACCGGGTTGAGCCGTTCGTGGGCAGGCCCACCGAATGGAGGGACGCGCAACACACCGCCCGATGACTGCCGCCGGGAGCGGAACACTAGACTCGGCGGATCGGCATGCTCGACCAGCTCACACGCAAGGAGGAACGGGTGGCATTGCTTACCCGTATCAAGGGACCTCGGGATCTGGACCGGCTCAGCCCGGAGCAGCTCGACCAGCTGGCCGCAGAGATCCGGACTTTTCTCGTGGACGCCGTGTCCAAGACCGGCGGTCACCTCGGCCCCAACCTCGGTGTGGTCGAACTGACCATCGCCCTGCACAGGGTCTTCGAGTCGCCCAGAGACAGGGTTCTGTGGGACACCGGCCACCAGAGCTATGTGCACAAGCTGCTGACCGGCCGCCAGGACTTCTCGAAGCTGAAGATGAAGGGCGGCCTCTCCGGCTACCCGGCGCGCTCCGAGTCGGAGCACGACCTCATCGAGAACTCCCACGCCTCGACGGTGCTCGGCTGGGCCGACGGCCTAGCCAAGGCCAACGAGGTCCTGAAGAAGGACGACCATGTCGTCGCCGTCATCGGCGACGGCGCCCTCACCGGCGGTATGGCCTGGGAGGCGCTCAACAACATCGCGGACGCCAAGGATCGCCCGCTCGTCATCGTGGTCAACGACAACGAGCGCTCCTATGCCCCGACCATCGGCGGCCTGGCGAACCACCTGGCGACGCTGCGGACCACCGACGGCTACGAGCGCTTCCTGGCCCGGGGCAAGGAGATCCTGGAGCGCACCCCCGTTCTCGGCAAGCCGCTCTACGAGACCCTGCACGGTGCCAAGAAGGGTCTCAAGGACTTCATCGCCCCGCAGGGCATGTTCGAGGACCTGGGCCTGAAGTACGTCGGCCCGATCGACGGCCATGACATCACCGCGCTGGAGTCCGCGCTCACCCGGGCGAAGCGGTTCGGCGGCCCGGTCATCGTGCACTGCCTCACCGAGAAGGGCCGCGGCTACCAGCCGGCCCTCCAGGACGAGGCGGACCGGTTCCACGCCGTCGGCAAGATCCACCCCGACACCGGACTGCCGATCGCCAGTTCAGGCCTGGACTGGACCTCCGTCTTCGGCGAGGAGATGGTCGCGCTCGGCAAGGAGCGCGAGGACATCGTGGCGATCACCGCGGCGATGCTCCAGCCCGTCGGCCTGGACAAGTTCGCCAAGGCGTTCCCCGAGCGGGTGTACGACGTCGGAATCGCCGAGCAGCACGGCGCGGTGTCCGCCGCCGGTCTCGCCACCGGTGGCCTGCACCCGGTCTTCGCGGTATACGCGACCTTCCTGAACCGCGCCTTCGACCAGGTGCTGATGGACGTGGCGCTGCACAAGTGCGGGGTGACCTTCGTACTGGACCGCGCGGGCGTCACCGGCACCGACGGCGCCTCGCACAACGGTATGTGGGACATGTCGATCCTCCAGGTCGTCCCCGGCCTGCGGATCGCCGCCCCTCGCGACGCCGATCAGGTGCGCGCCCAGCTCCGCGAGGCCGTCCAGGTCGAGGACGCGCCGACGGTGGTGCGCTTCTCCAAGGGCGCGGTCGGCCCCGCGGTCCAGGCCGTGGGCCGGATCGGCGGCATGGACGTGCTGCGCAGGCCGGGCGCCGAGCGTCCGGATGTGCTGCTGGTGTCGGTCGGCGCGCTCGCGCCGATGTGCCTGGAGATCGCGGACCTGCTCGACAAGCAGGGCATCTCCACGACCGTCGTGGACCCGCGCTGGGTCAAGCCGGTCGACGAGGCGCTCGCCCCGCTCGCCGACGAGCACCGGGTCGTGGTCACCGTCGAGGACAACATCAGGGTCGGTGGTGTCGGGGCGGCGGTGTCCCAGGCGTTGCGTGACGCGGGTGTCGACCTGCCGCTGCGCGACTTCGGCATCCCGCCGCGCTTCCTCGACCACGCCTCCCGCAAGGAGGTCATGGCCGAGATCGGTCTGACGGCGCCCGACATCGCCCGCCAGGTCACCGGCCTCGTCGCCAAGCTCGACGGCCGTCTCGAGGACGAACCGGCCGAGGCGAGGCAGGCCGCCCGGGACTGACGCCGGCGCTGAGGCCGCGCACCGCACTCGGCAGGACATTGGGCCGGTCGGACCACCCGTAAGGGGGTTCGACCGGCCCTTTCGTGTGAAACGGCGTATGAGGGCGGGCGGGGTCTCGTCCCCCCTCTCGATCATGGGCATACAGCCATGGGCACGGAGGTACGCCGGTGAGTACGGATCAGAAGTCGCCAGATCCCGGATTGTTCCGGACGAAATCGGTCGAGCAATCGATCCGGGACACCGAGGAGCCCGAGCACGCGCTCAAGAAGTCCCTCTCTGCCTGGGACCTGACCGTCTTCGGTGTCGGCGTCATCATCGGCACTGGCATCTTCGTGCTCACCGGCAAGGTGGCCAAGGAGAACGCGGGCCCGGCCACCGCGCTCGCCTTCATCGCCGCCGGAATCGTCTGTGCGCTGGCCGCCCTCTGCTACGCCGAGTTCGCCTCCACCGTCCCGGTGGCCGGTTCGGCCTACACGTTCGCGTACGCCTCGCTCGGCGAGTTGGTGGCCTGGATCATCGGCTGGGACCTCGTCCTGGAGTTCG
The DNA here is from genome assembly GCF_037023745.1 of Streptomyces sp. SCSIO 30461. Classification (NCBI taxonomy): domain Bacteria; kingdom Bacillati; phylum Actinomycetota; class Actinomycetes; order Kitasatosporales; family Streptomycetaceae; genus Streptomyces; species Streptomyces sp. SCSIO 30461. Next base: position 2,640,777 of record NZ_CP146101.1, read on the forward strand.
CGCTGGGGACTGCGGTGGTGGCGGTCGGCTGGTCCGGCTATGTGCGCTCGCTGATCGACCACGCGGGCTGGCATCTGCCACGCGTATTCGAAGGGCCGGACGCACCCGGCGGCACCTTCGACGTCCTCGCCTTCCTGCTGGTCCTCGTGCTGACGGTGATCCTCGTCGTCGGGATGAAGCTGTCCGCCCGGATCACCGCCGTCGTCGTGGCCATCAAGGTGACCGTGGTCCTGATCGTGATCATCGCCGGCCTCTTCTTCGTCGTGGGCAGCAACTACGAGCCGTTCATCCCCCCGTCGGAGGCCCCGCCCGGCGGCATCTCCGGCTGGGACGCACCGCTGGTCCAGCTGCTGTTCGGCTACGAACCGACCAACTTCGGCGTCATGGGCATCTTCACCGCCGCGTCCGTCGTGTTCTTCGCCTTCATCGGATTCGACGTGGTGGCCACCGCGGCCGAGGAGACCAAGCGCCCGCAGCGGGACATGCCGCGCGGCATCCTCGGCTCGCTCCTCATCTGCACCGTGCTGTACGTGGCGGTCTCGATCGTGGTCACCGGTATGCAGCACTACAGCGAGTTGTCGGTGAGCGCGCCGCTGGCCGATGCCTTCAAGGCCGTAGGGCACCCCTTCTACGCCGGAATCATCAGCTTCGGCGCCGCCGTCGGCCTCACCACGGTGTGTCTGATCCTGTTGCTCGGCCAGACCCGGGTGTTCTTCGCCATGAGCCGCGACGGGCTGCTGCCCCGCTTCTTCTCGGTCACCCACCCGAAGTACCGCACCCCGTACCGCCCGACCATCCTCCTCGGTGTGGTCATCGCGGTCGTCGCCGGCTTCACCAGCATCAACGAACTCGCGACGCTGGTGAACATCGGCACGCTCTTCGCCTTCGTCCTCGTGGCCATCGGCGTGATCGTGCTCCGCCGTACCCGCCCCGACCTGCACCGCTCGTTCCGCACCCCGTGGGTGCCGTTGCTGCCGATCGTCTCGGTCGCGGCCACGGTGTGGCTGATGCTCAACCTTCCGGGTGAGACCTGGTTCCGGTTTGCCGTGTGGATGCTGATCGGAGTGGCGGTCTACCTCCTCTACGGCCGCAGCCACAGCCGCCTGGGCAAGGAAGGCAGGGACGCCAAGTACTGAACGGGTCGTCCTGACCGGTCACCGAGGCCGCCCTCACGAAGCCCGCTCGACCAGACCCTCACGAAGCCCGTGTTTCGCGTCGGCCACCGGACCGGTCATCGTCGCGAAACACGGGCTTCGCCAGGTGTTATCGTCACGTGAATCACGCGCTTGAACAGGCGCTTGGGAAAGGTGGCAACGGGCGATGGCACGGCGGTCTGTGCGGAGATCCAAGCGAAGCACGGGCGAAGCCCAGGGGCCCGGGAACCAGTCCCGCCGCACGGTGCACACGGCACTGTCGCTACCGGTCGACCCGTCGCTGCCGCCGACCACCGGCTGGCTTCTGCGCGGCAAGGACGGCCGGCTCACCGCGTACACCCCGGTCGCAGACGGCGTCCTGCGCTGGACCGAGGCACAGGCCGGTGCGGACGACTGGATCGGTCCCGAGCTCTTCCCCGCACCGGGGCTGCTGCCCTATCTGGCGATCGCCCAGGACGCCGACGGATACGTCCAGCTCGTCGGGCTGCGGCACAGGCCCCTGCCCGGCGGCGAGATGGCCACGGACGTCGTGCAGGCCATCCAGTACCAGTCCGGTCGGCCCATGCGCGAGTGGTACGCGCTTGCCACCCCGTACCTGCACCGGCCCGAGCTGGCGGCGTCCATAGGTCTTCCCGCGGCGACCGTGGACGCGTCGGGCCTGCTGCATGTCTTCGTGCGCAACGCGGGCGGCGGTGTCTGCGGACGTGCCCAGGCGGCGAACGGCAAGTGGAACGCGTGGGCGGACCTCAAGGGCCGCGGCATGCTGGGCGTGCCATCGGCCTCGCTCACCGACCACGGGCACATGGAGGTCCTCGCGCCGACCGCCGACGCGGTCATGCGGTGGACGCAGGAGACCCCTGGCGTGAAGTTCGAGCGCGCCGACGACATCGACGCCACCGCCGCCGAGAACTCGATGAGCTCCGAGCGCACCGGCCGGGAGAGGCTGAGTCACGCCTGGCGTGACTCAGCCACGGGGGCGGTGCACGTGTGGCGTGAGGGGATGGCCCCGGTCTCCCTGGGCGGCGCGGGCGGTACGGGGCCGGTCGCCATGCTGCGCACCCCGGTGGACGGTGTCGACTGCACGATCCTGGTCCAGCGGGGCAAGGACGGGCGTCCGGCTCTGGCCGCGTATCCGACGGAGGACGAGGCGGCGGGCGCGGTGTGGACCAGCACGGGCGAGCCGTGCGTCGGTGTCCCCGCCCTCGCGATCGACGGCAACGGCCGGGTGGTGCTGGCCGCACTCGGCGCGGACGGCTCTTTGCATGTGACGCGGCAGAAGGCGGAGTCCGGGCTGGCGATGGAACAGTGGAGGGTCGCCCGGGGAGCGTGACGCACTCCGGCTCCCGTCGCATCAGTGTCGGCGCGTCGCCGGTGGGAGAGCGACGGAGCCTCTCGGGGGACTGCGGCACGCCGTTGGGGTGGCGCCCGGAGGACCCGCACCCGACCATGTCGTGTCGATCGGAGGCAGCGTCCTCATGCATCCGTCCCTCGACCGTCCCAGCCCCGCGCGCCACGAAGTGGAGCTCGCCGCGAAACCGGCTTCGACCCGGGTGGAGCCGGTTTCGGGCGCCGTTCCTCACCTCCGCGGCCACCGCTCCCCAGCCCTGAGGTCGCCGGTCTCCCTCCCCGAGCAGGGCACAGCGTGCCGTCCCGGGCGGCGCTTCCGCCCGCCCGTGCCCTTCGGGTCTCGGGACGGCTCGGGGCTCGGCTCTACTGAGAGCGCGGCGGCAGTGCGGCGACGGCCCAGGTCCCGGTCACGGCCCGCAGGGCCTCGGCCGCGCGGGCGGCACGCGACGGGGACGTCCGTACGGAATTGCTGAACTCGACGTGGAGGAACGGAGCGTCCTCCCGCTCCGCCTTGCGGCCCTGGACGTTGCTGCGTCCTTCCAGCGGGCAGTCACGGGTCCAGGCCCTGCACACCGCGAAGCCGCGGTCGCGCAGCGCGTCGGCGAGCACACGACCCTCGGCGCGCGCCAGATCGCCGCTGCCGGTGGATGCGATCGCATCGTGCTCGGGCGCGGAGTCGTTGGCGAAACCGTGCAGCTGGACGGCAGGCATCCCGCGCTCGGCGAGTTCGTCGCAGATGGCGTCGAAGACGCTGTCGGTGCGGTGCGCCACGTCGGCGGCGTCCCCCTTCCCTGCCGCGCGGTGTGCTCCCGCGATCACCAGCACTCCGCCGGGGGCCCCTCTCAGTACGTTCACCCCCAGCAGTTCGGTGCGCCGGTCGGCCAGCGGGTGCGGCACCTGAACCGACCAGCGCAGGGGGGCGGAGAGATCGACATAGACCCGGCCCCAGCCCCGGGGCGACCGTGCGTCCTCGCTGCGGTCGGCGATCTCCGCGTACTGCCGGCCGGCCGAGCCGTCCGTGATCGTGCGGATGGTGAAGTCCACGTCGGACAGCCGCTGCTCGGCCCGCGAACGCTGTCCGTCGACGAGCAGGGCCACGCCCTCGGCCACGGCCTCGCGTTCTTTGCTGCTGGGCCGCCGGTACCCGCTGTCCTCACGGAACCGGGATGTGAAATCGGCTACTCGCCGCTCGAGATCCGCAGCTCGGCCGCCAAGACGGTTGGTGCCGCCACTCCCCGGCCCTGTACTCTCCGTTGAGTCAAGGCCATTGGTCCAACCCGTCAGTAGCAGAGTCAGTGCGACGGCGACCGCAATGAGCAGAGTTGCCGCAATTGTTACCGTCTTGGTTCGGTTGATCGTCATAGCTGTATAAAGATATCCAGGTGATGAAACGCTTCTCGCACCGGTCGCTGACGGCCTCCGCCGCCACCCTTGTCCTCTTGTCCGGTACCGCCGCCTGCGGACCGTTCGGCTCGGACGACGCCAAGGCGGCTCCGGACAGTGGCAGCCCCACCTTCACGGTCGCCGCCGCCGGTGACATCCTCATCCACCCGCAGCTCATCGAGCAGGGCCAAAAGGACGCGAAGGAGACCGGCAAGGGCGTCAGCGGGATCGACTTCGACCCGCTGATGGCCGGGATCAAGCCCGTCATCAGCAAGGCGGACCTCGGGATCTGCCACCTTGAGCCCGTGCTCGGCAAGCCCGAGGGGCCGTTCGAGGGCTTCCCGACCTTCCTGGTTCCGCCGCAGATCACCACGACGATCAAGAACGTGGGCTACGACACCTGCTCCACCGCTTCGAACCATGTGCTCGACCACGGTTACAACGGGGTCGTGCAGACCCTGAACGCGCTGGACGCGGCGGGCCTGAAGCACACCGGGTCGTACCGGACCGAGGCGGAGGCGGCCAAGACGATGATCGTCGACGTCAAGGGCGTCAAGGTCGCCCAGCTCTCGTTCGCTCTCGGATTCAACGACTTCGAGGTCCCCAAGGACAAGCCCTGGCTCGCGAACGAGATCGAGTTCAAGGCGATCGCAGCCGCCGAGAAGAGAGCGCGTGACGCCGGTGCCGAGGTCGTCATCCTCAGCCTCCACTGGGGGCGTGAGCACTGGCCGAACCCGAGCCGATCGCAGCTCCAGCTCGGTCGCAGGATCGCCAAGGAGACCGGTGTCGACCTGCTCATCGGCCATCACGCCCACGTGGTGCAGCCGATGGAGAAGGTCGACGGAACCTGGATCGCCTACGGCCTCGGCAATCAGGTCGCCCGGCACGACGTGCCCAGCGGGCTGACCGAGGAGGGTGTCATCGGCTGGTTCGAGTTCGCCAAGCGTGGCGGCAAGTGGGACGTGCAGGCGAAGTATGTGCCGACGTTCGTGGACATTCCACCGGATCCGGATGAGTCGGGCAAGCTGCCCGAAGGCGCGGTGAAGGACTACCGCCTCATCGACATCGCCGCCACCCTGCGTGATCGCAAGGGCCTCGGTGACGAGCAGATCGCCCGCTACCGCCTGGCGTTCGAGCGCACGGAGGGGACGATGCTGAACCGGGGGGCGGTGAAGGACGGCCTCGTACCCCTGGAGGCTCTTCCGGACTGACCTTGCCATGGCCCGCTCGTGTTCTTGATCACATCGAATTCGTACAACCGATTGATCGTGGTTCCTGTCTGACATGCGTGGCTCCTGGAGGGGCGCCATGCGGCTTGAGCCGTGCCCGACCCGAGGGTGCCGCTGCGCCCCGTGTCCAGGTTTCGCTCCGGGTTTCACATCCGGGTTCCGTGCCCGGATCTCCATGACTCTCGAAGGATGAGGTGCTCCGTCTTGGCCGCTTCGACCGCGAAGCGGCGGCATAAGGTCCGCCGAAGGGCTGACATGTCCTTGATAGGTGGAATACGTCCGCCTATCGCCGTACTGTCTGTTCTGCTCCTTGCTCTGGCGGGCATAACCGCCCTCTCTCTCGGCCGTGTCGGAAGCGACCGCGTGCCCCAAGCCGTCATGACGTCCCAGCAGCACTTCGCCGAGGACGGCGCCATCGGCCTGCGCGCCTCCATCGACGAGAGCGTCACCGACCTGACGCGTACGGCCGAGCTCTTCAACGCGGCCGACCCGGCACCGGCGGACGCCGTCCTGGACAAGCTGGGCAACGTGTACCAGAAGTGGCTGGGCACGGCCGTCGTCGAGATCAAGACCGGCAAGCTCCTCGCCGCACGCGGCGAGAACGTCCCCCTGCCCGCGATCGACCGTTCCAAACTCAGCGACGAGAACGGTCTCGCACCGCGCATGGTCCGGCTCCAGAACGGCGAGACCCGACTGCTCGCCTTCGCCGTGCTGCATTGGCAGGGGCAGCCGCAGAAGCTCCTCGTCGCGTCCAGCGGGCTGAAGTTCCCCGGGATCAGCCTCGGCGGTTTCCGCTCCATCGCCGTGCTCGACCAGCAGGGCACCGTGCTGAGCCAGGACGGCATCCCCGAGCCCGAGCAGGTGAAGTCCGAGTACGAGCGCGATGAGGCCGCCGAGTCCAGGCGCGAGCTGAAGGCCTTCGCCAAGACCGTGGCCCAGAAGGCCCGGGAGCACCCCGTCAAGGCCAAGGAACCCGGTGCCGGCGGGTTCCTCGGCGTCAGCGGCAGCCTCACAGGCGGCCGCTACCTCGGTGACCGCTCCATCGCCGGATACGCCACCCTCGCGGGACCCACGGCCGGTGAGTCGACCGTGGCGACCAGCCTGGGTCTCACCGTCGTCGCCATGGTCAAGGTCGGCGAGGACCCCACGGTGACCAGCAGCCCGGTGTTCGGCCTGGCCGCCGCCGGCGCGCTGCTCCTCATCGGAGGCGTGACCGTGGCATTCCTGATCGGCACCGTGCAGCGCCCGCTGATCCGCCTGTTCCTGGAGAGCCGGCGCCTCAGTCGCGGTGACCTCACCCGCCCGGTCACCTCGCCCCGCTACGGCGAGGCGGCACGGATCGGCGCCGCTCTCGAACGCCTGCGGCGGCAGCTCCAGGGCGAACCGGCCGAGGCTCCGGCCACACCCCGGCGCCGGCGCCTCGGCGCTCGGCTCCTGCTCGGCGTCTGCGCGGTGCTCCTGCTGGCCTGGTCCGCTCCGCTCCTGCTCGTGCTCAACCGGGCCGGCGACACCGTCGTGGTGCCGCAGCAGATCGTGAACGACCAGCGCGAGCGCACCGACACCCTCAGCGACCGGGTGCGCAGGGCGCTCAACGAGGGCCACGCCGACCTCATGTCGGTGGCCGCCCTGCTCGGCGACCGGACCAAGCCGGACCAGATGACCGAGGTCCTCAAGCGGACCATGGCGCAGCACCTGCGGTACGAGACGATGTACGTCCTCGACGGGAACGGCACCGTGCTCGCCCAGGCGGGCGGCGAACCGCACACCACCCCGGGCAAGGGCCCGTCGGGCGATCAGATCCGCGTCCTCGACACGGGCAAGGAGCCGGTGATCATCGGCACCGCCGAGGTCAACGGCCGCAAGGGCGCTGCCGTGGTGGGCGAGTTCCGCATCGACTTCCTGAACTCGCTGCTCAAGCGGCCGGGCCTGGGTGAGGTGCGGGTGGTGGATGCGCAGCGCCGTGTCCTCGCGGGCAACAACGGCTACTTCGCCTTCGAGAAGCTGCCGAGCGCCCGTCTGGAAGGGCTGGCCAACGGAGCCAACCGGAAGGCCGGCACGAGTACGCGGCCCAGCGGTGTGCTGTTCCGGGACGGCGACGACATCCAGATCGCCGGTGCGGCTCCCTTCGCGGGCGGTGGTGCGGCGAAGTCCCTCGGCTGGACCGTCGTCAGCTGGCAACCGGCATCCGGTCTGAAGATCCCCGAGTACCACCGCCAGAACCTCACGGTACTCGCGGGTCTGCTCGGCGTCACCGCTGCGACGGCGTGCCTGGGCTGGCTCCACATCATCGTGATCCGGCCGCTGCGCGCCCTCGCCGACCAGGCGGAGGCGCTCGCGGACGGAGACCGCCGCACCGTTCTGTATCCGCGCCACCACGACGAGGTGGGCGCCGTCGTCCGCAGCCTTGAGCTGATCCGGCAGCAGCTGCCGGGACAGCAGCGCAAGCGCGACGGCATGACCTCCCTCGCCGGAAGGAACTGACGACCGTGCTCTTCCTCTACGTAGTGCTGGTGGCGTGCAGCGTCATCCTGCTGATCGCGGGGATCATCGAACAGCGGCGGCACTTCGCCAATCTGGAGAACATCCCTTCCCGGGTGCTCGTCAACGGCATCCGCGGCAAGTCCTCCATCACCCGGCTGTGTGCGGGAGCCCTCCGGGGCGGCGGACTGACCACGGTCGCCAAGACCACCGGTACGGCCGCCCGCTTCATCCACCCCGACGCGACCGAGGAGCCCGTCTACCGCAAGTTCGGCATCGCCAACGTGGTCGAGCAGATCGGCATCGTCCGCCGGGCCGCCGCGTACAACCCCGACGCGCTGGTCATGGAGTGCATGGCTGTCATGCCCGCCCTCCAGGAGATCAACCAGTCCAAGCTGATCCGCTCCACGATCGGCGTGCTGTGCAACGTCCGTGAGGACCACGTCGCCGAGATGGGCCCGACGCTGGACGACATCGGCCGTTCGCTGTCCCGCTCCATGCCGCACGGCGGCATCTGCGTCACCGCGGAGAAGGAACGTTTCCACGTTCTCCAGGAGGAGGCCGACAAGCGTGACTGCCAGCTGATCTACGCGGACCCCGAGATCGTCACCGACGAGGAGCTGCGCGGTTTCAGCTGGTTCACCTTCAAGGAGAACGTGGCGATCGCGCTGGTCGTCGCCGACCTGCTCGGCGTGGACCGCAAGACCGCGCTCCAGGGCATGTACGACGCCCCGCCGGACCCGGGCGTGCTGTCCGTCGAACGGTATGTCACCCAGGACGGCAAGAAGCTGCGCTTCGCCAACGTCTTCGCGGCCAACGACCCCGAGTCGACGCTGATGAACATCAACCAGCTCCTCGACCTCGGCGCGATCAACCGCCCGCTGAACGTGGTGATCAACTGCCGTCCCGACCGTGTCGAGCGCAACGGTCAGATGGGCCAGATCGTGCCGGACCTCGAACCGGACAAGGTGTTCGTGATCGGCCACCCGGCCAAGAGCGCCATCGACGCGATCCCGGCCGAGTGGCGCGACCGCGCCGTCGACCTCGGCGGCGAAGGACGCGACGGCGAGGAGTTCATGCACGAACTCATCGGACACCTCGGCCCCGACTCCTCGCTCGTGGCCATCGGCAACATCCACGGCCAGGGCGAGATACTCCTGGAGCACCTGGCGGAGCTCCCGGCCGACGAGAGCGCAGCAGGCGAAGCCTCCCCGAAGCCCACCGGCGCCGAGCCGGCAGCGGACGAGCCCGGTCTGCAGGCGGCGCCGGCGCATCCGGAGCACAGCGAGACGATGCAGCTCTACGCGCCGCGTATCGACCCGTACCAGCAGTACCCGGAGTCGTACGAGAACCGGTACACCGTACGGCGCGCCGTGCCCCAGCAGCGCGGCGACTGGGCGCCTCAGGACGCCGTACAGCACGCCGACCCGTCCCACGGCGGCGAACCGCAGGGCGGTGTGCCGCACCTGCCGGCCGCGTACGACGCGGCGCTGCCGTCCGGTGACCCGCAGTCCTACGCGGGTGTGCCGCACCTGCCGGCCGCGTACGACGCGGCGCTGCCGTCCGGTGACCCGCAGTCCTACGCGGGTGTGCCGCACCTGCCGGCCGCGTACGACGCGGCGCTGCCGTCCGGTGACCCGCAGTCCTACGCGGGTGTGCCGCACCTGCCGGCCGCGTACGACGCGGCGCTGCCGTCCGGTGACCCGCAGTCCTACGCCGGTGTGCCGCACCTGCCGGGTCCGGACGGCCGAGAGCCCCGGTACGGCGACGGTGCCTCGGCGCAGCCCGACGGATCGTGGGCCGCCGCACGCCGGAACGAGGAGCCACGCGGGCTGTTCGAGCCCCGTGTGCCGCCGACGCCCGTCACCCCTTCCACCGACGACCCCCAGCAGTGGTACAGCTCAGGAGAGCCCCGTTGATCCCCTCCGTCCTCACCCCCGAGATCGCCGCGGTCGGCATCGCCCTCGGGCTGCTCTTCTCCCTGGTCTGCTATCTGACGACCAACCTCTCGCCCGGCGGCATGATCACCCCCGGCTGGCTGGCGCTCACCCTCGTCGAGGACCTGCAGCGCGCCGCGATGGTCGTCGGCGTCACCGTGCTCACCTACGTGTGCACCCTGCTGCTCCAGCGCTACGTCATCCTCTACGGCAAGCGCCTGTTCGCCGCGGTCGTGCTGACCGGTGTGATCCTCCAGGCCTCGCTGATGATCGTGCTCTCCATCGAGTTCCCGCTGATGTACAGCAACCAGACGCTCGGGTTCATCGTCCCCGGCCTGATCGCCTACCAGCTGGTGCGCCAGCCCAAGGGCCCCACGCTGCTGGCCACCGGCTCGGTGACGCTGATGGCCTACGTCGTCCTCACCGCCGGGATCCTCCTCGGCTTCATGCCGTCCGCCTGACCGTCCACCGGAGTCGACCTCATGAGTGCCAAGAAGAAGTCCCGCGCCGTCGTCCACGCGGCGGTGGTGATCTCCCTGCTCGCCGGCAGTGCCTATCTGACCGTCGAGCTACGCAAGGAGGAGCAGGCCAAGGCGCCTGCGGTCCAGGCCGTCACGGACTCCCCGGTGCTCGAGTCGAGTACCGGGCAGGTGAGCGGAAAGCAGACCTGGGAGCGCCTGAAGAACCCGGACCGGTCGGTGCTGCGGGGCGAGGGCGGGCAGGTTCTCGCGACCTTCACCGACCGCGCCCGTACCGCCACTCTCAAGGGCCCCAGCCGTACCTTCACCGAGGCCGCCAACACCAAGTCGCGTGTGGTTACCGAGGACTGGGTGCGGCTGATGCCGGAGACCTGGCGCAAGGGCGCCGAGAAGGAGAAGTGGTTCAAGGACTGGTTCAAGGAGTTCTTCGGCAGCGAGGAGGACGACATCTTCGCCAGCGCCTTCCAGTACATCGAGGGTGCTCCGGTCAAGAAGGACGAGGAGGGCACCTCCTACGCGGGCGACGCCAGCTTCGGTCCGCTCAACCCGAACGGCAGCGCGGGCAACGACCTGCGCGAGGAGCTGTCGGACTTCTACGACTACCTCATGATCCCGTACACCTTCCGTGACGGCACCAGCAAGCAGCCCGAGGACAAGCGCGCCCGTTCCGTCGACTGCTCGGGCTATATGCGCCTGGTCTGGGGCTACCGGGTCCGCTATCCGCTGGCCTCGTCGGACACGACCGGGGACGGTCTGCCCCGCACCGCGAACGGCATGGCCCGTTCCAAGCTGGGCGCCGACGTCATTCCGCTGAAGGGCGTCGCGGCCAAGGACCGGCCCAAGTCCATCGATGTGCTCCAGCCGGGCGATCTGGTCTTCTTCAAGCTGGACGCCCGGACCAAGGACCGGCTCGACCATGTGGGCATGTACCTCGGCCATGACGGCGACGGGCACAAGATCTTCATCTCCAGCCGGGAGGAAGTGAACGGCCCGACGATCGGCGACAAGGGCGGTACCTCGCGACTGGACGGAAACGGGTACTACGCGACCACCCTGCGCAGCGCGAAGCGCCTCTAGTCAGGTCCGACTCGTAGCGCGACGGCGGCCGCACCCGGGAAAGCCCGGGTGCGGCCGCCGTCGTCTTTCCCTCCCGCAGCCGGCGACAACACGAACGGGCCGTACGGGATCGCGATCCCGTACGGCCCGTTCGCCGCTGTGCGCTGTGCCTTACGCGGGGACGCTCGCGACGCCCTGCGGCAGGAACTTCTTGCCGTTGACGCGCTCGGAGACACCCTCACGGTCCAGGTACGGTGTCACGCCACCCAGGTGGAAGGGCCAGCCGGCGCCCGTGATCAGGCAGAGGTCGATGTCCTGGGCCTCGGCGACGACGCCCTCCTCCAGCATCAGACCGATCTCCTCGGCCACCGCGTCCAGGACACGGGCGCGAGCCAGCTCCTCCGTGAGGACGGTGTCGCCCTGCTGGAGGAGTGCCGCGACCTCGGGGTCCAGCTCCGGCTTGCCCGAGTCGTAGACGTAGAAGCCGCGCTTGCCGGCCTCGACGACCGCCTTCAGGTTCGCGGAGACCGTGAAGCGCTCAGGGAAGGCGCGGTTCAGGGTCTCGGAGACGTGCAGGCCGATGGCGGGGCCGACCAGCTCCAGCAGCACCAGCGGGGACATCGGCAGGCCGAGCGGCTCCACCGCCTTCTCCGCCACGGCGACCGGGGTGCCCTCGTCGATGATGTTCTGGATCTCGCCCATGAAGCGGACCAGGATGCGGTTCACGACGAACGCCGGGGCGTCCTTGGTGAGCACCGCGGTCTTCTTCAGCTTCTTGGCGACGCCGAAGGCCGTGGCCAAGGAGGCGTCGTCGGTCTGCTCACCGCGGACGATCTCCAGCAGCGGCAGGACCGCGACCGGGTTGAAGAAGTGGAAGCCGACCACACGCTCCGGGTGCTGGAGCTTGGAGGCCATCTCGGAGACCGACAGCGAGGAGGTGTTGGTGGCGAGGATCGCGTGCGCCGGGGCGACGGCCTCGACCTCCGCGAACACCTTCTGCTTGACGGTCATCTCCTCGAACACGGCCTCGATGATGAAGTCCGCGTCCGCGAAGCCCTCGGCCTTGTCCAGGACACCGCTGACCAGCGCCTTGAGGCGGTTGGCCTTGTCCTGGTTGATCCGGCCCTTGCCCAGCAGCTTCTCGATCTCGGCGTGGACATAGCCCACACCCTTGTCGACGCGCTCCTGGTCGATGTCGGTGAGCACCACCGGCACCTCGAGGCGGCGCAGGAACAGCAGCGCCAGCTGAGAGGCCATCAGGCCGGCGCCGACGACGCCGACCTTGGTGACCGGGCGGGCCAGGCTCTTGTCCGGGGCACCGGCCGGGCGCTTGCCGCGCTTCTGCACCAGGTTGAAGGCGTAGATTCCGGAGCGCAGCTCGCCACCCATGATCAGGTCGGCGAGGGCGGCGTCCTCGGCGTCGAAGCCCTTCTGGAGGTCGCCCTCCTTGGCCGCCTCGATGATGTCCAGGGCGCGGTACGCGGCCGGGGCCGCGCCGTGCACCTTGGAGTCGGCGATGAACCGGCCGCGGGCGACGGCCTGGTCCCAGGCCTCACCGCGGTCGATCTCGGCGCGCTCCACCGCGATCTCGCCCTTGAGGACGGACGCGGTCCAGATCAGCGACTGCTCCAGGAAGTCGGCGCCTTCGAAGATCGCGTCGGCGATGCCGAGCTCGAAGACCTGCTTGCCCTTGAGCTGCTTGTTCTGGTTGAGCGAGTTCTCGATGATCACCGAGACGGCCTTGTCCGCGCCGATCAGGTTCGGCAGGATCGCGCAGCCGCCCCAGCCCGGGACCAGGCCCAGGAAGACCTCGGGCAGCGAGAAGGCCGGCACAGCGCTGGAGACCGTGCGGTACGAGCAGTGCAGACCGACCTCGACACCGCCGCCCATCGCCGCGCCGTTGTAGTACGCGAAGGTCGGGACGGCGAGCGCGGACAGCCGCTTGAAGACGTCGTGGCCGCCCTTGCCGATGGCCAGCGCGTCCGAGTGCTGCTTGAGCAGCTCGACGCCCTTGAGGTCGGCGCCGACGGCGAAGATGAACGGCTTGCCGGTGATGCCGGCACCGACGATGGCGCCCTCGGACGCCTCCTTCTCGACCTGGTCGATCGCGACGTTCAGGTTCGCGAGCGACTGGGGGCCGAAGGTGGTCGGCTTGGTGTGGTCGAAGCCGTTGTCCAGCGTGATGAGGGCGAACTTGCCCGCGCCGCCGGGCAGATCGAGGTGGCGTACGTGCGCCTGGGTGACGACCTCGTCCGGGAACAACTCGGCCGCGCCCTTCAGGAGCTCAGCGGTGGTGCTCATGCCGCAACCTCGCTTCGCTGGGTGAGGCACTCGCTCATGCTGCACGTCTCCATGGTTCGCTCGCTCACTTGTTGCCTCCGGCGTCCTTGTGGTGCGGGTTCTCCCAGATCACGGTGGCGCCCATGCCGAAGCCGACGCACATCGTGGTGAGGCCGTAGCGGACCTCGGGCTGCTCCTCGAACTGGCGTGCCAGCTGCGTCATCAGGCGGACGCCGGAGGAGGCGAGTGGGTGACCGAACGCGATGGCGCCGCCGTACTGGTTGACGCGGGCGTCGTCGTCGGCGATGCCGTAGTGCTCCAGGAAGGCCAGGACCTGGACGGCGAAGGCCTCGTTGATCTCGAACAGGCCGATGTCGTCGATGGAAAGACCGGCCTGGGCGAGGGCCTTCTCGGTCGCCGGGATCGGGCCGTAGCCCATGACCTCGGGCTCGACGCCGGCGAAGGAGTACGAGACCAGGCGCATCTTGACCGGGAGGTCGTTCTCCCGGGCGAAGTCCTCGGAGGCGATGAGCGAGGCGGTGGCGCCGTCGTTCAGGCCTGCGGCGTTACCCGCGGTGACGCGGCCGTGGACGCGGAACGGCGTCTTCAGGCCCTGGAGGTTCTCGAACGTGGTGCCCGGTCGCATCGGCTCGTCTGCCGTGACCAGGCCCCATCCGGTCTCGCCCGCTTCGGGGTTGGTACGGCGCACCGAGACCGGCACCAGGTCCTGCTGGATCTTGCCGTTGGCGTACGCCTTGGCGGCCTTCTCCTGCGAGCGCACGGCGTACTCGTCGGCGCGCTGCTTGGTGATGGTGGGGTAGCGGTCGTGCAGGTTCTCGGCGGTCATGCCCATGAAGAGGGCCGACTGGTCGACGAGCTTCTCCGACACGAAGCGCGGGTTCGGGTCGACGCCCTCACCCATCGGGTGGCGGCCCATGTGCTCGACGCCGCCTGCGATGGCGATGTCGTACGCGCCGAAGGCGACGCCGCCGGCGACCGCGGTGACGGCGGTCAGCGCGCCGGCGCACATGCGGTCGATCGAGTAGCCCGGCACGGACTGCGGCAGCCCCGCGAGGATGCCGGCGGTACGGCCGATGGTCAGACCCTGGTCGCCGATCTGCGTGGTCGCGGCGATGGCGACCTCGTCGATCTTCGCGGGGTCGAGATCCGGGTTGCGGCGCAGCAGCTCCCGGATGGCCTTCACGACGAGATCGTCGGCGCGGGTCTCGTTGTAGATGCCCTTCGGGCCCGCCTTGCCGAACGGGGTGCGGACGCCGTCGACGAAGACGACGTCCCTGACGGTACGAGGCACGATGGCTCTCCTCCAGGGTGCGGGATGGCACTGCTGCGCATGCGCGGCTAAGCGCACGCTTGCCCTCATGCTACTTGCGGGTAACTGTGATGCCCACACCTGGAGCGTGGAGCGGCGAAGGTCACACCGTGTCGGTGTGGTCGCGCACCTGCGGACCGGATCGCCGGACTCGGCCGCGCCTCAGAGCACCCGCGGCGCGGGGTGGGCAGGATCGCCCCGCGCCGAGGTCCGAAGGTGGCCGCGTGACCGCGGCGGCCTCAGGGCTGCGCGGAGAGGGCCCTGGTGAGCAGAGGGGTCACCTGCTCGACCTGCCACTCGCGCGCGCCGAACGAGCGCAGGGCGGACGACACCTCCTCGGGAACCGCGACCGGAGGCTCCCAGCAGACCCGGCGCACCGTGTCCGGTGTGATCAGGTTCTCCTGAGGCAGGTTCAGCTGCTCGGCCAGAGCCGAGACCGACGCTCTGGCAGCGGACAGGCGGGCCGCCGCGGCGGGATCCTTGTCGGCCCAGGAGCGAGGGGGCGGCGGACCGGCCAGCGGCTGCCCCGGCTGCGGCAGTTCGGCGTCCGACAGGGTCCGTGCCCGGTCGATCGCAGCCTGCCACTGTTCGAGTGCGCGCCGCCCCATCCGGTGCCCGAAGCCGGTCAGTGCGGTCAGCGCCTGCACGTTCACGGGCACGGCGAGGGCGGCCTCGATGATCGCCGCGTCGCTCAGTACCTTGCCCGGCGAGACGTCGCGCCGCTGCGCCACCTTGTCGCGGGCCGTCCACAGCTCTCGCACGACCGCCATCTGCCGCCGCCGCCGCACCTTGTGCATGCCCGAGGTGCGCCGCCAGGGGTCCTTGCGCGGCGGGGCGGGCGGGGCCGAGGCGATCGCATCGAACTCCTGCCGGGCCCATTCCAGCTTCCCCTGACGGTCCAGCTCCTTCTCCAGGGCGTCCCGCAGGTCCACCAGCAGTTCCACATCGAGTGCCGCGTACCGCAGCCAGGGCTCAGGCAGGGGACGGGTCGACCAGTCCACCGCCGAGTGGCCCTTCTCCAGCGCATAGCCGAGCACCGACTCGACCATCGCGCCGAGTCCCACCCGGGGGAAGCCCGCCAGCCGTCCGGCCAGCTCGGTGTCGAAGAGCCGGCTCGGCACCATGCCTATTTCCCGTAGGCACGGCAGGTCCTGGGTGGCCGCGTGCAGGATCCATTCGGTCCCGGCCAGTGCCTCGTCGAGACCGGAGAGATCGCCGCAGCCGACCGGGTCGATCAAGGCCGTGCCCGCGCCTTCCCTGCGCAGCTGGACGAGGTACGCCCGCTGGCCGTACCGGTAGCCGGACGCGCGTTCGGCGTCCACGGCCACCGGTCCGCTCCCGGCGGCGAACGAGGCGATGACGGAGTCGAGCTCCTCGGGCGTCGAGAGTACCGGCGGGATGCCCTCGCGCGGCTCGAGTAGAGGGATCGGCGCCCCATCGACCGTGAGGCCGTCGTCCGGGGGGCCGCCCCCGGGGGTACGCAGGTCTGGAACTGCTGCGGTCTCTTGGGCGTCGGTCACCTGTCAAGGGTATCTGTGAACGGAAGCCGCCCGTCGACGGAACGTTCCGTCGACGGGCGGCAGCCCTTTGCGGAAGTATCAGTGGATGATGCCGGTACGCAGCGCCACGGCCACCATTCCGGCCCGGTCGCCGGTGCCGAGCTTGCGCGCGATCCGGGCGAGGTGGCTCTTCACGGTCAGGGCCGAAAGGCCCATCGACACTCCGATGGCCTTGTTCGACTGGCCCTCGGCGACGAGCCGGAGCACCTCCACCTCGCGCCCGGACAGCTCGCGGTATCCGCCGGGGTGGCTCGGGGCGCCGGGGGGGCGGCGGTGCAGCCGGGCGGCTGCCGAGCCGATGGGCGCGGCGCCGGGACGGGTGGGGTGGCCGAGATTGGTGCGGGTGCCGGTGACGACATATCCCTTGACCCCGCCTGCCAGGGCGTTGCGCACGGCGCCGATGTCATCGGCCGCGGAGAGCGCCAGCCCGTTGGGCCAGCCGGCCGCACGGGTCTCGGAAAGCAGGGTGAGCCCGGAGCCGTCGGGCAGGTGGACGTCGGCCACGCAGATGTCGCGAGGGTTGCCGACGCGGGGGCGGGCCTCCGCGATGGACGACGCTTCGATGACGTCACGTACTCCGAGGGCCCACAGATGGCGGGTCACGGTGGAACGGACGCGCGGGTCGGCCACGACGACCATGGCCGTCGGCTTGTTCGGGCGGTAGGCGACCAGGCTTGCGGGCTGCTCGAGGAGAACGGACACCAGGCCTCCTGGAAGGTGGGGGGACGGGGCCGGCTCGGGGGATGAAGCCGGGGCGAACCGTGCTTGAAGGGTCACCACCTCTTCGGCAGCAATCTCGCGCGCCTTTAGGGAATGATCACGATTTGGTGAGTAACAATTCCGGCAATTCAGACACCTGCGCGGTGTTGCCACCCGCAGGCAGGCCGGTACGCGGGAAGGGACCGCATAGGCGGTGCGGTGTGGTGGCGGCCCACCCGGCACGCGGCCGCCGCGCCCCCGCCGAGCCATTCACGCTGCCGGACCGGCCCGCGAAGGCTGGGGGCGGGCGCGCCCGGATGTCCCGGTCGCCGGGTGCCGCGCTGACCTCGCCGGGCTGGGGGCGGACGGGACGGCCCTCAGCGTGCGTGGGGGCCGCGGCGCTGGGGGAGGGAGACCACGCCGGCGGAGGCGTCGGGAGTCGACGGCGGCAGACCTGCCACCTGGCACAGGAGATCGCACCAGGCCGCCAGATGCGCAGCGGTGTCCGGGACGCCGTCGCGGCCCTCGCTCGGGGTCCAGGACGCCCGGATCTCGATCTGGGTCGCGGGGCGGCGCTCGGCGAGGGCGCCGAAGTAGTGCGAGCCCGCTCGGGTGACCGTGCCGCCCGCCTCGCCGTGGAACAGACCGCGCGCCTCCAGCGCGCCCGTCAGCCAGGACCAGCACACCTCGGGCAGCAGCGGGTCCGCCGCCATCTCCGGTTCCAGCTCCGCCCGCACCAGCGTGACCAGTCGGAACGTGCCCTTCCAGGCGTCGTGCCCGGCTGGGTCGTGCAGCAGCACCAGACGGCCGTCCGCGAGGTCCTCACCGTCGTCGACGACGGCTGCCTCCAGGGCGTGGGCGTGCGGGGCGAGCCGCTGCGGCGGGCGGGTGCGCTCCACCTCGATCTCCGGCCGGAGCCGGGCGGCTGCGAAGGCGTCCACTGCTTGGCGGAACGCGTGCGGGAGGGCGTTCCGCTCCGCGTCGTCGGAATGATCGGAGAACTGTCCCTGAGCCGCAGCCATGCGGGGAAGAGTAAGCGGAACGGGAGCCGCGTGCAGGGAGGACACCCGGCTGGGCGTGCTGCTCGCGCCCACATGCGAAGATTCTGGGCGTGAGCGCCAATGACCTTCCCCTGACTCCCGCCGCCCCGGATGCCACCCGGCTCGCGAGCCCGGCCGCCGCCGCCACCCGTGACTCCGCCTTCATCAAGGCGTGCCGTCGGGAGGAGGTGCCGCACACCCCCGTCTGGTTCATGCGCCAGGCAGGGCGTTCGCTGCCGGAGTACCTGAAGGTGCGCGAGGGCATCCCGATGCTGGAGTCCTGCATGCGGCCCGAGCTGGTCACCGAGATCACACTCCAGCCGGTGCGCCGGCACAAGGTCGACGCCGCGATCTATTTCAGCGACATCGTCGTTCCGCTCAAGGCCATCGGGATCGACCTGGACATCAAACCGGGCGTCGGCCCGGTCGTCGCGGAGCCGATCCGCCGCCGTGAGGACCTCGCCCGGCTGCGCGAGCTGACCCCGGATGACGTGGCCTATGTCACCGAGGCCATCGGCATGCTCACCGGCGAGCTCGGCGCCACCCCGCTCATCGGCTTCGCCGGAGCGCCGTTCACCCTCGCCAGCTACCTCGTGGAGGGCGGCCCGTCCCGCAACCATGAGCACACCAAGGCCCTGATGTATGGTGACCCGCAGCTGTGGGCCGATCTGCTGGACCGGCTCGCCGACATCACCGCGGCCTTTCTGAAGGTGCAGATCGAGGCCGGGGCTTCGGCGGTACAGCTGTTCGACTCTTGGGTGGGGGCGCTCGCCCCCGCGGACTACCGGCGCTCGGTGATGTCCGCGTCCGCCAAGGTGTTCGAGGCCGTCCAGGGCTACGGTGTGCCGCGCATCCACTTCGGTGTCGGCACCGGCGAGCTGCTGGGCCTGATGGGCGAGGCGGGTGCGGATGTCGTCGGAGTCGACTGGCGGGTCCCGCTGGACGAGGCCGCGCGCCGGGTCGGCCCCGGCAGGGCGCTCCAGGGCAACCTGGACCCGGCCGTCCTGTTCTCATCGCCGGAGGCGATCGAGGCCAAGACCCGCGAGGTACTCGATGCCGCGACCGGGCTCGACGGCCACATCTTCAACCTGGGCCACGGTGTTCTGCCCACCACCGCCCCGGATGCCCTGACCCGGCTTGTGGAGTACGTGCACGGCCGGACCGCGCGCTGACGATCCCAGGGGGCCGCTCCTTATGCCGCTTGATGTCCAGACGTTGACTCTGCCGCAGCAGCAACAGGAGCCGGCGCCGCAGCGCAGACCGGCGCCCCGGCGCGGGCGGATCGCGGCACTGGACGGACTGCGGCTGCTCGCCGCCCTGATGGTGGTCGCGTACCACTACATGGCGTGGGGAGGGACCTGGTCGGTCGCCCCCGAGGTCAAGCACCTACCCGCTGTACCTGCTGCACGAGCAGATCGGCTGGGAGGCCATCGGCGTCCTGGAACCGTACGTACCCGGCTATCTGCTGGTCGGGCTGCTCACCGCCGGCATGCTGGTGCTCGCCTACCTGGTGCACCGCCTGGTGGAGAAGCCGTTGTCGGGCCTGCTGAAGCACCGGCTGAACCGCGCGGTCGCCGAGTCCGGACGGTACCGCGAGGACGACTCGCGACCGACCCTGCGCCGACAGGACTCCGGAGGCCCGCCCGACTCCCCGGTGCGGGAGGGGTCGGGCGGGCCGTCCGTGTCCGTCCGTGGTCAGTACCCGGCGTCCCGGACCGCCGCCACCGCTTTCCGCGCTGCGACCAGGACCGGGTCCCAGACGGGTGAGAACGGCGGGGCATAGCCGAGGTCGAGGGATGTCATCCGCTCCACCGTCATCCCTGCCGTGAGGGCGACCGCAGCGACGTCCACCCGCTTGGCCGCGCCCTCGCGGCCGACGATCTGCACCCCGAGCAGCCGACCCGTGCCGCGCTCGGCGAGCATTTTGACCGTCATCGGAGCCGCACCCGGGTAGTAGCCCGCGCGGCTGGTCGACTCGACCGTCACCGCCACATGGCGCAGCCCCACCTCGCGGGCGTCCTTCTCACGCAGCCCGGTGCGGGCGATCTCCAGATCGCAGACCTTGCTGACGGCCGTGCCCACCACCCCCGGGAACGTGGCGTAGCCTCCGCCGACACCCGCGCCGATGATCTGGCCGTGCTTGTTGGCGTGCGTACCGAGCGGGACATGTCGTTCCCGGCCCGAGACCAGGTCCAGCACCTCGACGCAGTCGCCGCCCGCCCAGACGTGCTCATGGCCGCGTACCCGCATCGCCAGATCGGTGAGCAGCCCCCCGTGCGCCCCGAGCGGCAGCTCCGCCGCCCGTGCGAGCGTCGTCTCTGGCTCCACCCCGATGCCCAGCACGACGACGTCGGCCGGGTATTCGGCGTCGTCGGTGGCGACCGCGCGCGCCCGGCCGTCAGGACCGGTGAGGACCGCGGTGACGGGGGAGTCGTTGACCGTGGTGATGCCGAGGCCGTCCATGGCCTCGTGCACCAACCGGCCCATGTCGGGGTCGAGGGTGGCCATGGGCTGTTCGCCGCGGTTGACGACCGTCACCTCGTAGCCGTGCTTGAGCAGCGCCTCTGCCATCTCGACGCCGATGTATCCGGCACCTATCACCACGGCCCGCCGCCCCGCCGACCGGGACAGCGTGTCCAGCAGCGCCTGGCCGTCTTCCAGGGTCTGCACACCATGCACCCCGGGCGCGGTGATTCCGGGCAGCGAGGGGCGTACCGGGCGGGCGCCGGTCGCGATGACGAGCTTGTCGAAGTCCGACCACGACTCGGCGCCCGACTCCAGGTCACGGGACCTGACACGGCCACCGCCGTGCCGCTCGACATCGAGCTCCACCACTTCGGTGCGCATCCGCAGATCGATCCCGCGCGTCCGGTGTTCGCCGGGGGTGCGCGCGATCAGTTCGTCCCGTCCGGGCACATCGCCGCCGACCCAGTACGGAATGCCGCAGGCGGAGTACGAGGCGAAGCGGGACCGCTCGAAGGCGACGATCTCCAGCTCCGACGGTTCCCTGAGCCTGCGGGCCTGAGACGCGGCGGACATGCCCGCCGCGTCGCCGCCGATGACCACCAGTCGTTCCATGACGGAACACGCTACGGGCGGCGGGCCCGTTCAGTCCCCCTCGGCATGCTCGGGTCCCCGGGGCTACTCCGGCTGCTCCGACTTCCCGGGGTAGAGCGGGTACTGGGGCCCGGCGGGCGCGTCAGCGGCCGCGGTTCCGGGGCGGCGGCGCAGCCGAAGCGGCCGGACCAGCAGGCGCCACAGGGCGTAGAGCACGGCGGCGACGGCCGCGAACGGGACCACGGCGCCGAGGACGAGACCGATCCAGCGCACCGTTGCCGCCAGCGCGTCCCAGCCGCCCTTCAGAGCATCCAGGAAACCCGGATCGTCCTCGACCGCGGGCTTCGCGTCATACGCTTCGGACAGCGACAGCGTGATCGTCGCCATCGACGTGCGGTCCTTCAGTGACGCCTGCTGGGCCAGCAGGGACTCCAGTTCGGACTGACGCCTGCTCAGCTCCCCCTCCAGCGTCACCACATCGGCCAGCTTCTCCGCCCGGTCCATCAGGGCCCGCACCCGGGCGACGCTCGCCCGCTGGGTGGCGATCCGGCTCTCCACGTCCACCACCTGGTCGGTGACGTCCTCCGCGTCCGCCTTGCGCGAGAGCAGCTTTCCCGAGCCTTCGAGGTCGGTGAGCAGCGAGGCGTAGCGGTCCTGGGGGACGCGCAGCACGATGCGCGAGGCCACACGGGTGTCGTCGACGCGCTCGGTGGTCTCGTCCGCGACGTGGCCGCCCGCGGTCTCCACGGTGGTTCGGACCCGGGCCAGGGCCTTGGTGGCGTCCTTCACCTCCACCGACAGCTCGGCCGTGCGGATGATGTGCGTCCCCGCCGCGGGCTTCTTCGCCGTCCCGTCCCGCTGCGCTCCCGGGGCGGGCGACGCGGCGGCGTACCCGGATTCGGCCGCGGGCCCGCGGCCGGGTGCCGCATCGGCCGCGCCATGCCTCGCCGCCGACTTCGCGTCCCCGGACGAGCCGTCGGACGCACTGCAGCCCGCGAGCGCGAGTGAGGCGGTCAGCAGCGCCGCCGCGACCGTATGACGCCGTACACGCATGTCGTCCCCCAAGGTGGTGGTGGTTGCTGACAGTTCGACGTGCCGGGCGGGGGAGCGGGTTGCCGTTCCACGGTCCCGAAGCGGTCACGGTCAGGACTCGTTGCGGTCCCCGGCGCGTCGTTTGAGAGAGTGGGCACATGAGTGGGCACACGAACGCCGACAGGGATGCGCGGACGAGGACGGCCACCGCGGCCGGGCAGCCGGGCCGTGTCGTCGTCATCGGCGGCGGTATCGCCGGGCTCGCCGCCGCCCACCGGCTGCTGTCCGCGGGGTTCCGGGTGACCCTGCTGGAGGAGACCGGCAGGCTGGGCGGCAAACTCCTGGCAGGTGAGATCGCCGGAGCGCCCGTCGACCTCGGCGCCGAGTCCATGCTCGCCCGCCGGCCGGAGGCCGTGGACCTCGCCAGAGCGGTGGGCGTCGGCGAGCGCCTCCAGGCACCGGCCACGGCCACCGCGTCCGTTTGGACCCGCGGCGCACTGCGCCCGATGCCCAAGGGCCATGTGATGGGGGTACCGGGCGATGCCGATGCCTTGGCCGGACTGCTCTCCCCCGATGGCCTCGCCCGGATCGAGCGGGAACGCGAGCTGCCCCCCGCCGACCTCGGCGACGACGTGGCCATCGGTGCTTTCGTCGCCCAGCGCCTCGGCCGCGAAGTGGTCGACCGGCTGGTCGAGCCGCTGCTCGGTGGGGTGTACGCGGGCGACGCGTACCGGATCTCCATGCGCGCCGCCGTGCCCCAGCTCTTCGAAGCCGTCCGGGAAGCGGACGGCTCGCTCCAGGACGCCGTCCGGGCGGTCCAGCGCAGTGCCGCCCGGCGGCAGGAGACAGGCCCCGTCTTCATGGGCATCGACGGAGGTGTAGGCACCCTTCCGCTCGCCGTCGCCGACGCCGTACGGGCCCAGGGCGGCGAGATCCGCACCGGCGCCCGGGTGGTCGGTCTCAGCCGCACCCCTGAGTACTGGCTGGTCCGCACCGACGAGTGGCGGCTCGTGGCCGACGCGGTGGTGCTCGCCACGCCCGCCGGACCCGCGTCCGCGTTGCTCGCCGCGGAGTCCCCGGCGGCCGCCGCAGAACTGGCCGGCGTCGAGTACGCCTCGATGGCGCTGATCACCCTGGCCTTCCGGCGCTCCGACCTGGCCGGACAGCTCCCGGAAGGCTCGGGCTTCCTCGTACCGCCCGTCGACGGCCGCACGATCAAGGCTTCCACCTTCTCGGCCCGGAAGTGGAGCTGGGTGGCGGACGGCGCCCCCGACCTGTTCCTGCTGCGCACCTCCGTGGGCCGCTACGGGGAAGAGGAGCAGCTGCACCGCGAGGACTCCGAACTCGTGGATGTCTCCCTGGCGGATCTCCACGAGGCCATCGGACTCACCGCCCGGCCGGTGGCGACCCGGGTCACCCGCTGGACCGGGGGCCTTCCGCAGTATCCGGTCGGCCATCTGAGCAGGGTCGCCCGGGTCAGGGACGCGGTGGCGAAGCTCCCCGGGCTGCGGGTCTGCGGCGCGGCGTACGACGGTGTGGGCATCCCCGCCTGCGTCGGCAGCGGCCGGCGAGCGGCGGAAGAGATCATCGCCACGGCACCCCTGGTGCGGGGCACTGTCCGGGACGGGCGAGAATAGGCTTATGAGTGCGCCCGAAAAGATCCCGAACGCCGGTAAGAAGGCGAAGGACCTCAACGAGGTCATCCGCTACACCCTGTGGTCAGTCTTCCGGCTGCGCGACGTGCTGCCCGATGACAGGGTCGGATACGCCGACGAGGTCCAGGAGCTGTTCGACCAGCTCGCCGCCAAGGACGTCACCGTTCGCGGGACATACGACGTGTCCGGACTACGCGCCGACGCGGACCTGATGATCTGGTGGCACGCGGAGACCGCGGACCAGCTCCAGGAGGCCTACAACCTCTTCCGCCGCACCCGCCTCGGCCGTGCTCTGGAGCCGGTGTGGTCGAACATGGCCCTGCACCGTCCCGCCGAGTTCAACAAGTCGCACATCCCGGCGTTCCTCGCCGACGAGACGCCGCGCAACTATGTCTCGGTGTACCCGTTCGTGCGCTCGTACGACTGGTACCTGCTGCCGGACGAGGACCGCCGCCGGATGCTCGCGGACCACGGCAAGATGGCCCGCGGCTACCCGGACGTGCGCGCCAACACGGTCGCCTCGTTCTCGCTCGGCGACTACGAGTGGCTCCTCGCCTTCGAGGCCGACGAGTTGTACCGCATCGTCGACCTGATGCGCCATCTGCGTGCCTCCGAGGCACGGATGCACGTCCGCGAAGAGGTCCCCTTCTACACCGGGCGGCGCAAGAGCGTGGCGGAGCTGGTGGCCGGGCTGGCCTGAGCTCCGCCCCGTGACCCGGGCGTTCCCGTGGTAGCCGGGGCGCCCCGACGACCTGGGGTGAGCCGTTCCGCCGGGCGGCCCACCCCCATTGACCCGGAAGATCAGACAGCGGGCGGCAGAGCGCGGGTACGCTCACGCTCCACCGCGCGCTGCTCCAAAGACACCGGGTCCGGCTGCGGGTGCGGCGCGCATGAAGCGCGCCGCACCGGCGTCCCGGCCTCCACCGGTGTTCTGCCCGTCAGCAGATACGCGTCCACATGCCCGTTGACGCAGGTGTTCGTGCCGCCGACGATGCCGTGCGAACCGGCGTCCCGCTCCGTGACCAGCACCGAACCGCCGATCCTCCGGTGCATCTCCAGGGCACCCGGGTACGGCGTCGCCGCGTCCCGCTCGGCCGCGAGGATCAACAGCGACGGGAGGACCCCCGGCGCCATGCGCAGATCCAGCGGCTGCTGCCGCGGCGCGGGCCAGTAGGCACACGGCAGGTTCATCCACACGTTGGCCCAGGTCTCGAACGGAGCCCGGCGTGCCAGCGCGGTGTTGTCGCGGTCCCACACCTTCCAGTCCGTGGGCCATGGCGCGTCGTTGCACTCTACGGCCGTGTAGACGGCGTTGCCGTTCTCCTCCTCCGCGGCGTCCGCCGGATCCGGCGTGGCCACGGCGATGAGGTCGTTCGAGTCGCCCTTCAGGTACTTGGCGAGGGCGGCGGCCCGGCGCGGCCAGTAGTCGTCGAAGTACGCGGCCCGCAGGAACGCAGAACGCAGTTGCTCGGGCCCCACCTTGCCCCCGGCCGGTTCAAGCGCGACCCGGGCGCGGGCGAGTTCGTAGCTGTGCTGGACCTCGGCCGCGGTGCTGCCCAGGCCGTAGACGGCGTCATGCCGGGCCACCCAGGCGCGGAAGTCCGCCCAGCGGCTCTCGAAAGCCAGCGACTGCTCCAGGTTGTTGCGGTACCAGATCTTGTCCGGCGACGGATCGACCACCGAGTCCAGCACCATGCGCCGTACGCGTCCGGGGAAGAGCACGGCGTACAGCGCCCCCAGGTACGTCCCGTACGAGGACCCGACGAAGGTCAGTTTCTCCTCGCCCAGCGCCGCCCGCAGCACTTCCAAGTCGCGTGCGTTGTTCAGCGAGTTGAGATGCCGGAGATCCGACCCTCCGCTGCGGGCGCAACCGCGGGCATACGCCTTCGCGCGGGCGATCCGCTCCCGCTTGTACGACTCCGACGGCGTGGTCGGGGCCTGAGTGGGTGCCTTGGTGAAGTCGGCCGGGTCCTGGCAGGACAACGGTGCGGACCGTCCCACGCCGCGCGGGGCGTAGCCGACCAGATCATATGCCTGAGCGATCCGCTTCCACTCCGGCCACTGGGACGCCTTGGGGAAGTACATGGCGGAACCGCCGGGGCCGCCCGGGTTGTAGACGAGCGAGCCCTGGCGGGCGGTGGCGGGTCCGCCGGCCCTGGCCCGGCTCACGGTGAGCGGGATCTGACGGCCCAGCGGTCTCGCGTAGTCGACCGGTACGTCGACCGTGCCGCACTCGACATACACGGGGAGCCGCTCGACGGCGGGACAGGGACCGAAGGGGATCCCCGCGGCCTGGGCCCGGGTGGCGGCGGTGAGCACGCCGGCGTCCTCAACAGGGTTGCCAGCCTTGGCCGTCCCGCCCGCCAGGCCTGCTCCGGTCGCTCCGGTCACGCCGGGGAGGGTGGCGCCACCGGCCGGTGCGGTGAGGAGGGCCGAAAGGACCAGCGAGCCGACCGCTCCGCGCCACACTCGTACGCTCATCGTGTTTCCCTTCGTACCGCCGTGGAACGAAGGGAAACCGGAGGGGAGCGGCTTGTAAAGCACCGCTGTCAGGTGTCGGCGTCAATGACCCCGATGCGCCAGTTCCCGGGTCGCCGGTCCGCCGGGTGCCATGACGACCTGTCAACCGCCGCCCCTCCACTGCCTCAACTCGAGCTGCTGCCTCCGCAACTCGAAGCACTACTGCTTCCGCAGCTGGAGCTGCTGCCTCCGCAACTCGAACCACCACCACCCCCACAGCTCGAACCACCACCGGACGAGCCCCCGCACCCACCGCTGCAACCACCGCTTCCGCCGCAGGAGCTGCCATTCGCGCCGCCGCAGCCGCCGCCGCCCGAGCCGCCCCCGTCAGGAGACGAGGCGCACCACACGATGTCCTCCATGAGCAGCGTGGACCCCACGCCGACCTCCACGGGGGACCGCCTGCTCCGCCCCAGCCGTGCGGCCGTCGTCAACTGGCTCTGGAGCACCGGGTCCGCAATCGCGCGCAGTCCGTTCAACGCGATCAGATGGGCCGTGTCCCCGGCGCCCGCGTGGGCCCGCCGGTACTCGTACACGGCCCGTCTGCCCGCAGATGTCACCTTGCGGTTCGCCTTGGCCGCGCAGATGGCCCCGACCAGGAAGCCCCCGAAGATCGCGGGCAGCACCGCCACGAGGAATGGAAAGGATCCCGCATGCCCCTCGAAGGCCGTGTACTGGAGCACCATCAGCACGATCCCGGCGGGGAACAGGAGGAAGGCGCAACCCGTCTGGATTCCGGCATGGCGCCGCAGCGGGCGCATTGCACGGGGATCCGCCATCAGACCGCGGGCGGCGAGGCCGTCGCCGATCGCCTGCACGGCGGAGCCGCGCATCACGGCCAGTCGCAGGTGGTGCAGTGCCCCGTTGGGTGCCGCCGCGACCTCCCGGAGTACCGCCTGCTCCACCGGGTGGTACGCCACGGCCTGCCGTACGGCGATGATCCCGGGCCCGCCGATGGCGATCCGTCCGTCGGTCGCCATGGTGGTCAGCGCCGTATCGACCACACGGGCGGGCCCGCCGTTGAGGAAGGCCACCTCCATCACGTCGTACACGGGCCCGGCCGGTCCGCGGCCACGGGCCCTGGTGAACCCCCTGATCAGCAGTACTGATGAGACGGCCATGGCGGTGTCCACCAGCAGCGCGAGGAAAGTCAGCATCCGGGAGTCACCTCCTGACGAGGGCGGCACGGGCCGCCCGTACGATCCGGGTCGTGCGGCGAGGCGGCCGGGTGCCGGCCCGGTCCTGCCACCAGTACGTGAGCTGCCGCCGGGCGGCCGGGTCCTGCGGGTTCCCTGCGATCAGCAGGTGCTCGGCGAAGTCCAGCGCGTCGCGGTGGTATCCGCCCGTCATGGGCCTGCTACGGGCGTAGGCGAGGAACGCGGCCCGGTAGCCGCTGCCGAGGATCTGCCGGAGTTCGGGAGCCACCTTGGCCACCACGTCGGACCGCTTGGCGGCGAGGGCTCGGCTCTGCACCCGCAGCCGCGGCGCGTCGAATCCCTCCGGCGCGGGCGTACCGGCGACCAGCGCGGAGAGCAGGGCCGCCTGCGCCAGCGCGAGTCGCGTACGCGCCGCGTCGTCCGTGGCTTTGGGAGCGGGATCGGGACCAGGCGCCGGGGCGGCGGCGTGCAGGGTCCCGGCGCCCTCCTTCGGCCGTGTGCCGCCTGCCGGGGCCGCTACCGCGGCGGACTCCAGGGTCTGCCTGATCGCCGTCAGTTCGGCGGCCAGTTCGTCGGGCGGCGGGAAGCCGTCGTCCCGTTCGAGCAGCACTCCCGGCGGGTCGGTACGGCGGCGCAGCTCCGCGAGGATGTCCAGGACCGGGCGGGGCACCGGATGGGCGTGGCTGTCGTGCCAGACACCGTCGCGCTCGACGCCCCCCGCGACATGGACGTACGCGACGGCCTCGACGGGCAGCTCGTCGAGCGCTGCCAGCGGGTCCTCGCCGCGGTTGACGTGGTTGGTGTGCAGATTGGCGACATCGATCAGCAGTCGTACGCCTGTGCGCTCCACCAGCTCGGCGAGGAACTGGCCTTCCGTCAGCTCTTCGCCGGGCCAGGAGAACAGCGCGGCGATGTTCTCCAGGGCGAGCGGTACGGGGAGCGAGTCCTGGGCGATGCGCACGTTCTCGCAGAGCACCGCAAGGGCGTCCCTGGTGCGGGGTACGGGCAGCAGATGCCCGGCCTCCAGGCCGGGAGAGGCGATGAGAGGGCCTCCGGCACGGACGAACGCGATGTGCTCGGTCACCAGCGGGGAGCCGAGTGCCTCGGCACGCTCGGCCAGTGACGCGAGACGCGTGGGGTCCGGGCGTTGGGCGCCGCCGAGGCCCAGTGCGACACCGTGCGGGACCACCGCGACGCCGCGCTTCCGCAGACGCACGAGAGAGTCCGGCAAATGGCCGGGGCAGACGTTCTCCGCCACGACCTCGACCCAGTCGAGCCCCGGCAACCGCTCCACGGTGTCCGCGATCTCGGGGCGCCAGCCGATGCCGGTGCCGAGCCTTTCGATCCTCTTCATGGTTCCCCCTCCGCTGCGTGTGCAGGGGTCATGGCCCGGCGGGACCGAGCCGAACCCAGAGGAGGAGACGTTCAGAGGTTGATTTGAGGTTCCGGACGCGTGAAGGCGTCCGGAACCTCGGCTTCAGCGGAGCGACGCACCGCGGGGACGTGTCCCGCTACTGCTGGGTGCCCGGCGCGGGCCGGTTGGTGTTGACCGCGGTCGGCGCTCCCGGCTGCGTGGACGGCTTCGATGTGGCCTCACCGGGGTTCGAGGGGGTGGCCGGGGCGGGAGCGGGCGGCAGGTTGCCGTCCGGGGGCGGCGGGCCGGTCGGGCTGGCGGTGGCACCGGCCGCTGCCTCGTTGGCGATCGCGTCGAAGTCCACCTTGCCGGTGGCCTCCAGCATGGTGATGTGGTCCAGCACGGTCTGGTTGGCGTCGCTCGCGAGCTGCCTGATCAGCGTGTTGCGGGTGGTGTGGCGGACCATGGCGATCGCGGAGAAGACCTTGCCGTGCGCGTTGCGCAGCAGGTTCGCGAACTTGTACTCGTACTCCTGCCCGCTTGCCGCGGACAGTTCCCGCAGCCAGCCCTGCTGCTGCTCGTTGGGCTGGTTCGGCAGCTCGACGCCGAGCTTTGCCGCCACGTCGCGGGCACGCTCGTCGAGATCGGTGTGGCCGACGACGAGGTGGTCCCCCGCCTCCTTGATCGCTTCGCTGGGGGCGCGTTCGATCGCCTGCTGGCCGGCCGGCAGCTCCCAGAGTCCGGCCAGTCGCACCTTCACCAGCAAGTCGCGGTCGGTCGCGGTCAGCGGCCCCCACTGGGTCGCCACGGACGACGCGTTCAGATTGGCCTGGCCTGTGCCGGACCGGTCCGCGTAGGACCAGACGGGGAACGCGAGCGCGCCCACCGTGGCGACCAGGGCCGCGATGATGAGTGCTGTCCCGTTGATGCGCCGCAGCAAGTGTTCCTCCCCAGCGGTTGTGCGTGTCTGCGTATGGCAGTACCGGTGGGTACGCAGCGGGGGCGCTGTTTGTTCAAACGGATCTTGCGGGATATCACAAGCTCTCAGGCGAACTGCGGATGGCTCGCCACCACGGTGATCGAGCCGGGCGCGATCTCCGTGAAACCCGCGTCCCGTACGGTCGGCAGACCGCTCGTCGTGAGTCCGGCCCACTGCTCGGGACGCGCGGTGCGTACGTACAGCGGGAAGCCTGCCGCGCGCCACGTGGTCTGCTCGGACTCGCGCATGTCCCACCACAGCAGCTGGGCCCCGTGACCCACCTGGGCCATCTCCTTGCCGGTCGACATGCCCAGCGCGGGGTTGAGCCAGATCACAGCCGCGCCGGGGCGCTCGGTGTGAGTCTCCGCTACCTCGGGGTCCTCCAGTTCGGTGCCGGAGACCTGGAGCTTCACCAGCTCCCGTGGCCAGCCGTCCAGTGGCACCGGCGGGAACACCCGCACCTCCGCTTGCTCGCCCGTCACCGTGATTCCTGGTAGTGCCGACGCCTTGCGCCACTCGGTGCCGCGCGCCCGCCGCACCACCTTGCGGATGCGGGCGTCCTGCCAGTCGCGCATCGACTGCGCCCACTCGCCGTCGCCCAGCGACCGCTCGTCGCTGAGCATCACGAGCACCGCGCGCGCCGCGGTCTCCAGCGCGTCGGTCCGGGACGGCGGAGCGGTCTTCTCGATCCGGGCCACCAGGGGAAGGACGAACTGCGGGGCTTCGTCGCGGGCGGTCGGCTCGTGACGGAAGGGGCTGCCGGGGGAGCTGCTGATGTTCACCTGTCCAAGTCTGCCAGCCGCGCGAGGCGACGAACCTTACCGAAATATCGGTCGGTATCGATCAGCGACGGATGACTCGTGATCATCCAGTCGATGTCCGGAACGATATTCCGTGACGCACCGTCAAAAACATTTTCTCGGCGCTTTGCTGAACGGAACCGCTGCCTCCGTCCGTATTCAGGGCCGGACGCGTCCCCGGGTCGTCCCCACTGAGCGACCCAGTCCGCAACACCCCCAGGAGGCGAAGAGTTGAGTCACAGGCGAATACCCAAGCGGAAGGCCATTCTCGCTGGAGCCGGGGCGGTGGGCATCGCCGCAGCGGCCATACTGCTGCCGAACGCCAACGCTTCGCAGTCCGGCGAGGGGGATCCGTCGGAAGCACCCAGAAAGCTGAGCGCCGCATCCGCTTCGGAGCTGCTCCGGCAACTCGGCGGGCAGCTCGGTGATTCCTACGGCGGTGCCTACTACGACGCGGGCAAGCAGCAGCTCGTCGTCAATGTCGTCGGCGACGACGCGGAGTCGAACAGCCGGGTCGAGAAGGCCGGCGCGGTCGCCAGGAGTGTGCGCAACAGCGTCACGTCGCTGAAGGCGGCCACCGAGTCGCTGTCCGACAAGGCCGCCGTGCCGGGTACGGCGTGGTCCATCGACCCCCGCACCAACCAGATCCTCGTGACCGCCGACCGCACGGTGACCGGAGCACGCTGGGACAAGCTGGAGACGGCCGTCGACTCGCTCGGTGACGGCATGGCTCGGATCAGGAAGTCCTCCGGTGAGTTCAAGGCCTTCGTCGAGGGCGGCGATGCCATCTTCGGCGGGGGCTCCCGCTGCTCGCTCGGCTTCAACGTCACCACCCAGGACGGTCAGCCGGGCTTCCTCACCGCCGGGCACTGCGGTGTGGCGGCCGAGCAGTGGTCCGATCAGCAGGGCGGCGCCCCCATCGGCACGGTCCAGGAGGCCGTATTCCCCGGCGAGGGCGACTTCGCGCTCGTCACCTACGACGACCCGAACACACAGGCGGCCAGTTCGGTCGACCTCGGCGACGGCCGGCAGGTCGAGATCAACCAGGCCGCCGAGGCGGCCGTGGGCCAGGAGGTCTTCCGGATGGGCAGCACCACGGGCCTGAGCGACGGGCAGGTCACCGGTCTGAACGCGACCGTGAACTACCCGGAGGGCACCGTCACCGGGCTCATCCAGACCAATGTCTGTGCGGAGCCCGGTGACAGCGGTGGCGCGATGTTCACCAGGGAGGGTGACGCGATCGGACTCACCTCGGGCGGCAGCGGTGACTGTACCCAGGGTGGTGAGACCTTCTTCCAGCCGGTGACCACGGCGCTCGCCGCGGTCGGTGCCCAGATCGGCGCGGGTGACGCGGGTGCCGAGAACGGCGGCATCGGCGACGGTGGTGCGGCGGACGCCGGGGCGGGTGACGCGGGTGCCGAGAACGGCGGCATCGGCGACGGCGGTGCGGGTGACGCGGGTGCCGAGAACGGCGGCATCGGCGACGGCGGTGACGGCGGTGCGTTCAATGGCGGCGCCGCCGGCGACGGAGGGGCCGGCGACGGCGGCGCGGTGCAGCAGCACGGCTGAGGCGCGGCTGAGGAAGGGGGAGGGGCGGCCCCGGGCACACACAGTGCCCGGGGCCGCCCCTCCGTCCGTCTGCGGGTGAACGCGGCCGCTACGCCAGCTTGGCGCTCAGGGTGATGGTCGTGCCGGTCAGGGCCTGGCTCACCGGGCAGTTCTTCTTGGCGTCCTCGGCCGCGGCCTGGAACGCTGCCTCGTCGATGCCCGGCACCTCGCCGGTGACCGACAGGTGGATTCCGGTGATGCCCTCGCCGGGCTGGAAGGTGACCTCGGCCTTGGTCTCCAGGCGGGTGGGCGGGGTGCCCGCGCCGGTGAGACCGTGCGAGAGGGCCATGGAGTAGCAGCTCGAATGGGCGCCGGCGATCAGCTCCTCGGGGCTGGTCTTGCCGTTCGCCTGCTCGGCGCGCGACGGCCAAGAGACCGGGAAGTCGCCGATGCCGGACGAGTCGAAGGTGACGACGCCCGAGCCCTTGAGCAACTCGCCTTCCCAGACGGTGTGAGCCTGACGCGTGGTGGCCATGATGGATCCCTTCTCCAGCCAGTGAATCGGTCCAACTGGCTTCAACCTACTGGAACCCGCGGGCGTCTACCGGCCGACAAGCCCCTTCGCGTCCCTGGCCAGCGCGGTGAGCCGCGAGATGGCCCGGAAGTACTTCTTCCGGTACCCACCCTTCAGCATCTCGTCACTGAACAGCCGGTCGAACGGCAGCCCTGATGCAAGCACGGGCACCTCGCGGTCGTACAACCGGTCGGCGAGCACGACGAGCCGCAACGCGGTCGACTGGTCCGGCACCGGCCGCACATCGGTGAGGCAGACGGCACGCACTCCGTCCGTGAGCGCTCCGTAACGGCTCGGATGGACCCGTGCCAGATGGTCGAGCAGCTCGGGGAAGGCGTCGAGCGACGCGCCGCCGGTGGCGTGTGCCGTCCTGGTGACCTGCTCGTCGGTGAACGGCGGCGGGGCCTCGGGCAGCCCGCGGTGGCGGTAGTCCTCGCCGTCGATACGCAACGGCCTGAAGTGTGCCGACAGTCCCTGGATCTCCCGCAGGAAGTCGACAGCCGCGAACCGGCCCTCCCCGAGCTTTCCCGGGAGTGTGTTGGAGGTGGCGGCGAGCGCGACACCCGCGTCCACCAGCTTGCCGAGCAAGGTCGACACCAGCACGGTGTCGCCCGGGTCGTCCAGCTCGAACTCGTCGATGCACAGCAGGCGATGCCCGCCGAGGGTGCTCACCGTCTGCCGGAAGCCGAGCGCGCCGACCAGATTGGTCAGCTCGACGAAGGTGCCGAAGGCCTTGAGGGACGGCTCGGCCGGTGTGGCGTGCCACAGCGAGGCCAGCAGATGGGTCTTGCCGACTCCGTAGCCGCCGTCCAGATAGACCCCGCGCGGTGCCGCCTGAGCGACGGGCTTCTTCGCGAACCAGCGCCGCCGGCCCGACCCGGTGGCGTGCGCGCCGCCCAGGCCCGTGGCGAACGCGCTCAGCACCGAGACAGCCTCGCTCTGGCTGGGCTGATCGGAGTCGGGTACGTAGGTGTCGAAGCGGACCGCGTCGAAACGCGGCGGCGGGACCATCTCCGCGACCAGTCGGTCGGCGGGTACATGGGGCTCACGCGCGCACAGGGAGAGCGGGGCCGCTTCGGTTATGGGACTGGTCGACACAGCTCACCACTCTACGGGCCGTGCCAGACTGCACGTCATGCGACGTCTGTTCCCTGTGACCGACCCGACCGCCGGGTCCGCCGGGTCCGCCGGCCCGGCCGACCGTGAGTGGAGCCTCGACGAGCTCGCGGAGGCTTATGCCTACCCGGGCGTTGGCTCCCGCGGTGACGGTACGGAGGGCGTGTGGCTGCGCGGCAACATGGTCGCTTCCCTGGACGGTGCGGCCCAGCACGAGGGGCGCTCGCAGCCGCTCTCCTCCGCGATGGACATGCGGATCTTCGGCACCCTGCGGGCGCTGGCGGACGCGGTGATCGTCGGAGCGGAAACGGTACGTCAGGAGGGCTACCGCCCGGCCAGGGCCCGGGAGGCCTTCGCGCAGCGCAGAGCGGCGGCCGGGCAGGGGCCCGCCCCTGCCGTGGCCGTGGTCAGCGCCGGCCTCGATCTGGACTTCAGCCTGCCCTTGTACGCCTCCCCTCAGGTGCCGACCCTGGTGCTGACCGGGGCCACGGCGCCGCCCGACCGGATGGACGCCGCCCGCGCGGCGGGCGTGGACGTGGTGGTCGCCGGTGACGGCACCGGCGTCGACCCCGCCCGCGCCGTCCGGGCCCTGGCCGACCGAGGGCTGCGGCGGCTGCTCACCGAAGGCGGTCCGCGGCTGCTGGGCCAGTTCATCGCGTCCGATGTGCTGGACGAACTGTGCCTGACCGTGTCCCCGACGCTGACCGCTGGGGACGCCCAGCGGATCGCGGGCGGGCCGTCGGTGGCGGTGCCGCGGCGCTTCGGGCTGGCATCGCTGCTGGAAGAGGACGGGTTCCTCTTCACCAGCTACCGCAGGATCGGATAGACCGGACAGGTAGCGGGCGTTTTTCGTTCCGGTTTGCCCCGGGCGGGCACTATTACTCACGGACCCCGTGCGAACACGGGGAAGGATGGTTTCCGCAGAACGCAGAAGGGCGCCTGAAGTGTTCACCAGCGTATTGATGATCGAGAAGCCACTCACGTCCGTGGACGTGGACTTCGTCACCACCCTGCACGCGGACGAGCCCGTCTCGTTCATCGTGCTCATGCAGCCGCGAGGCGACCAGGCGGACTTCCTGCTGCGTGCCATCGACGATGTCGCCATGGGCGAACTCAAGGACGCGGTCAGAGAAGGGGACGAACCCGAGGGCAAGGAGGCGAGAAAGCCCGCGGAGATCGCCCTGGAGCACTCGCTCGCGGCACTGCGGGCGGCCGGGAGCGAGGCGGTCGGCCAGGTGGTCGAGGACCATCCGCTGGACGCGCTGAAGACCATCGTGGACGAATCCGGCGCCGACGAGGTGATCGTGCTGACCGCACCGCACTACGTGGAGGAGTTCTTCCACCGGGACTGGGCGTCCCGGGCCCGTCACAAGGTCGGTGTACCGGTGCTCAAGCTCTTCGCCCACAGCGAATAGGCTGGGCATTCGTACGGCACCCGCTCTGATCGCACTCTGGAGACACACAGATGGCACCCGGCATCCCCCGCGCCATGCAACGGCCGCACTTCATCGGCGTCGGCGGCGCCGGAATGTCCGGGATCGCCAAGATCCTCGCTCAGCGCGGTGCGAAGGTCGCAGGCAGTGATGCCAAGGAGTCGGCCACGGCCGACGCCCTGCGCGCGCTCGGGGTGACCGTGCACATCGGGCACGCTGCGGAGCACCTCGCCGACGACGCCTCCTGCGTGGTCGTCTCCAGCGCCATCCGTGCCGACAATCCCGAGCTGGCCCGAGCCGCCGAACTCGGCGTTCCCGTCGTGCACCGCTCCGACGCGCTCGCCTCGCTGATGCACGGTACCCGCACGATCGCCGTGGCCGGTACGCACGGCAAGACCACCACGACCTCCATGCTGGCGGTCGCCCTGAGCGAGCTGGGCCTCGACCCCTCGTACGCGATCGGCGGAGATCTCGCCGGGCCCGGAACCAACGCCCGGCACGGCGAGGGCGAGCTCTTCGCCGCCGAGGCCGACGAGAGTGACCGAAGCTTCCAGAAGTACGACCCCGAGGTCGCGATCGTGCTCAACGTCGAGCTCGACCACCACGCCAACTACGCATCCATGGACGAGATCCACGAGTCCTTCGAGGCGTTCGTCGCCAAGATCCCGCGGAACGGCACCCTGGTCGTGGGCGAGCACTCCGGCGCCCGGGAGCTGGCCGCCCGGGTCGCGACCCGCGAGGAACTGACGATCGTGCGGGTCGGTGAGGACGAGGCGGCCGATGTGCGGATCCTCGCGATCCGGCCGAAGGGTATGACCAGCGAGGTCACCGTCGCCCTGGCCGAAGGCGTCGTGACGGGTGCCGACACGGACAAGGCGACGGGTGTGGGCGCGGGCGGCGCCGGTGGTGGCGAGATCACCTTCACCGTCTCCGTCCCGGGCCGCCACTACGCCCACAACGCCGCCGCCGCCCTCGCCGCCGGCGTCCGGATGGGCATCGCCCCCGTCGACCTGGCCACCGCCCTCACCGCGTACACCGGCGTGGGCCGCCGTCTCCAGCTCAAGGGCGAATCGGCCGGTGTGCAGGTCATCGACTCGTACGCGCACCACCCGACCGAGATGACCGCCGACCTGGAGGCCATGCGAGCCGCCGCCGGCGACCGCAGGCTGCTCGTGGTCTTCCAACCCCATCTCTTCTCCCGCACACAGGAACTCGGCGTCGAGATGGGCCAAGCCCTCGCCCTCGCCGACGCATCCCTGGTCCTGGACATCTATCCGGCCCGTGAGGACCCGATCCCGGGTGTCACCAGCGCCCTGATCACCGACGCCGCGACCGCCGCGGGTGCCCGTGTGACCCCCGCGCCCGACAAGGCGGCTGTTCCCGGCCTCGTCGCGGGAATGGCGGCGCCCGGTGATCTCGTTCTCACGATGGGCGCGGGCGACGTGACGGACCTCGGTCCACTGATCCTGGCCCAGTTGTCCGAGTGAGTCCGTCCAGGACCCGAGACGAGGGAGAACGAGCATGGCGTACGACGTCGAGAAGCCGGACGAGCAGTGGCGTGCGGAGCTGAGCCCGGCGGAGTACGCGGTGCTCCGGGAGGCCGGTACCGAGCCCGCCTTCCGCGGTGAGTACACGAACACCAAGACCAAGGGCGTCTACTCCTGCCGGGCATGCGGCGCCGAGCTCTTCACCTCCGGTACCAAGTTCGAGTCGCACTGCGGCTGGCCGTCCTTCTACGACCCGAAGTACTCGGACGCGGTGGAGCTCATCGAGGACCGCTCCCACGGCATGGTCCGCACCGAAGTGCGTTGTGCACGCTGCGGTTCGCACCTCGGGCATGTCTTCGAGGGCGAGGGCTACCCGACCCCCACGGACCAGCGGTACTGCATCAACTCCATCTCGCTGCGGCTGGAGCCGGACGAGAGCGGAAGCTGACCCAGGTGCCGTCCTGCCGAGGGCATGATCCGCGAGGTGTGGTCGGAGGCCCACGCGTCCTGGGCGGCGACGTCACCACCGCTGTTGGCGACGAACCGGAACCACGGCAGGTGCAGTAGGCACGCGACGGCCGATGTGACGACCACCGGGTCCCGCAGCAGCCGCCAGGAGCCGGCGAGCGTGTTCCCGGCCGACGGCGCACCCGGGGCCGTGGACTCGGCGGACGGCGCGCCGCCGCCTGCCAGGGCACCGGCCGTCGACGGGCGGTCTGGTTCCACGGTGGTCGATGCCGGTCCTCCCCTTTGCCCGGCCTCGTGTTCCAGGCGCGGTCGGCCGCTGTCGCCGCTCGGGGACACCAGTGTTGTGACCGTGTGGGGACAGCGGCTCAAGACGTCCGGCACGGCACGTCGCTGCGCTGTCGAATCACCCGAGTACACCCGGTACGGCCGGGGCTGACCCCATGCACCGGACGCCGCGGGCTTCCCGGCAACCTATCCGGTCGCGGCACCGGCACGCGAGGGAACCCGGTCGCCCTTCGCCAGCCCACCGCCGCCCGTGTCGAGACCGCCCTCGGGCTCGATCGGATTCACGGGAGCAAAGGGGGGAATGTCCTGGGTGCAGGCGGTCCCGGCCGGGGGCAGGGTGCCGTCGATGAGATAGCGGCTCTCGTACTCGTCCGCACAGAGGCTGACATTCGTGAGTGCGGAGTGCCCGTACCCCTTGATGGTGAGCAGATGGGCGTTGGCCAGCTCCCGTGTCATGGCCACGGCACCCTGGTGCGGAGTGACCGGATCGAAGGTGGAGTTGACCACCAGGAGCGGCGCTGTCGGCCGGTTCCACGGGCCCCGGTACGGGTCGGCGGCCGATGCCGGCCAGACGGCGCAGGCCGAAGTGGACCAGGGGATGAGGCGTCCGAGGTCGCCGGCGCGGCGGTAGCCGAAGTCGGCGAGTGACGGATAGCGCAGTGGGTCACGGGGGTTGGGGCTCTCCGAGCAGCGAATCGCCTCGATCTGCTCGAAACCGGGGTACGGCACCGGGGCGGGCGGGGAAGGAGGTTCGTCCGGGGTGCGCCCTTGCCAGAGATCCTCGAGGACTTCCGCGAGCTCGGTCCACGACGGGTCGACGGTGTAGAGGTGCTCGAACGTGGTGCCGACGGTGACGGCGTAGGTCCATCCCTCCTGCTCGACCCCCTCGCTCTCGGGTCGCCGTTCGAGCCGCCGCAGCAGCTGCTCGTACTTGGCCCGGGTCGCGCTGGGACTGCCCGCCGAGAACGCGCAGTGCTCGGTGTCCGTCCGCCCGCACAGGTCCAGGAACTGCCGCAGGGTCGCGGCGGCGCCCAGGTCGGCGTCCGTGCGCTGGAACATGGTCAGCGGCGGTTCGATCTTCGTGCCGTGGTCGAACCAGGCCTCGGGATCGATGTTGGCGTCCAGGACCATGGCGCGGACCCGCCCGGGGAAGAGATTGGCGTAGGTCGCACCCAGGAGCGTTCCGTAGGACACCCCGAAGTAGCTGAGCCGCTGTTCGCCCACGGCCTCCCGCAACCGGTCGAGATCGCGGGCCGTGTCGGCGGTGGAGACATGCCGCAACAGCTCGGGGTCGCGCTTCTCGCAGCGCCTGGCCAGATCGGTGTACCCGTCGAACCAGACCTCGCGCTCCTGTGCGCCGACCGGGAATCCGCCCGCGTTCCGCGCCGCCCACTCGTAGGCCTCCTGCGGGGAGTCGAAGCACCTCACGGCCGTGCTCGATCCGACTCCGCGCGGATCCCAGCTGACGATGTCGAAGCGCCGGCGTATTTCCTCGGGGAAGAGCTCGTAGGACAGCGGCAGATCCTCCGTCCCCGAGCTGCCGGGGCCGCCGGGGTTGTAGAAGAGGGTGCCGACGCGGTGCCCGGGGTCGGTCGCCTTCCGCTTGATGACGGCCAGTTCGATCGCCCGCCCGCCCGGAGCCCGGTGGTCGAGCGGTACGGAGGCGGCGGCGCACTCGAAGCCGGGTGCTCCGGGGCAGGGTTTCCAGTCCAGGGAGGGACCGTTCACGGGAGGGGGGACCGGTCCTCCGGCCAGGGAGTGCTCGGGTGGGGTGTGCGTCGGGGCGAACGCCCCGGAATGCATCGCCGTGCAGAGCACCGCCGCGAGGGTGACCACGGCACAACGCCCGCGGCCGGATATCGCTCCGGGTATGTGCATGCGTCGATCCCATGGCACGTCTGACGGACCCGCAACCGTCCTGCCGCCAAATGGCGGCAGGACGCGACGGGGTGGGACGCGGCAGGAGTCCGATTGGACAAGCGGTCGAACGTACGTCCACGATGTCGGGCGCAGTGCGCGGTACCACAGGGGGA
This sequence comes from Streptomyces sp. SCSIO 30461, assembly GCF_037023745.1. Taxonomy (NCBI): domain Bacteria; kingdom Bacillati; phylum Actinomycetota; class Actinomycetes; order Kitasatosporales; family Streptomycetaceae; genus Streptomyces; species Streptomyces sp. SCSIO 30461. Next base: position 2,680,246 of record NZ_CP146101.1, read on the forward strand.
GACCGCTCGGATCGCTTGGTCGTCCCTCCGCCCGGACCGCCGTGTCAGGAACCGACAAAGGGCTTCACCCATGAGCTTTGGCGACCCGAACAACCCCTACTCCCAGCAGCCTCCGCAGGGCGGGCCTGGTCACGGCTATCCGCAGCAGGGCGCTCCCCAGGGCTACCCCCAGCAGCCCCCTGCCTACGGTGCTCAGCAGCCGTACGGCGCGTACCCCGGCATGCCCGGCGGAATGCCCACGCTGGCCCACTGGGGCCGACGTGTCGGTGCCTACCTGCTCGATGCCCTGATCATCGCGGGTCCCATGTACGCGCTCGGATTGATCGACCTCGCCCTCAGCGACGACCCGGCCACGGCCGAGCCCGGTGCCCTCTTCGCGGTCGGCGCTCTGTATGCCGTCGGCATGGCCTTCTTCCAGCTCTACCGGGAAGGCAGCACCGGGCAGACGATCGGCAAGCGCGTCCTCGGGATCAGCCTGCACCGCGAGGCTGATGGGCGCACACTCGGCTTCGGAATGGCGTTCGTCCGCAAACTGGCGCATGTCCTCGACGGACTGCCGTGCTACATCGGCTATCTGTGGCCGCTGTGGGACGGCAAGCACCAGACCTTTGCCGACAAGGTGTGCAGCACCGTCGTCATCAAGGTCCGCAAGCCCTGAGACGTCGCGGCGCCTCGCCGCTCATGCCTCCGCGGGCTGGAGCAGATCCCACCGGTTGCCGTAAAGGTCCTCGAACACCGCAACCGTGCCGTACAGCTCACGGCGGGGCTCCTCCAGGAAGCGCACCCCTGCGGCGACCATCCGGGCGTGGTCGCGGGCGAAGTCGTCGGTGTGCAGGAAGAAGCCCACACGGCCACCGGTCTGCGAACCGACGGCGGCGAGCTGCTCATCGCCCGCCGCCCTGGCGAGCAGCAGATCGCTGCCACCGCCGTCCCCGGGGCGGACGACCACCCAGCGTGAGCCGTTGCCCCGGTCCGTGTCCTCGACGAGCGTGAAACCGAGGGCGTCCCGGTAGTGGGCGATGGCCTCGTCGTAGTCGCGGACGACCAGCGTGACCAGGGCGACACGGCGCCGCTGCGTGGACATGGGTGCTCCTTGCCGAGGATGAGCGGGGAGCGCCCAGTATCCCCGGACGCGGGCACAATGCCTGCCATGGAACCCGCGATCGAACAACTCACCGCCCGGGCCAGGCGCCTGGCCCGGGCCGAAGGGCGCCGGATCCTCGGGATCGCCGGGCCGCCGGGAGCCGGCAAGTCGACGCTCGCCGGGGAGCTGGTGGCGCGACTGGACGGGTCCGCCGTGCTCGTACCCATGGACGGGTTCCATCTGGCGCAGACAGAGCTGGCGCGGCTTGGACTGGCGTACCGCAAGGGCGCGCCCGGCACCTTCGACGCCGCCGGGTACATCGCGCTGCTGGCCCGGCTCAGAGGGGCCGGGGAAGGCGGCACGGTGTACGCGCCCGCATTCCGGCGCGAGATCGAGGAGCCGGTGGCGGGCAGCATCCCGGTCGGGCCGGGCATCCCACTCGTCATCACAGAGGGCAACTACCTGCTCCACGACGAGGGGCCCTGGGCCCGGATCCGCGGCCTGCTGGACGAGGTCTGGTACCTGGAGCTCGACGACCGGCGGCGGTTGCCCCGGTTGGTCGACCGGCATGTGCGCTTCGGCAAGGAGCGCCGTGGCGCCGAGCGCTGGGTAACGGACTCCGACGAGGCCAACGCCCGTCTGATCGCGCACGGCAGGCATCGGGCCCATCTGACCGTACGGATGGACTGAGCGGGGCGGGGCAGGCACGGTACCCGCAGAGCGCGCCCGGCCGGGGGATCGGTAGGCTCGAAACCAGAGCACACGCGGGAAACCGAGTACCACACGATGAGCGGGGGCTGATGTGGGGCTGTTCCGGCGAGGACCCAGGAGAGACGGGGACGACGTGCCCCGCGACGAGGAGTTCGCGTTCTTCTCGGTCGGCGAGGCCGCGCGTTTCCGCGGGCAGGTCCGGGAGGCGTTCGCCGAGCAGGGCCTCGAGGTCACCGTCTATTCCGATGTGGTGACCGACAGCTCCGGCCGCCAGTTCGGACTCGGCAATCTCGCGGCAGTCTGCCACAACGACGACCGCGGCCCCCGAGTGTGGCCCGAGGTGATCCGCGGGCATGTCACCACGGTGCTGCGCACCATGGACGCGCCGTCGGCCCTGGACACCCTGCCACCGGAGCAGATCCGCGCGCAGCTCTACCCGAGGGTCATCGGCTCGGACGGCCTCGATCCCAGCGCCTTCGGCTACGCGCGGCACCTTGCGCCCGGACTGTGTGAGGTCCTCGCTCTCGACCTCCCCGAGAGCGTCATGATGCTCACCGACGAGGCCCTTGAGCCGCTCGGACGGATCGAGGAACTCAGGGAACGCGCGATGGCGAACCTTCGCGGCCTTCCGGTGGAGGGCCATGAGGTGGTCGAGGACGCGGGCGGTATGCGCTTCGACGTGGTTGTCGGCGACTCGTTCTACACCGCCAGCCGGGTCCTCGCGCTCGACACGCTCGCCCACCAGATCAGCGGTCGGCACATCACCGCCGACGGTGCGCTCGTCGCCCTGCCCTTCCGGCACCAGGTCGCGTTCCATGTCATTCGCGACGCCGGCATCATTCCGTCGCTCAACGGCATGGCCGCCTTCGCGGCCTCCGGATACGCCGACACGCCCGGTGCGATCACCCCGTACGTGTATTGGTGGCGCGACGGCACGCTCACCCAGCTCAGCGACCGCACCGAGGACGGCGAGGGACTGCGGATCGTCGTGAACGGCGACTTCCAGGACCTGCTGGAGCGGCTCATCGGCCGGGGCCCCGGAGCGGACTGACCCTCGCCCGGTCGTGCTGCGCCACGCGAGCGGCGCAGCACGCCGGACGGATGCGAAGCACCGGCCCCGTCCGACGGTGGGAACACCCGCGCCGGGCACGCGGATCGCCGCCGTCGGTCCGCAGCGGGCGCATGTGCTCACCGCCGCACAACGGGCGGCCCGGGAGGGGGCGAGGTTCACGGACGAGCGCCCGCACGCGATGGCGGCAGGGCTGCCCTACCAGGACGCCCGGTGTCTGGTCGCGTTCGACGACCACGGCGCCGCCGTGGCGGCGGTGACGGTATGGTCGGCCGGTCCCGGCAGGCCCGGGTTGCTCGAACCGACGGGCGTGCACCGTGAACACCGCCGTCATGGCCACGGTACGGCGATCACCCCCGCCGCGGCGGCCGCACTCCGGGAGCCGGGCGCCCCCGCCGCGGCGGCCGCACTCCGGGAGCCGGGCTCTTCGAGCGCGATCGTCTGCACTCCGAGCTCCGGTGCCGGAGCCGTCGCCGGCTACCGGCCAGCAGGTCGCCGGAAGCTCCCCGAGGCCCGGGACCGTTACCGGGATGCCTGAAGCACGGTCCGGTACCTCCCGGACCCTTACTCGCCCACGAGCACCACACACGACTCGCCCGGCAGTTCCAGCACCCCGTCAGGCCCCGGAGCCCGCACCCCGTTCCACACCGCGAGCACCCCGGCCTCGCCCCCGCCCAGCGGGATCACCGCCGGGGCTTCGCCCAGGTTGACCGCGATCCTGAGGTCCCCGCGCCGGAACACGAACCAGCGCGCCTCCTCGTCGTAGGCGACCCGCACCGCCGCCAGATCAGGGTCCGACAGGTCCGGCTGGGAGCGGCGAAGTGCGATGAGCTCGCGGTACCAGGCCAGCAGCCGGGCGTGCGGCTCCCGGTCGCGCTCGCCGCGGTCCAGGCAGGAGCGTTCCCGCGTCGCCGGTTCCTGCGGGTCCGGGATGTCGTCGGCGGACCAGCCGTGCCCGGTGAACTCCCGCCGCCTGCCCTGCCGTACGGCCTCGGCAAGCTCCGGGTCGGTGTGGTCCGTGAAGTACAGCCAAGGCGTGGACGCCCCCCACTCCTCGCCCATGAACAGCATCGGGGTGAAAGGCGCAGTCAGCACCAGCGCCGCCGCGCACGCGAGCCGCCCGGGGGAGAGCCGCGCGGACAGCCGGTCGCCCATGGCCCGGTTGCCGACCTGGTCATGGGTTTGGATGTACCCCAGAAAGCGGTGTGCCGGAGTGCGGCTCAGTTCCACCGGGCGCCCGTGGGTGCGCCCCCGGAAGGCCGAGTACGTCCCGTCGTGGAAGAACACATGACCGAACGTCTTGGCGAGCGCGGCCAGCGGGGCACGGGCGAAGTCCGCGTAGTAGCCCCGGGACTCGCCCGTCATGGCTGTGTGCAGGGCATGGTGGAAGTCGTCGTTCCACTGGGCGTGCAGCCCGAGCCCGCCCTCCTCGCGCGGTGTGGTCGTCCGCGGATCGCACAGGTCCGACTCGGCGATCAGGAACACCGGCCTGTGCGCGTCGGCGCCGAAGGCGTCCACAGCGGCCGAAAGCTCCTCCAGGAAGGTCAGCGCGCGGTTGTCCACGAGGGCGTGGACGGCGTCCAACCGCAGTCCGTCCACACGGTAGTCACGCAGCCAGGCCAGCGCGCTGCCCACCAGATAGGCGCGCACCTCGTCCGAGCCGGGGGCATCCAGATTGATCGCCGCGCCCCACGGCGTGTGGTGGGTGTCCGTGAGATACGGTCCGAAGGATGGCAGATGGTTGCCTGAGGGCCCCAGATGGTTGTGCACCACGTCCAGGACCACCCCGAGCCCCAGACCGTGCGCCGTGTCGACAAAGCGTTTGAGCGCCATGGGGCCGCCGTACGGCTCGTGTACGGCCCAGGGCGCCACCCCGTCGTACCCCCATCCGTGCACCCCGGGGAACGGGCACACCGGCATCAGCTCCACATGGGTGATGCCGAGTTCCACCAGCTCGGACAGCCGGGCCGCTGCCGCGTCCAGCGTGCCCTCCGTGGTGTACGTGCCCACGTGCAGCTCGTACAGCACCGCGCCCGCCAGGCCGCGGCCCGGCCAGTCGCCGCTGTTCCAGGCGTACGCGTCCGGGGCGACCACAGCGCTCGGCCCGTCGGGGCCGTCGGGCTGGCGCCGCGAACGCGGGTCGGGCAGCAGCGGTCCTTCGTCCAGCAGGAAGCCGTAGCGCGCGCCGTCGGCCGCTTCGGCATCCGCGGACCACCAGCCCCCGCGTCCGGGATCGCGGTCCATCGGTTGCCGCACACCGTCCAGCCACAGCACGACCCGGTCCCGGGCGTGCGGCGCCCACACCTCGAACAGCACTGGCGTATCCCCTGTCGTGTCGGTCCGTCAGTTCCGCATCGGTGGCATTCGCATCCATCCTGACAAGTTCCCGGGTCTGGAGGACGGCTACCCGCCGGTACTAGGGTCCGGGCCATGACATCGCAGCCCGTTCCGCCCGCCGCCGCGCTGCCCTTCTTCCCGCCGGGATTCCTGTGGGGAGCGTCCGCGTCCGCCTTCCAGACCGAGGGGGCCGCCGACGCCGAAGGCAAGGGCCCGTCCGGCTGGGATGCCTTCGCCGCAGAGCCGGGCCGCATCAAGGACGGCGCCGACGCCGCCCGTGGCACCGGCTTCCACGAGCGCTACCGTGAGGATGTCGCCCTCCTCGCCGGGCTCGGCGCCGGTGCCTTCCGCTTCTCCGTCAGTTGGCCCCGGGTGATCCCGGGCGGCGCCGGTGCCGCCAACCCGGCCGGGCTCGGCTTCTACGACCGCCTCGTGGACGAGCTGTGCGCCCACGGCATCACGCCTGCCCCGACCCTCTACCACTGGGACACCCCGCTGCCCCTGGACGATGCGGGCGGCTGGCTGAACCGCGACACCGCCGCACGCTTCGCCGAGTACGCCGCCGCCGTCGCCGAACGGCTGGCCGACCGCGTACCCATGTGGATCACCGTCAACGAGCCCGCCGAGGTCACCCTGCTCGGCTATGCGCTCGGCGAGCACGCTCCCGGAGAACAGCTCCTCTTCGACGCGCTGCCCGCCGCCCACCACCAACTGCTCGCCCACGGCCTCGCCGTGCAGGCCCTGCGTGCGGCGGGCGCAGCGAACATAGGCCTCGCGGTCTCCCACTCACCCGTACACGCCGCGAGCGACAGTGAGGAGGACCGCACCGGCGCGGAGACCTACGACATCCTCACCAACCGGCTCTTCTCCGACCCGCTGCTGACGGGCCGCTACCCCGAAGGCTTCGACGGCCTGATGCCCGGGCCGGTCGCCGAGGACCTCACAGTGATCTCCCAGCCCCTGGACTGGTACGGCATCAACTACTACAGCCCCATGCGGGTCGGCGCCCCGACACCGGACGCCCTCGCCTCGTACTCCGGTCTCGGAATGCCCCAAGGACTGCCCTTCGGGCTCCGCGAGGTCGAGGGCGCGGAGCGTACCCAATTCGGCTGGCCCGTGGTCCCCGACGGACTGCGCGAACTCCTCGTCTCGCTCAGGCACCGCTACGGGGACCGGCTGCCTCCCGTCCACATCACGGAGAACGGATGCTCGTACGACGGCATCGACGACAGCCGCCGCATCGCCTATCTGGACGGACATCTGCGGGCGCTGCACCAGGCGATCGAGGCGGGCGTGGACGTACGCGGCTACTTCGTCTGGTCGCTGACGGACAACATCGAGTGGGTGGAGGGGGCGTCCCAGCGCTTCGGACTGGTCCATGTCGACTACGAGACCTTCGAGCGCACCCCGAAGGCGTCCTACGCGTGGTACCGGGAGCTGATCCGCTCCCAGCGCGCGGGGCGCTGACCGGATCGTCCACCGCACCGCCGCTTCTGGACACCCCGGGGCATCCGGCCCGACAATCGGCTGTGTGACGTCCTCCTTCGAGTTCCAGACATACCTCGCCCGCGTCTCAGACGCGGAACGGGACCGTGCACTGGGCAGACTCCGGGAGGGCGCGGTCCAAGGCAGGCTGTCCCACGACACGTTCGTGCGACGGGTGGAGCTCGCCCTCGTGGCGAGCACCCCCGACGAACTGCGGGCACTCACCGCGGATCTGCGTACCGAGGGCCGGTTGGCCAAGAAGCTGTTCGGCGCGGTCGGCCGGGTCTCCGCGCTCTCCGTTCGACTCGGCCGCGCCTGGCAGGCGGAGAGACTTCCCCCGCTGCTGCTGCCCGAACCCGGACCGTACCCCCTGCGCATCGGCCGCGACCCGTCCAACGGGCTGCGGCTCAGCCATGAGTCCGTCTCCCGGCTGCATGCCGAACTGTCGCTGCGCGGCGGCCTGTGGGTGCTGCGCGACCTCGGCTCCACCAACGGCACCACGGTCAACGACCGGCGGGTGACCGGCTCGGTCGTGGTCCAGGCCGGGGACGTCGTGGGCTTCGGCCGGATGAGCTTCCGCCTCGCGGCGCGCTGAACCTCGCCGGCGCCTGCCCTCGGACCCTGCTCACGTTCCGTGAAGCTCTGAATCGCGGCGCCCGCCGCTCATCGGTAGCTTCGTGATGAGGCGTCCTTGTGCGCGGTGGTCCGTGACGGCGCTGCGCATGTGCCCCGAGGCAAGGAGGACCACCATGTCCCTACCCATCGCTGTGGGAGTGGACGGTTCCGGCGACAGCATGGCGGCCGTGGACTGGGCAGCCGACGAGGCCGCGCTGCGGGGCACGAGCCTGCGCCTGGTGTACGCGTCGCGCTGGGAGGAGCACCGGCTCCAGGGCGTGAGGCCGACGCGGGAGGCGCAGGCCGAGGAGGACCGGAGCCTGCTGACGGCCGCGGAGCAGCGGGCTCGTACCCGCAGCCCCGGGGTCGGCACATCGCCTGAGGAGACCGAGGACGCCCCCGCCAGGCTGCTGGTGGACGTGGGCTCCGACTCGGAGCTGCTGGTGCTCGGGTCGTCCGCGCTCGGCAGCGCCTCCGGGTTCATCGTCGGCTCGGTGGGACAGGAGGTCGTGGCGGACGCCAAGCGCCCTGTGGTGCTGGTCCGGCCGGGCTACGGCGAGGGAGGCCGCCCCGAAGGGGGAGAGGTCGTCGTCGGTCTGGACACCGGACACGGGGACGGGGGTGGCGAGCTGCTGGAGTTCGCCTTCGATTTCGCGGCAAAGCACGACGTCCCGCTGCACATCCTGCACACCTGGCACGCTCCTGCCTTCCATCACCGGGAAGCCGAGGTACGCGGTGAGCGGGAGGCGGAGCTGGCCGCGGCGGTACGCCCCTACCGGGACAAGTTTCCGGGGGTCGAGGTGACCGAGGACGCCACACCGGGCCGTCCGGCCGACCGGCTCGTGGAGGCTGCGGCCGGCGCCTCGCTGGTGGTGGTGGGCCGCCGTGCGGCCAGGGGCTCCCACATCGGTTCCGTAGCGCACGCCGTCCTGCACCACGCCGCCTGCCCGGTAGCCGTCGTACCGCACGTCTGAGTCACCCTGAGCCATGGCCGACGCCGACGCTTCCGGCCTGTTCACCCCTCGCGGGTGAGGACCGGAGCAAGTGCTTCCGGTCAGGCTGGCAAGAGGACCGTCCATGCCGTGCGGTGGGCGGGGAGCGCCCGGACGCGCGTCGCCCGGTGCCCCGCCCGCACCGTATCGCCCAAGCCCGCACCACTCGCCGAGCCCGGGTACCCGCCGTACCTGCCGGAAACGGGAGCGCATATGACCACCCTGGACATCGACCTGGACACGCTGTCGGTCAACACCATCCGCGGCCTGTGCATGGACGCCGTGGAGAAGGCAGCCTCCGGGCACCCGGGCACGCCCATGGGCATCGCGCCCGTGGCGTACACGCTCTGGCAGCGGTACCTGAGGTTCGATCCCGCGGACCCGATCTGGCCCAACCGGGACCGTTTCGTGCTCTCCGAAGGGCACGCCTCCACGCTGCTCTGGTCCCTGCTGCATCTGGCCGGGGTACAGGCGGTCGACCCGGACTACGAGGTACTCGGGCGCCCCGCCGTCACCCTCGACGACCTGAAGTCGTTCCGGCAGTTGGGCTCCCGCTGCCCCGGACACCCCGAATACCGCTGGACCAGCGGCGTGGAGACGACCACCGGGCCGCTGGGGCAGGGTGTCGCCACCTCCGTCGGGATGGCCATGGCGGGTCGCTGGCTGGCCGCCCGCTACAACCGCGACGACTTCACGCTCTTCGACTTCGATGTGTACGCCCTCGCCGGTGACGGCTGCATGATGGAGGGCATCGCCTCCGAGGCGGCGTCCCTCGCCGGACACCAGCAGCTGTCCAACCTGTGCTGGATCTACGACTCCAACCGGGTCACCATCGAGGGCCACACCGGGATCGCCTTCACCGAGGACGTCGCCGCGCGCTTCCTGGCCTACGGCTGGAACGTGACCACCGTCGCCGACGCCAACGACCTGGATGCGGTGGACCGGGCCTTCCACAGCTTCCGTTCCGAGAGCGAGCGGCCCACCCTGATCCTGGTGCACAGCCACATCGGCTACGGCTCGCCGGTCGAGGACTCGCCCAAAGCCCATGGCTCGCCGCTCGGACCCGAAGGCGTACGGTCGGCAAAGCGCTTCCTCGGACTGCCGGAGGACCGCGAGTTCTGGGTCCCCGACGAGGTCCGTGCACGCTTCGAGCAGGGCATCGGCGCCCGGGGCGCCGAGTTGCGCGGCGCCTGGGAACAAAGGTTCGAGGAGTACCGGGCGGCTTGGCCGACACTCGCCGACGAGATCCAGCGCATGCAGCGCCGCGACCTTCCGAACGGCTGGGACAGCAAGCTCCCCGAATTTCCCCCCGACCCCAAGGGGCTGGCCACCCGCGAGTCCTCCGGGCAGGTGCTCAACGCCCTCGCCGAGCGGGTGCCCTGGGTCATCGGCGGGTCCGCGGACCTGGCCCCGTCCACCAAGACCCGGCTCACCTTCGACGGAGCCGGTGACTCCGAGCCGGACGAGCCGTACGGGCGCAATCTCCACCTGGGTGTACGGGAGCACGCCTCGGCCGCCGTGGCCAACGGCATGGCGCTGACGAAGCTGCGGTCGTACTGGTCCGGGTTCCTGATCTTCTCCGACTACGCCAAGGCCGCCATCAGGCTGTCCGCGCTGATGGAGATCCCGGTGGTGCACATCTTCACCCATGACTCCATCGGTGTCGGCGAGGACGGCCCCACCCATCAGCCGGTCGAGCAGATCGCCGGACTGCGGGCGTTGCCGGGTCTCCTGGTGTTCCGCCCTTGCGACGCCAACGAGGTCACCGAGGCATGGCGGCTGATCGCCGGACTGCGCCATGAGCCGGCCGCGCTGGTGCTCTCCCGCCAGGCCCTGCCCACCCTCGACCGCTCCGGGTCCGGCTTCGGCGCCGCGTCCGAAGTCGCCCTGGGCGCCTACGTACTGGCCGACGTGCCGTCGGGCTCGGGCGAGCCCGACGTGATCCTGCTGGCCACCGGCTCGGAGGTGCATCTCGCGCTGTCCGCCCGGGAGGAACTGGCCTCCCACGGCATCCAGGCGCGGGTGGTCAGCATGCCTTGCTGGGAGCTGTTCGACCGTCAGCCCAAGGAGTACCACGACCGAGTGCTGCCACCGCACATCACCGCACGGGTCGGTATCGAGCAGGCGTCGACCTTCGGCTGGGACCGCTATGTCGGCGACGGCGGCGCTCTCATCGGTATGCACACCTTCGGCGCCTCAGCGCCGCTCAAACAGCTGCTGACCAAGTTCGGCTTCACCCCGGAGCGGGTGACCGAGACAGCGCGTGAAGTGCTCGCACGCAGGAAGGAGGCGATGACCCGATGACGGCCACACTGCTCCGCAAGCGCCCCGCATGGCAGGCGCTGGAACGCCACCGCGAGAAGATCGCCGCACGTGATCTGCGGTCGCTGTTCGCCGACGACCCCGTACGCGGCGAGCGGCTGTGCGCCGAGGCGGCCGGGCTGTACCTCGACTACTCCAAGCACCTGGTGACCGACGAGACCATGGGGCTGCTGCTGGACCTTGCCCGCGAGTCCCGCCTCGAACACCACCGGGACGAGATGTTCCGCGGCGATCGCATCAACGTGTCGGAGAACCGGCGCGTACTGCACATCGCCCTGCGGATGCCCCGTGGCAGCTCCCTGACCGTCGACGGCACCGATGTCGTGGCCGAGGTCCACGGAGTGCTGGACCGGATGGCCGCGTTCTCCGAGCGGGTGCGCTCGGGGCAGTGGCGGGGCGCGACCGGGAAGCCGATCCGCAATGTCGTCAACATCGGCATCGGAGGGTCCGATCTCGGCCCGGTGATGGCGTACGAGGCGCTGCGCCACTACACCAGCCGGGACATGACGTTCCGTTTCGTCTCCAACGTCGACTCCACCGACCTCGTGGAGGCGCTGCACGACCTGTCACCCGACGAGACCCTGTTCATCGTCTCGTCGAAGACCTTCGGCACCCTGGAGACCCTCACCAACGCCCATTCGGCACGGGACTGGCTGGTGGGCCGGCTCGGTGAGGAGGCCGTCGCCCGACACTTCGCGGCCGTGTCCACCAACGCGGCACGGGTCGCCGCCTTCGGTATCGACACCGACAACATGTTCGGCTTCTGGGACTGGGTCGGCGGGCGCTACTCGATGGATTCGGCCATCGGCCTGTCCACCATGCTGGCCATCGGCCCCGAGGCGTTCCGTGAGATGCTCGCCGGCTTCCACGACATGGACGAGCACTTCCGCACCGCTCCGCTGGAGCGGAACCTGCCCGTGCTGATGGGCTTGCTGGCGGTCTGGTACGCGGACTTCTTCGGTGCCCAGACGGTCGGCGTGATGCCGTACGAGCAGTATCTGAGCCGCTTCCCCGCCTATCTCCAGCAGCTCACCATGGAGTCCAACGGCAAGCATGTCACCCTCGGTGGCGAGCGGGTGGACTACGACACCGGGCCGGTCTACTGGGGCGAGCCGGGCACCAATGGCCAGCACAGCTTCTACCAGCTGATGCACCAGGGCACCCGGCTGATCCCGGTCGACCTGATCGGCTTCGGCAAGAGCCTCAACCCGCTGGGCGACCACCACGACATCCTGTCCTCCAACATCTTCGCCCAGGCCCAGGCGCTCGCCTTCGGCCGCACCGAGGAGGAGGTCCGTGCCGAGGGCACCGCCCCCGAGGTCGTGCCGCACCGGGTGATGGAGGGCAACCGGCCGTCCACCGTGCTACTGGCGGAGAAGCTCACACCCCGGGTGCTGGGCCGGCTGGTCGCGCTCTACGAGCACAACGTGTTCACGCAGGGCACCGTCTGGAACATCGACTCCTTCGACCAGTGGGGCGTCGAGCTCGGCAAGGTCCTGGCGGCCGAGATCATCCCGGAACTCACCGCCGAACGGGAGCCGGAACTGCACCACGACTCGTCCACCAACGCACTCATCCGCCACTACCGCGCCCTCAAGAACGGCCACGGAAGCGGCCGCCCGAACGGGCACGGGAACGGGCATCGGAACGGTCACGAGAACGGGGTCGGCCATGACCACTGACACACCCATGCAACTCGGCATGATCGGACTCGGCCGGATGGGCGCCAACCTGGTGCGGCGGCTGATGCGCGACGGCCATCACTGCGTCGTCTTCGACCTGGACACCAAGGCCGTCAAGGAGCTCGAAGGCGAGGGCGCCACCGCGGCCACCTCCCTCCAGGACTTCGTCGGCAAGCTGGAACAGCCACGCAACATCTGGTTGATGCTTCCGGCCGGTGTGGTGCAGAAGACGCTGGACGAACTCGCCGGGCTGCTCGCCAGCGGCGACACCGTCGTCGACGGTGGCAACTCGTACTACCGCGACGACATGGCCCGGGCCCAGGAGCTGGCCCCACGAGGCATCCACTACGTCGACTGCGGTACCTCCGGCGGCGTCTGGGGCCTGGAACGCGGCTACTGCCTGATGATCGGCGGCGACGACGAGGCCGTGGCACGGCTTGACCCGATCTTCCGCACCATCGCCCCGGGCAAGGGACTGGCCGAGCCGACACCAGGCCGAACCCGCACCGACGGCACCGCGCCCGACGGCTATCTGCACTGCGGACCCAATGGGGCGGGCCACTTCGTGAAGATGGTCCACAACGGCGTGGAGTACGGGATGATGGCCGCCATCGCCGAGGGCCTCAGCATCATCAAGCACGCGGACGCCGGACTCACCAGCCGCACCGTCGACGCCGAGACGGCCCCGCTGCGCGAGCCCGAGGCCTACCCGTACACGATCGACGTGGGCGAAGTCGCCGAGGTGTGGCGGCGTGGCTCGGTTGTCGGCTCCTGGCTGGTCGACCTGGTCGCCGACGCACTGGCCCGCTCGCCGGGGCTCGACCAGTTCGCGGGACGGGTCTCCGACTCCGGCGAGGGCCGCTGGACGGTGCTGGCGGCGGTGGACGAGAGCGTGCCGGCGCCGGTGATCTCCGCGGCGCTGATCCAGCGCTACGAGTCGCGCGGGCTCGGCGAGTTCACCGACAAGGCGCTCTCGGCGATGCGTGGCGAGTTCGGCGGTCACGCCGAGAAGGCGGGGTGAGTGATGTCCGGTCCGGCACACACACAGGAAGAGCACCAGGCCGCGGGCCAGGCGGCCGGGGGGAAGGAGGGCGGGTCGGCGAACGAGACGACGGCCGACCAGCCCGAGAACCGTTCGGCGAGCGGCCTCCAGGTACCCGAGGACCATGTCATCGTGCTGTTCGGCGCCACCGGCGACCTGGCCAAGCGCAAGCTGCTGCCCGGTCTGTTCCACCTCGCCAAGGCCGGGCTGATGCCGACCCGCTACCGCATCGTCGGCACCGCCCCCTCCCAGGCTGCGCTCAGCGACGACGAGTTCCGCAAACACGCACGCGAGGCGGTGGCCGAGTTCGGCAGCTCCAAGCCCGAGGGCGAGGACTGGCACCGGTTCGAGGACACCCTGAGCTTCGGCGCGGAGGACCCCGACGATCCGACACCGCTGCTCGCGGCCGTCAGGAACGCCGAGCAGGCCATCGGGGGATCCCCGCGGCGCCTGTTCCATCTCGCCGTGCCACCGAAGGCATTTCCGTCCGTCATCGAGGTGCTGGGCAAGACCGGTCTCGCCGAGAACGGACGGGTCATCGTGGAGAAGCCGTTCGGAACCGACCTGGCATCGGCCCAGGCCCTGAACGCCACCATCCACTCCGTCTTCGACGAGTCCCGGGTGTTCCGCATCGACCACTTCCTCGGCAAGGAGTCGGTCGACAACATCCTCGCGCTGCGGTTCGCCAACGGCTTCCTGGAGCCGGTCTGGAACCGCGACCACATCAGCCATGTGCAGATCGACGTGCCCGAGAAGCTCAGTATCGAGGGCCGCGCGCAGTTCTTCGAGGGCACCGGCACGTTCCGGGACATGATCGTCACCCATCTCTTCCAGCTGCTCGGCTTCGTGGCGATGGAACCCCCCACCAGCCTCACCGCCAAGGCACTGCGCGACGAGAAGACCAAGGTCTTCGAGACCATGCGGCCACTGGACCCGGAGCATGTCGTCCGCGGCCAGTACGAGGGCTACCGCGACGAGCCCGGGGTGGACCCCCAGTCCGACACCGAGACGTTCGTCGCCCTGCGCGTGGAGCTCGACAACTGGCGGTGGGCCGGAGTGCCGTTCTATCTGCGCTCGGGCAAGTCGCTTGCCGAGGGCCGGCATGTCGTCACCCTCGGGTTCCGCGAACCGGCGCTGCGGATGTTCCCGATCGGCGCCCGCCACTTCGCGGGCGAGCGCCGCAACAACGAGCTGTTGATCGACTTCGCCGACCCCGGCCGGGTCGGCATCCGCTTCCTGGTGAAGGAGCCGGGACCCGCGATGCGCCTGGACGAGGCGGAGATGGTGTTCGACTACGCCGACTCCTTCAACTCGATGTACGCACTCGAAGGCTATGAGCGCCTCATCCTGGACGCGATGCTCGGCGACCAGTCGCTGTTCACCCGCGCCGATGGGATCGAGCGCCTGTGGGCGGCGTCCGCTCCGCTCCTGGAGCACCCCCGCCCGGTGGAGACGTACTCCCCGGGCTCCTGGGGACCCGAGAGCATCGACCGGCTGATCGAGCCGTACCACTGGAGCCTGCCGGACCACCGCTGACGGTCCGACCGCGCCGAGCCGCCGGGGTGTCCACCGCCCGCCCCGGCGGTGAGGGCGCCTTATCCCTGCTGTGTGCGAGTGGGGGAGAACGTCTCCCGGACCGCGTCGAAGTACCTGCGGATTCGGGGACCGGCGGACCGCAACGGACCGAAGCGGTGCGCCCGGGGTCGTACCCGCGACCCCGGGCACACCGCCCCCGCCGCGGACCGCCGGTTTCCCCGAGGGAGCCCACCGGCGGGCGAGTGCCGCAGCCGACGCCGCGCGTGATCCACCGGAGACCACGGGACAGCCCTTAGCCTCGGATGCATGCTCGGTCTACCGGATCACGTTCGCACCTGTCTGTTCGACCTCGACGGTGTGCTCACCCGTACCGCGAAGGTGCACGCCGCCGCGTGGAAGGAGATGTTCGACGACTATCTGCGTACCCGCGCCGAGCGGGAGGGCGTGCCCTTCGAGCCGTTCGACGCCGTCCGCGACTACGACCAGTACGTGGACGGACTGCCCCGTGAGGACGGCGTCCGCACCTTCCTGGCCTCGCGCGGAATCGAACTGGCCGAGGGCACGCCGGACGACGGCCCCGACAAGGAGACCGTGAACGGTCTGGGCACCCGCAAGAACGGGATGGTGCTGCGTCGTATCCACGAACAGGGCGTCGAGGCGTACGAGGGCTCGGTGGCCTACGTACGCGCCGCCCGGGACGCCGGTCTGCACCGCGCGGTGGTCTCCTCCAGCGCCAACTGCCGCGATGTGCTGATCGCCGCCGGCATCGAGGACCTGTTCGAGGAACGTATCGACGGGATCATCGTCCGGGAGCGGCACCTGCGTGGCAAACCCGCCCCCGACACCTATCTGACCGCCGCCCGCGCCTTCGGCGTCGAGCCTGCGGCAGCGGCCGTCTTCGAGGATGCCCTGGCGGGTGTGGAGGCAGGGCGGGCGGGGGGCTTCGGCTTCGTCGTGGGGGTCGACCGGACCGGCCAGGCCGAGGAGCTGGGGCGGCACGGAGCGAACATCGTCGTGGAGGACCTCTCCGAACTGCTGGAGTCGCGTTGATCACCCACTCGGCCTTCGCGGTCGAACCCTGGTGCCTGCGCGAGACCGAGCTGGACCTCGACCTGATCGCCCAGAGCGAGTCGGTGTTCGCCCTGTCCAACGGCCATATCGGCTGGCGCGGCAATCTGGACGAGGGGGAGCCGCACGGACTCCCCGGCTCGTATCTCAACGGTGTGCACGAGCTGCATCCGCTGCCCTACGCGGAGGCCGGATACGGCTATCCCGAGTCCGGCCAGACACTGATCAACATCACCGACGGAAAGATCATCCGTCTGCTGGTGGACGACCACCCCTGCGATCTGCGGTACGGCGAGCTCACCTCGCATGAACGGGTCCTGGACTTCCGTACCGGAGTGCTCTACCGCACCGCCGAGTGGACCACGCCCGCCGGGCGTGCCGTACGCATCACCTCGCAGCGACTGGTGTCCTTCACCCAGCGGGCCATCGCCGCGGTGGCCTACGAAGTGGAGGTGCTCAACGGCAAGTCCACCGTCGCCGTCCAGTCGGAACTCATCGCCAACGAGGCGATCCCGCAGGACACCGGCGATCCGCGGGTCGCCGCGGCGATCGACTCCCCGCTGGAGTCGGAAGAGGACTTCGCTTGCGACACCCGGCTGCGGCTGGTGCACCGGACCAGGAACAGCTGCCAGCGGGTGGCCGCCGGCGCCGATCACATCATCGAGGGCCCCGAGGGGACGAGTTGGTCCGCGGGCAGCGAACCGGACGTCAGCAGACTCACGGTCACCGCCACGCTGGCCCCCGGCACTCGGCTGCGGCTGGTGAAGTTCGTGGGGTACGGCTGGTCGGCGGAGCGCTCGCTGACCGCGCTCCAGGACCAGGTGCACGCCGCCGTGGCCGCGGCCCGCAGCACTGGCTGGGACGGGCTGCTCGCCGAACAGCGCGCCTATCTGGACCACTTCTGGTCCTGCGCGGATGTCGAGGTGGACGGCGACGCGCAGATCCAGCAGGCGGTGCGCTTCGCCCTCTTCCATGTGCTCCAGGCCGCCGCGCGCGGGGAGGAGCGGGCGATCCCGGCCAAGGGCCTGACCGGCACCGGCTACGACGGGCACTCCTTCTGGGACGTGGAGTCCTTCGTGCTGCCGATGCTGACCTACACGGCACCCCAGTCCGTCGCCCCCGTGCTGGCGTGGCGCCACGCCACCCTGCCCGCTGCCCGGGACCGGGCACATCAGCTCGGCTTCCAGGGAGCCGCGTTCCCCTGGCGGACCATCACCGGCGCCGAGTGCTCCGCCTACTGGCCCGCGGGCACCGCCGCGTTCCACATCAACGCCGACATCGCCTACGCCGTGGCCCGCTATGTGAACGCCACCGGTGACGAGGTGTTCGAGCGTGGGCCGGGACTCGAGCTGCTGGTGCACACCGCCCGGCTCTGGCGCTCGCTCGGCCACCACGACGCGGAAGGGGTCTTCCACATCGACGGGGTCACCGGCCCCGACGAGTACAGCGCCATCGCCCGCGACAACCTGTACACCAATCTGATGGCGCGGCGGAACCTGCGGTTCGCTGCCGAGGCGGCTACCCTGCATCCCGACCGTGCCGAGGAACTGGGCGTGGACGAGGAGGAGACGGCCGCCTGGCGGGATGCCGCCGCCCGGATGGCCGTGCCGTACAACGACACGCTCGGGGTGCACGAGCAGTCGGCGGGTTTCACCCGCTTCCAGCGCTGGGACTTCGAGTCGACGGGCCCCGAGCAGTATCCGCTGATGCTGCACTTCCCCTACTTCGACCTCTACCGCAAGCAGGTGGTCAAGCAGGCGGACCTGGTGTTCGCCATGGCGACCTGCGGCGACGACTTCACGGCTGAGCAGAAAGCGCACAACTTCGCCTACTACGAGGCGCTGACCGTGCGGGACTCCTCGCTCTCGGCCTGCTGCCAGGCCGTGCTGGCCGCTGAGACCGGACATCTGCGGCTGGCCTACGACTACCTGGGCGAAGCCGCCCTGATGGACCTGGAGAACCTGGAGCACAACACCCGCGACGGACTGCACATCGCGTCCCTCGCGGGGACCTGGATGGCCCTGGTGATCGGCTTCGGCGGGCTGCGCCACCACCACACCGCGGGGGAGGGCAAGCCGGGCTGTCTCGGATTCGCGCCGAGACTGCCGGAGGCGCTGACCGGTGTGAAGTTCACGGTCCTCATCCGCGGTCGTGCCTTGCGGGTGGACATCCGGCACTCCGGGGCGCACTACACCCTGACGGAGGGGGAGCCGCTCACGTTGCTGCACCATGGTGAGCTGTTCACCGTGAAGGCCGGTGAGCCGATGCGGCTGCCGCTGCCGCCGGCGCCGGTCCAGCCGGAGCCGCAGCAGCCCAAGGGGCGCCGCCCGGCCGACCGGATGGGCGGAATGGAGGCCGTCGGCGGGGAGGCGGGCGGCTGAGCGAAGGCGGGGGCCGAGACTCGGAGGCGGGGTTCGAGCGGAGCCGGGCCGTGGACTTCCCCAAGGAGGAAGTCCACGGCTGCCCCGCCCGCCGCATGCCTACCGCCCGGATCAGCTCCCCGCGATCCGCTCCAGCAGAGCCACCGGCCGATCGGCGAACAGCTCCTCCAGGGATACGCCGTCTTCTCCGCCTACGGCGAACTCCCGTCCAGGACTGAGCAGATCGGCCCACCGGCCCTCCGGAATCGCTAGCGACGTGCCGCCCCAGCCACCCGCCGCGTCCAGCCTCAGCGAGAGCCGGGTCACCGCCGTCACCACCTCGCCCGCGCGGCCGAACGCCAGACAGTGCTCCGCCGCCGGTCCGGTGGCCGCCAGGGCCGTGTAGCCGCCCGATACGCCGAACACCTCGGGCCGCCGGCGCCGCAGCGCCAGCGCCGCACGCGTCAGCTCCGCCTTCTCGTCCGGTGGCCGCTCCCGGAACGGCTCCCGGTTGTCCGGGTCGACCAGGGCCAGATACCGGTGCTCGGTGCCCTGGTACAGCTCGGGCACCCCCGGCATGGTGAGCTGCACCAGCGCCGAGCCCAGGGCGTTCGCCCGGACGTGCTCGTCCAGTCCCCGAGTGAACACCGCCAGGGAGTGCAACGGCGGCCCGGCGGGGCCCGCTGCCACGAACTCCTCCACCGCGCGCTCGTACCCGGGATCGGGCTCGGTCCAGCTGGTGTGCAGCCCCGCCTCCCGAGCGGACTTCAGCAGGGCGGGCCCGATCCGGTCCTCACGCGGGATGCCCAGGCCGAAAGCCGTCTGCCAGCCCACCCACGCCATCTGGCGATCCGGCGCGGCCACCGGCGACAACTCGGTCGCCAGCAACTGCTGCCAGCGCTCCGGGCACTGGGAGAGCACCGCGATCCTGGCCCGTACGTCCGCGCTGCGCTTGGTGTCATGGGTGGACAGCACCGTGCCCGTGGCGGGCCAGTCCCGGGCGATCCGGACACAGTGGGCATGGAAGTCCCCGGGGGACACCGCCGGGTGCTCCGGGTCCCCGCCGACCTCGTTGGCGGACAGCAGGGGCACGTACCGGTAGAAGGCGGTGTCCTCGACGGACTTGGCGCGCAGCGCGGACGAGGTCTGGGCGAACCGGGCCCGGAACGCCGACTGCTCGGGGCCGTCCCCGGTCCGCCCGGAGCCCAGCGCCAGATCCCGCACCACGTCCACGGCGTCCGCCTCCTCGGGGACCGTGAACACGGCCTTGGCGCGCAGCGCCAGGTCGGCCGTGAGCACCCCGTCGCCACCGGTTCGGTAGGTCCGGTAGACCGGCATGCGTACCAGCAGCTCCCGGATCGCCGTACGCAGCGCCCACGGCGCGTGGTCGCGCAGGCCGGGGTCCGCGGCGCACACCCGCTCAGCCAGCCTGGCGAGTGCCTCCGTCTCCGCCACCAGCTCGTGGATCAGCACCTTGTAGGCGGCGCGGCGGGCCGTGGCGCCCCAGTAGCCGCCCCGGTCTCCCGCGGGTGCGGCGAAGTCCCGGTAGACACGCAGCAGTTCGCCGCACCCGTCCGCGTCGGTGAACACCCCGTCGATCCGGTGCAGCGCGTCGTAGCCGGTCGTCCCGGCGACCGGCCATGACGACGGCAGCCGTTCGGGACCGGTGAGGATCTTCTCCACCACGGTCCAGCAGCCGCCGCTCGCCTCGTTCAGACGGACCAGATACCCCTCCGGGTCGGCGAGCCCGTCCGGATGGTCGATCCGCAGTCCGTCGACCACACCGTCCCGCACGAGTTCGAGGATCTTGGCGTGGGTGGCGCCGAACACCTCCGGGTCCTCGACCCGGACCCCGATCAGTTCGGAAATGGTGAAGAAGCGCCGGTAGTTGAGCTCGGTGCGGGCCAGGCGCCACCAGCCGAGCCGGTACCACTGGGCGTCCAGAAGTTCCGGCAGCGGCAGGCCCTCGGTGCCCTCACGCAGCGGGAAGCGGTGCTCGTCCCCGTAGCGCAGCTCCCCTGCCCGGACCCGCAGCGCGCCGAGTTCGTCCCCGAGCCGCCCGGCCAGCACCGGCAGCAGCACCTTGCCGCCGCCGGCGTACCAGTCGATGTCGAACCAGCGTGCGTACGGTGATTCCGGCCCCTCGCGCAGGGTCTCCCACAGGGGCCTGTTGTGCCGCGGCGATGCCGCCATGTGGTTGGGCACGATATCGAGCACCAGCCCCAGGCCGTGCTCGCGCGCGGTGGCGGCCAGTGACCGAAGTCCCTGCTCACCCCCCAGTTCCTCCCGCACCCGGGAGTGGTCCACGACGTCGTAGCCGTGCTCCGAGCCCGGCACCGCCTCCAGCACCGGTGACAGGTG